>CAYZUX010000121.1:0-17630 GCA_964481775.1 uncultured bacterium | reverse complement strand
TTTTAATGAGGCAACGATTATCGTTCGGATACTTTTTTACGTGAGGCAATATGGTCATTGCCAGGAATGCTTGCACTCAGGTTCATCTCAATCTGGAAAACTCTCACCACTTCCGGTATTCTTTCTTTGACGGAATGAGGCTGTATCGGCATCTCAGGAGAGGAAAGGGATCGACTCGATGACAACCCAACCGACCCTTGTTTTTGAGGAATTGCTTGACCGAATAGGTGGAGACCGTGAGTTTGCGGTTGAACTGTTGAATGAGTGGGTGGAAACTCTCGACAAGGAAATTGCTGAACTGACCAAGGCGGTTGAGAGAAAAGATTCCGAGGGGGTCCGTTACCGGGCTCACACGCTGAAAGGGGCCGCTTCCAATCTTGCCGCCAAGGAATTCGCACGATTGGCCTCCATCTGTGAGGCAGCAGCCCGGGAGTCCAACTTTCAGGAGGCTCAAGCCACACTTCCAAAGATGTCCTATGAAGTTGAAACACTCCTCTCGATTGTACCAAGCCTGGGTTAACCATCATGACACTCAGTGAAAGAATCTCTGAAGATATCAAAGAGGCCCTCAAGGCCCATGATGAGGTCAGATTACGGTCTGTCAGAAGCATCCGTGCGGAGATCCTCAAGAAGGAAAAAGAGGGAAAAGGAACCCCCACTGATGAGCAGGTGATCCAGCTCATCACCCGTCTGGTCAATCAACGCCGTGAAAGTATCGAGATGTTCACCAGGGGGGGGCGTAATGACCTGGTCGAGAATGAATCCGCCGAGTTGGCAGTGCTGGAGAGTTACCTCCCCGCGAGCCTTTCCTCCGATGAGGTCGAGAAAATTGTGGCGGAGGTTCTCGCCGAAATTGGCGCCTCATCGCCAAAAGACATGGGTAAGGCCATGGGGGCGGTGATGGCACGTCTGAAGCAAACCGGGAAGCTTTTCGATGGCGGATCGGTCAATCAGATGGTGAAGGGGAGGCTGTCAGGTCAACAATAGCCTCCAAAGAGCACAAAGAATGATAATGAAAGAAAGTTTGGAAACTGGATTAATCTGCCGTGTGGGGGGCGTCGATATTGGATTGAAGTTCAAGGCCGATCTGGCTGGAGTGCACGTTATCTGAAAGAAGTTGATGCCAGTGAGAACACACTACGGTTCTGGCAGGAAATTTATGATGATTCTGGTTCACTGGTTGAGATCCATGAGAAGTATCCCATCCACAAAGGTCATATAAGAGTGTAGGTTGAGAACATGCAGATTACAAAGCGGACAGCCGCACTCAAGATCGAGGAGTATCTTCATCATAAGATTGATTTGCCCGCGCTGGTTGATTGGGCTGAGAACGCAATCATGGATGGAGATTTTCTATCTGAGGACGCTCCCGTTCTACGAACTGTCACATCGCGCCTTGGAGTGGCCGATATCCACCAGTTTGGTCTATCATGGGAAGATTGTGAGGACCTTCTGAAGATCCTGGGGTATTCAGTTCAAATAAACATCGTTGCCGCTTGAATGTGGTAAGTTGGCGACAGAACCGGTGATGTAAAGACAATTGCTCCTGGTGGGCGAATGCCATTATCGTCGATGAGGAGTATAGCCTTACAACTGCATCTTTTGTTATTGCGATTTTGCTACTTACTCTCGGCCTTCTTCCACACCGGTATACACCCAGATCAGTGCTTCCGGGGCCTGAGTAGAGACCACTGGGAGCCCCTTTTCACGGAGGTCTTTTCCTGAAATCCGCAATGATTCCGTTTCCTGATCAAGGCGGCGGAGTGAATAGATCGTTGTATCTTCAAGTCCTGATAACTTGAGCCGCGCCGCTTCATATATGCTCTGCTTCCTCCGGAAAACCTGGACCACTCCTGTATTTAAATCGTCTCTGTGAAACTGCCATCCCAGCCACACATCTTCACTGAGCGAATAGGGGGTCAGCGGATAAAAATCACCAAGATAACAGGGAGCAACTTCCTTCCAGACTTTGGCCAACCGGCGCAAGTCTTCCAAATTTAGATCATTACGGTTCATGTCCCATGAAAAGAGCATGAAAGGGGTCATGTCGCTGTAAAAGGTATAAGGATCCTCGGAAACCACTCCTGTCCCGAAATAGGGTACCCACTGGGCCAGGCCATAGGTCTGGCACTGCATTGAGGTCGGTTCCCAGGCCCAATCGCTCCTCCACAGGGGAACCGAACGATGGAGGGTCTCCAGGTCATCACGGTGAGCCCCACTGGCACAGGTATCGATCAGGAGGTTGGGATTCCTTTCCAGCAGGGCATCCCAGAAAGCCAGGTAACCCTGGACATGGTGGTTCTCTGTGATACCACGCCTTCCATCGCTATCGCCGGACTCCCAGCATGGCAAAGGGGCCATGTTGAAATCCTGGCGGTAGAGATCAATGCCATTCTCCTTGATCATTCTGTCAATGTGACCGGTAAGCCACTCAAGTGCTTCGGGTTGTCCGAGGTTGAGGAGACAGGTCTCGCCCGTCTTGGGGTTGGCGGGTAACAACCATTCGGGGTGTTCCTCATACAGCCAGGAACCCGGTGTCACCCGTTCGGGCTCAAACCAGACGATGGACTTCATCCCATGCTGCCTGGCAATACCTGTTACAGCATTCAATCCTTTGGGAAATCGGTCGGGATCGGGTTCCCAGGTTCCGGTGTTGACCCAACTCCCCTTGCAGGGGTACCAACCCGCATCAATCCACCAATAGTCTGGAATGATGTCGGCCTCAATAAAGCGACTCATGTATTGGAGTTCACCCGCCTCGGAAATTTGGAGTTCGGGGAAGTAATAACCACAAAACGCTCCGGACATGGGCTGAAGAGGCTTTCCACCTGGACGGGGTACCACATGGGCCAGCATCCAACGCCGCCAGACATTTTGCGCATGGATACGGGATCCTCGCCAGATCTGCATGGCAATCAACGGAGTGCGGACTTCCTCCCCTGGATGCAGGCGGAAAGAGGTAGTGGCCTGGCCTGCACGGATATGTAAACCAGCCTGGTCATCCCGCTCGAAAAGGGTTTTCCATTGGCCTGGCCAGCCTACAGCGAAGATGATTCCCTTCCCCATGGATTCCACATTAAAGAAGGGCCACTCTCCTGCGCTGGGACGGCCCTGGGGAGGAATGATTTCTTTTGTATATCCCGGAGTTAACGTCTCCTCGAGTGGTTCCCAATCACGTTTTCCTTCGGGCACACTCATCGTGGTTACGACAGTGCCCCGGTTGCGGTGCAACACGAACTCATACTCGGATAGCAGTGGATGACGCTGGCAGTGGAGATTGAGAGAGTTCAGGTTTTCGATCAGTGGGGAGTCTGTGTTGCCTTCATTGCGCAAGCGCACGGTCCACTCCACAACGGGGAAGGCGGGAAACTGGATGGCCTCACAGATCACGACCAGCCCGCTGGCTGGATCGCGCCATACCAGTGAGTATCTTACCCGATCCGGTTTGAGAGTATCTCGAGATCGCATGGGTTCAAGTTTTTCCAAAAGGACCCAGGCATCCTTCCCATCAAGGGTGAAAGAGAATGGAGGGTGTTCAGGCACCCTGGCGATGTCATCCGAAGCGGGCAGGTCATCCAACCAGACCTTCCTGCCATCCATCATTTCAAACCAGGCCTCCCCCCACACTCCCTGATCCGAATGGATACCATCTCCGGCATCGGTTAACTTCAGAACACACTCGGTGACTCCATTCAAATCCACTTCGGCCGCCATCGCTTGATCTGCGAAGTGCAATACTGGCGACCGGAATTGTTCAGTCCCTCCTGTTGAAACAATGAACTCAACACTGCTCTTGCCGATTCGCGTTTGATCGTTGTCATCCACACCGAGAGTGGCATGGAAGGATTGAGCTGGACCATCCAGCTTGACCCTTAAGCGGGTGGGGGCATGGGTGTACAAACCACGAGTCAATGGGACTCCACGGATGGTCAGGGGATGGCCCAGGTGGGAGTTCTTCTGAACCTGATCATGGGAAGTCTCAATGATCAGGCAGGGGCGTATTTCCTGGCTGAAGTCCCCGATCTGAAACGCGTTTGCAAACCAGTTCCGCATTCCCGCCAATTCATCGGGTTGCGCGATCCCGCTGTTCGTAGGAGCGGACAAAACCCCCATGAGCAAACACGTCACCATATTCACAAGCATGGCAGGACTCCATCATGTCAAAAGATACATGGTGTAACAAAGAGAGGTCCACCTGAAGCACTAAAATAGTCTGCCACCGTGTAGGATGACAGAGGACTCAACTCGATCAGCGTAGAAAAGAAACCAAGTCCAGCCTCTGAACCTTTGTCGCCCCCTCGATCTCATAGCTGACAACACCTGGCTCCGGGAATGCGATATTCTGAACATGAAGGCGGACGCCCCCCGAGGTGAAGGTGCTTCCCCGCTCTCTTGCGGTTCGTCTCCACTCCTGTCCCAGGTAGATCCGCACGGTTTCGTAGCTTGGCAAGCACACTGCATAAAGATTCATGTGAGTTTTGAAAACCACGATATCGCTCTGAGGTGACCAGTGGATACTGTCGATCGAGTCAATGTCTTCCGCAAGATCGGCAATCCCCAGAAAGTGTATGCCGTCAGCACGATCGATAAAGAGAGATTGATTGGGACCATCGATGGAAGGCGAGTCGATCACATACGCCTCATAGGAGCCATCTGGTGATACCAATGATTGGACCACATTGGGGCCATTCATGAGGGTACTGCCCAATGCATAAAGGTAGGGTCCAAACAGGATCGCCATGAATCCCAGAATGGCATAGAACGGTGAAAGGATAATGGAGGGAACCACTACACGAGTCAGGATTCTTCCTTTGTTCTCGCAATCACGTAATAGAGCGCATCCCCAAGGTAACCCCACCACGGCAAAGAGCAGAAAAAAGGAACACCATAGCGAGAAGATACCGATGGTCCGGAATGTCATGGACCAGGTGGCCCAGTGTCCGGAGTTGGTTCCATTCAAGAGCATCCACCAGGTAGTGGCAATCCAACCCACCACTCCACTGATTCCGATGAAAAGAACAAAAGTGATGAAACGTTCACTACGGCATAGTGTCCTGTAACTCATCGCGAGCACCTCTCCGCCCGTCAGATCCATGAGACCAAGATCCCATCGTCTTACCTTTCCGAATTCCTCGCTGAGTTCTCCGCTTCCCCCAATGTGACTGAAAGCTTTATGAAAGGCTTCCTCCGGGACGAACCTCTTCCCATGAAGCTCCACGAAGTGGGTTACGGTTTTGGGCTTCCAATCGCCTGTCCAATTCAGCTCTTTGGGCTTGCGTCAATGGAACAGATTCGGGGCTCATTGCAATGCTATCCCACAGATCCTCAACGGGGAGGATCTTTTCCTCTAAACTTAGCAGCTTGTTGAAGAACTCGTTCTTGCGATGAGGTTATGGATTCCCGCTTTCGCGGGAATGACGATTTCCGAGGAAATTTGCTAGTCTCGTCATTCCCGCGAAAGCGGGAATCCATGGTTACCCCATTTTTCAACAGTTTGTTAGCTTCCTGAGGGCATCTATTGTAATCCTCGGCATCTTTTTCTGTCCTCCTTTTCAGACCCTTCCCACTGGTCCCGAAGAAATGCCATTTCATGAGCATACGACTCACCCATTTCAACTCATTACACAGGTTTTCTCTCCCCTTTACTCCCGGAAAAGCTATACTCACCGGAAACATTGGACATTGAACTGTGCAAAGGGAGGTCCATGGTGGTCAAGTCATCCGAGATACTAGTAGGTGTGGTTGGGGCGGCGGGACGTGGAGGATCATTCCGGGAGGTTCTTGAGGCTTGTGGAGCCAGGGTCCGGGCAGTCTGTGATGTCCGTAAGGAAGAACTCAGGTCTTGCCGCCAACGCTTTGGAGCAGAGGAAGAATATACCTCATTGGATGAAATGCTTGAACATTCGAAACTTGATGCGGTGATCATTGGCACTCCCATGCCCCTTCATGTTCCGCAATCCATTGCTGCTTTGAAGAAAGGAATCCATGTCCTTTGTGAGGTGACAGCGGGAGTCTCGGTTGATGAATGCCAGCAACTCGTACATGCCGCCAATATGTCCAAGGCCAGGTACATGCTGGCCGAGAACTACATCTACTCGCGTCCCAACCAGGTGATCAGTCATATCGCTCATAAGGGGTTGTTCGGTGAAATCTACTATGCCGAAGGGGAGTATCTCCATGATGTCCGCGAGCTTTGCGAGCAAACCCCATGGCGGCTTAAGTGGCAGACCGGAATCGAAGGGATCACCTACTGCACCCATAGCCTTGGCCCTATCCTGCAATGGCTTCAGGGTGATCGTGTGGCCAGAGTCTGCTGTGCCAACACCGGCTCACACCACTTTGATCCACGTGGCCATCCTTATGCCCAGGATTCCGCTGCCATGCTCTGCAAAACCGTACGAGGGGCTCTTATCAAGATCCGTGTGGACCTGGTTTCTCCACGTCCCCATGCCATGCGTAATTATCTGTTGCAGGGCACAAAAGGAGTTTATGAATCCTCTCGTGGCGGTCCTGTTGACAGAGGAAAGATCTGGTTCGAGGAGCTCAGTCATACAGTAAACTGGCATGATTTTGAGGAACTCGCGGAAGTGGAAGATTTGGCCGCACATTATGTACCGGATCTTTGGAGGAAGCCTCCTGAGGCGGCGCTGAGATCAGGGCATTCGGGTGGAGACTACATGGTCATCAAAGAGTTTCTCGACTCCATCCGTAACGACACTCCCTGCCGCATTGGTATCCATGAAGCCATGGATATGACTCTACCCGGTTTGATTTCACAGCAATCCATCCTCAAAGGGAGTGCCTGGATGGATGTTCCCGATTCGAGGACTTGGACGGATGGTTCTCTCAGCCCACAGCTACAGATGATCTGGCCGG
The DNA here is from genome assembly GCA_964481775.1 of uncultured bacterium. Lineage (GTDB taxonomy): Bacteria > Hinthialibacterota > Hinthialibacteria > OLB16 > OLB16 > OLB16. The sequence continues at coordinate 10,754 of CAYZUX010000121.1, read as the reverse complement.
AAAGACTCCTTTCAACACCGCCAATACCCAGGGTTCCTGATGGCTATGAACTCCGCTGCCTCAAGGTGGAGGAACCCGCCGACGAGGCTGGGTATGTGAATCTTATCGAGAAGGTCGGATTTGGAGTCTGGGATCACAACCGTTTCCTTGAAGTTGTCCGCGGAGTTCTCCCGGAGGGTTTATTTGTCGTTGTTCACAAAACAACAGGAAAGATCGTGGCAACCGCTCTCTCAAATCACCGTCCCCTGGAACATCATCCCTTTGGGGGCGAGATGGGATGGGTGGGTGCTGACCCGGAGCATAAGGGAAAAGGATTGGGATTGTGTGTCAGTGCCGCGGCGACTGCACGTCTCATTCGAGCCGGATACAGGAACATCTACCTCCTGACCGATGATTTCCGTTTGCCCGCTATCGAGACTTATTTACGGTTAGGTTATGAACCTTACCTTTTCCGTGAGGGAATGAAGGAAAGATGGGAAGTGGTGATGAAGAATTTGGGACGGTGAATCTGGCGCGAGAATCACTTCTCGTGCCGGGTTCCCTACCAGGCTGTTGAAAATTGGAGTAACCGTGGATTCCCGCTTTCGCGGGAATGACGAGACTAGCAAAATTCCTCGGAAACAGTCATTCCCGCGAAAGCGGGAATCCATAGCCTCAACGCAAGAACGAGTTTTTCAACAGGCTGCTACCCCTTGATCCCGGTTAATGCAATTCCTTCAATGAAATAGCGTTGCGCAAGGAAGAAAAGGATCAGGAGCGGCAGGAGCATCATGGTCGAGACGGCCATGAGCAATGCCCATTCAGCGCCATGTTCCCACACAAAACTCTGAAGTCCCAGCGCCAAAGTCTTTTTATTCTCGCTGCTCAAATAAATGAGGGGGCCCATGAAATCATTCCAGGTTCCCATGAAGGTGAACACACCTACTGTCGCCAGGGCTGGTTTCGAAAGCGGAAGGATGACATGCCAGTAAGTCAGCAGCCGTGGACAACCATCCACCCGCGCCGCATCCTCCAGATCGACCGGGATGGTCAGAAAAAATTGACGCAGTAGGAAAATGTAAAAAGCATTGCCAAAAAAAGCCGGTACTATCAATGGCAGGAATGTGTTCACCCATCCCAACTCCTTGAACAGCAGAAAAACCGGGATCATGGTCACTTGTCCCGGCAGCATCATGGTGGCCAGCAGAATAACGAAAAGCTGGTTGCGTCCAGGCCAGCGCAACCGTGCGAAGGAATAAGCGACCAGAGAGGAAGAGATCAGCACACCGAGAATATTAAAACCAGTAATAAAAATGGTGTTGTAGGCATAGGTCCAGAATGGAATCGCGCTGACCGCATGGGGATAGTTCGACCACAGGACAGGTTCAGGTATCCACTTGGGTGGGAAGACGAAAATCTGGGATTCCGCTTTCAACGAAGTGGATACCATCCAGAAGAAAGGTACGAGGAAGATCGCTCCAAGAAGACAAAGCAGACTGTAGACAAGAATCTGGTGAAGGTAAGGTTTCATTTCAGCGGCCTCCCTCCCCCGATTCGTAGTATACCCACCGTCGAGAGAGCTTCATTTGAAGCAGGGTCAAGGACAACACCACCGCGAAGAGAATCCAGGCCATCGCCGAGGCATACCCCATCCGGAAGAACTGAAAGGCGGTGCGGAAGAGATAAAGGGCATAGAAGAGAGTCGAATCAAGCGGACCTCCATTGGTCATCACATAGGCCTGGGTAAAGACCTGGAAGGAACTGATCACCCCAATCACAAGGTTGAAGAAAATGGCGGGGGAAATGAGTGGAATAGTGATATAGAAAAACTGATGGATGGGATTGGCGCCATCGATGGTGGCGGATTCATAGAGGTGCCTTGGAATGCCCTGCAAAGCCGCCAGGAAGATGATCATTCCACCACCGATTCCCCACATGCTCATCACCACGATGGCCGGTTTCGACCAGGCTGGATCCGATAACCAGCCCGGGCCATGAACTCCCACCTTGGCCAGGCTGGCATTGAGAAGTCCATATTCCGAGTTGAGGATCCACATCCACAGGACCGACACCGCCACTCCGGATATGACCGAGGGTAAATAAAAAATGGTCCGGAAGAGACGGATACCGCGGACTTCCTGGTTGAGAAGGATAGCCAGGAGCAAAGCCCCGGCGATCGCCAGTGGCACATGGAACAAGGCATAGAAACAGGTGTTCCAGAGGCTCTTCCAGAAAAGGGGATCCCCCCCCATCAGATTCCGGTAATTGGTGATTCCAACCCAACGGGCAGGACTGAGAACACGATAATCACAAAAGCTGAAGAAAAAGGAGAGCACTATCGGTCCCGCGGTAAAGAGCAGAAAACCAATGATCCATGGGGAGGCAAAAAGGTAACCTTCGACAGCTTCCTGACGGGTGGGTGAATAGCCCAGTCTGCCGTGACATGCCAACACCACCCAGACAGTCAAAACCGTGATAGCAAGCATCACAGCAAGGATTGAAAAGATTGTCCAATTCACAAAGGGGTAATCGGATTGAGCATGAAACTTGTCAAGGATGGCTTGAGATTCCTTCACAGCATCTTCGAGGGCCTGTTTTGGGGTCTTTCGCCCGAAAACAGCCTCCTCGCTCATCCGTTCAATGACGGTGAATATCTCCTCATTGGTGGGTGTTTTGGGGAGGAAATGGCTCTTGGACATGAGCCTCGCGCAGACCTGCCAGCCCTCCGGCATGGAGGGCATCAGCTCCTCCAGTACCGCCTTCCTGACAGGGAGATTGGAGGTCTTAGCCAGTTCCATCTGTGACTCAAAGGATGATATGAAGCGGATGAAAGCCCAAGCTTCTTCAACATGTCTGCAAAGGCGTGGGATGACCAGTGCAAATCCTCCACTCCAGGTGCTTTCCTCGCCTGTCTCAGGGATTGGCGCGGGTGCGGTTCCAAATTCAAGGTCAGGCGCAAAACGGCGCATGGTGTCCAGCTCCCAACTGCCATCGACCATCATGGCCACTTTTCCGGAGATAAATGGATTCTGGGCATCCGGTCCAAAACCAGTCCTGAAGTTTGTCAAAGATTGAACGTTGTACTTCCTTGCGAAATGAACAATCCACTCCAGGGTCTCAAGGGCAGCCGGAGTATTGAAAATGGCCCGCCGCCCATCCTCTGAAAGAAACTGTACCCGGTTCTGGTAGGCATAGATGAAGTAATAGCTGTTGCCCCAGAGTGGATAGAATCCCACTCGATCAAGACGTCCCTGGGCATCCCTCCGTGTAAGCTTTTCCGCATATTCCTCCAACTCTTTCCAAGTCCGGGGTGGTCGTTCAGGATCAAGACCCACTTCACGAAAAGCGGCTTTGTTCCAGAAGAAAACACGGTTGTCAGTATTGATGGGAATCCCCCAGGTGTGGCCGTCATAAACACATTCCTGCCAACAGGCATCCACAAAATCTTCACCCTTGATGCCATCACGGGTGATCAGGTCCTCAAGGGGATTGAAGGCATTGGCCGCTGCCCAGTTGGCGATATAAGGGCGGTTAAAAACGGCCACATCCGGGGGAATCCCGCCAGCGACAGCAGGAAGCAATTTCTGGGTCATATTGGAAACCTGGAGCGTTTCCACTCGTATATTCGGATGGAGGGTTTCAAACTTACGGCACAGCCCCTCCAGGATTGTTCTGTGCTGGCGGGTCCATTCATACCAGAAACGGATTTGAACTTTTTCAGATTCAGCATCCGCTGGATTGTTGGAGAAAAAGAAGAGGATGAAAAATAAAAGCAAAACTGGCATGTGATCAAAAAAAAATCTCCCATTTTGGCCCTGAGTTAGCGATCACTCAGGAGAGGTAGTCTATGCGGTAAAGGAGATATGGGCTACCCCCTTTCTGACCCTCATCATGGACTCTGGATTGGGTATTGAGAACTCTTGACAGACACCTTCGTGAATGACAAGAAAGAGGCCAATGTGAATACTGAACTCTCCCTCCCCGTGCGTGTTTCTCAATTCTTCGCTGAGAAAGGAGTCCTCTCGAAAAGTCTTCCACGTTATGAGTTTCGGGAGGAGCAGCTCCAGATGTCCCTGTCTGTGGCGGAGGCCATCGAGGGGAAACGGCTCCTGATGGTTGAAGCCGGGACCGGTGTTGGAAAATCTCTGGCCTACCTGGTTCCTGCCATCCTCAAGGCAGTCCATGAAGAACAACGTGTCTTTGTGGCCACGGGGACGAAAACCCTGCAACACCAACTCATGGAGAAAGAACTCCCCTTTCTCAAAAGGCACTTGGGTGTTTCCTTCTCCTATGCCCTTTGTGTCGGTTCAGAAAATTATCTCTGCGAACGGCGTTTGGCAGCTGCCGCTCTGCCTGGTCAGGAGGGCCTTTTTCCCAAAGAGAATGAATTGCAGGCACTTGAAGAATGGGTGGAACGTTCTCCCCATGGCCTTCGTTCGGAACTTGATTTCCCGCTCTCCAACTCAGCCTGGTATCAGGTCTGCCGGGTACCGGAACTGTGCGCGGGGCAGGATTGTGGTAAATGTGGAGACTGCTTTTATCAGCGGGCACGGAACAGGATGATCCGGTCCGAAGTTCTGGTGGGAAACCACCACATCCTTTTTGCCAACCTGATGTCAGGTTGGGAGTATCTCCCGGAATGCAGGATTCTGGTGGTGGATGAAGCCCACAACCTGGACAACAATGCCTCCGAATGCCTGGGAATTGAATTTTCACAGCGGGCCTTTCACCGGGTATGGGAGGGATTGCGTGGAGTTGAGGGGCGGAACTGCCTGATTGGTTCTTTGCTTGAGATTCCGATCGAACAACGTTTGGGGCTCCTGGAACAGATCCGGGAAACCGAGCGTCGTTTTCTGGAGACCATGAAGTGGTTTCACGACCAGGTTCTACAGGGGCAACAACGGCTGGCGGTTTCACATGAGACTGCCCGGCGTGGACTTGAGCACTTTCTCGAACCTCTCTCCCAAACCGTGGCGGCGCTCAAGTTACTGACCAGGAAGCTCGACCGGGAGGAACTCAAAGTGGAGTGCGAAGGATACACCTCGCGGCTCGAACGAGCTCTAATGGATGCCCGCAAGATTGTCGAAATGGATGAGGGGGATCCCTGGTTACTCTGGTGCGAGGCTATCCTCTTGCGCGGTAAGACTCACCCGGACGGATATCCCACAGCCGCCTTTCATGCCACCCCCATCGATCCTGGTGAAATACTCAGGGAATCACTCTATCCGAACTTTCAGGCCACCATTCTTGTTTCCGCAACGCTCTCAACAGGCGGAAAATTTGGATATATCCAATCCCGTTTGGGTGCCGATGACTCCGAGACACTCAGCCTCCAATCTCCATTCGATTATCGGAACAACCTTCTGGTGTACTCACCCTCCGATCTTCCGGAACCTGCCCGGTTTGAGGAATACACCTCATCGGTGACCCACCAGATCGTGGAGCTTGTTTCACTGGCGGAAGGGGGAACCTTTGTCCTTTGTACCAGCTACAAGACTCTGAATGCACTTTACGAGCTCTTCAGGATCCAGGTTCCCAGTGTGGATTACCAGACGGCGGTGCGTGAAAGGTCATCACGCGGGAAGCATCGTTTCCTTGTACTTCGTCAAGGTGAAACTTCACGGGAGAAACTGCTTGATGTTTTCAAAAAGGCCGGTAAAGCGGTGCTTTTCGCGGCATCCACCTTCTGGCAAGGGGTGGATGTCCCCGGACAGGCATTGGAGATGGTCATCATCACCCGGCTCCCTTTTCAGATGCCCGAGGATCCCATCCTGGAGGCCAAGGTTCGGCTCTGTAAAGAAAGAGGTGGGGACCCATTTAACCAAATCCAGGTTCCCTACGCAGTCATGCAGTTTCGTCAAGGTATCGGGAGATTGATCCGCAGTAAGACAGACCGGGGAGTGGTTGCCATCCTCGACTCAAGGGTTGTGACCAAAAGGTATGGACGGGAATTCCTGAGTGCCATTCCGGAATGCCTGGTGACTGATTCTATTGAGCACGTCAAGGCCTTCCTCACGACAAAGACCGCACCTTAGCCCTTGCCGAGCCGGTGTGCCTTAAGACAGAATGCGGGGATCCTCAGGGATATGCAGACAGGAGAAGCCATGTATCTTCAGGAAGAGTGCGTTGAACCCAAAAGCCAGGATGCGATGTCCTCGCGTCTATTGAAAGCACGAACCATCGTCATTGCAGACGAAGTGGATCATGAACTGGCGGAGCGAGTCATCTCCCAGTTACTGGTCCTGGACTCTGAATCGCATGAACCGATTCGAATGATCCTCACCACCAATGGCGGGCACATCGAGTCCGGTTTCGCCATCTATGATGTGATGCGGTTCATCGAATCCGAGGTGATCACGGTGGGTGCTGGTTGGGTGGTCAGCATGGGGGTTCCAATCCTCTTTGGATCAAAGAAAGAGAACCGCCTTTCCCTGCCAAATACACGATTCATGCTCCACCAACCGATCGGCGGGGTGGGTGGACAAGCCACCGATGTACGCATTGCTGCCCAGGAGATCATCAAAATACGAGAGAGGATCAACAGGCTTGTTTCTGAGGAGACAGGACAACCCTTCGAAAAGGTGGCAGTTGACTCGGATCGAAACTTTTGGCTTTCCGCCGAGGAGGCACTTGAATACGGGATCATTTCCCGGATCATTCGCTCTGTGAAAGACATCCGTACAGGTTGATTTTCTCTGTCTTACGTTGCTTTTCCGAGGTTGCTTGGAGCAGGTGAAAAACCTGTGAATAAACTGGGAACCAACGAAACATGAGTTGGTTACACTAAAAAGTCAGGTTTTCACGAAAGAAGTACAGGTCGTTTTTGAGGTCCGAGGAAATGACAATTAATTGGCAATTATCAATAAGCAACGGTCTGCATGCTGGCCAGAACTGAACAGAAACAGCCCAATTCCTCCATCGTGGGAAAAACTCCAAAAGGATCGTCCTCGCTATTATCCACTTTCATCCGGCCAAGCAGCGCTGTGGATAAATTGTGAGAATTATCCACCTCCGAATAGCCGGTCAAGCTTTTTCCGGGCTTCCTCGGTTTTCTGCTGTTGGGCTGAGGAAATTTGCTTCAGACTCAACTCGAAATCTTCACAGAAGTTAGCTCGCTCACGTTCCCTGATAATCTCGGTTCCCGGAATCCGGCATTCATTGTGGTAGCGGGTGTCGTGATGCTTGCAGTTTGCACAAGAACGAAGATCCCAACCACACTTTGGGCAGGTGTCTCCTCGTCCCGGTTGGGAATCTCCTTCCCAACGAGTGCCACATTTCCAACAGTTCCCCTCGATTCTGGCCATGATGGCAATTTATGGAACCGGGTCTGGTTTACGTCAAGCCCTCTGATCTCCCCTATTCCCCCCGGTCACGATGGGATTTATGGTATTGTTTACTCATGCCGAATCTGAATCCCGAAACAGCCATACTGCTCATGTCCTGTCCGGACCAAAGGGGGCTGGTCGCCAAAGTGGCCCAGTTTCTTTATGAACATGGGGCCAACATTGTCCATGCGGATCACCATGTCGATCCCGAGGCATCGGTCTTCTTCATGCGTGTGGAATGGGAGATGGCGCAGTTTGGTCTTTCCCGGGAGGAATTTCATCCACTCTTCAATGAGCTTGTAAAACCATTAGGAATGGAATGGTCGATTCATTTTTCAAATCATGTTCAACGTCTGGCTCTCTTCGTATCGCGTCAGGATCATTGCCTGATGGACTTGCTCTGGCGTTACCGCGCCGGGGAACTCCAGTGTGAGATACCACTCCTGATTTCAAACCACATGGAATATGGGATGGTGGCCAAGGAATATGGGATGGACTTCCGGTTCATCCCCATCACCTCAGAAAACAAGGATTCCCAGGAAACTCTGGAAATCCAACTGTTAAGGGATTATCGCATTGACCTGGTGGTTTTGGCCCGTTACATGCAAATTCTCTCTCCCAGGTTCGTGAATGCCTTCCCACGCCGCATCATCAACATCCATCACTCGTTCCTTCCTGCATTTGTGGGGGGAAATCCTTACCGTAAGGCTTATGAACGTGGAGTGAAACTTGTCGGTGCCACCAGTCACTACGTGACTGAGGATCTCGATCAGGGTCCCATTATCGAACAGGATGTGGTCCGGGTCAGCCATCGGGATACTCTTGATGACCTGATCCGCAAGGGAAGAGATCTCGAAAAGCAGGTGCTGGCACGCGCTGTGAGGGGGCATCTTCTGCACAATGTGTTGTGCTATGCCAATAAGACGGTCGTTTTTGGATGAGAATGGGTGGCGGAACCAATCGCCATAGGCATTGAGTTTGTTTCATTTCAGGAGAAGAAGATGAAGATTGGACTGAGCACATACAGCCTTTATGGAGCGATCCAATCCGGGGAAATGACTGTACCTGAAACTCTCCAATGGATCAAAGATAACGGAGGGGATCATGTGGAAATCTCAGCAGTTGGTTTTGATCTTGCTGAGGATCCCTCTCTAGCCGATGCCATCCTGAACAAAGCCTCAGAAGTGGGCATCGAGCTTTCCAGTTACACAATCCCGGCTCAATTTCTCAACCTTTCTGAAGAGGCCTATGAATGTGAAGTCAATCGTGTGATGACACATGTGGACATTGCCAAAAAACTGGGGATCACACGGATGCGTCATGATGCGGGATTCAGGCCAATACCAGAGACTTCAGTCAAGCAGTTTGAAGAGGATCTCCCCAAAATGGCGACCGCCTGCCGTCGGGTGGCGGACTATGCGGCTCAACACGGTATCATCACAAGTCTGGAGAACCATGGTTATCACGTTCAGAATAGTGAGCGTGTCACCCGCCTGATCCATGCCGTGGATCGCCCCAATTACCGATGGACAGTTGATATTGGAAATTTTCTTTGCGTCGATGAGGATCCCGTGGCAGCAGTCAAGAAGGCGATGCCATTTGCCTCGATGATTCACTTCAAGGATTTTTACATCCGCCGTACCTGCAGAGAGATGGGCGAAGGATGGTTTGGAACTACGGCGGGAAACCAGTTGCGCGGCTCCATTGTGGGACAAGGTGACATTGACATTCCGGCTGTCCTGAAAGTCATCAGGGACTCAGGTTATGATGGATACCTATCCGTTGAGTTCGAGGGGATGGAGGATTGCCGGACCGGATCTCGTCTGGGGATGGAATATCTGCGGAGGCTCCTTTCGGAGTGATCGGGAGTGCCCAACCAACCCATTACAGAAATACTGCTGGTGGAGGATGATCCCCGCTTTGCTCAACGGTTGAAAAAGAACCTGGAGGGTGAGGGGTTTCAGATTGAGTGGGTGGAACGGGGGGATCTGGCAGTCAGCCGTATCCAGGAAAAATCTTTCCAACTCCTGTTGACTGACATCAAAATGCCAGGCATGAGCGGACTTGAGCTGCTTGAGAGGGTCAAGTCGAATCCCGGTCTCGATCCTGAGCTTCCAGTGATCATGCTCACTTCAATCAATGCGGTGGAGACAGCCGTACAATCCATGCGGCTGGGGGCTTCCGATTACATCAAGAAGGATGCCGAACGGGATGAAGTCATCCAACGTCTGGTCAAGGTGCTGGGAGAAGCACGTGTCCGTCGTGAAAATGTGGAGTTGCGTGCACGCATCTCTGCCGAGGTCGAGACAGGCGGACTTGTGGCCATCAGCCCGTCGATGGCGGGACTTTATGCCGAAATCCGTGAGCTCGCTCCAACTCCAGTAACTCTCTTGATCCAGGGGGAGACAGGTGTCGGGAAAGAAGTGGTGGCGCGTGAGATTCACCGGCTCTCAGGCAGACGACCCGACCAGTGGACCGCGATCAACTGCGCTGCCCTCCCGGAAGATGACAAGTTCCAGTCCGAGCTCTTTGGACATGAGCGTGGTGCGTTTACCGGTGCCACTGAACGCAAGCGGGGAATGTTCGAGCAGGCTGAGGATGGTACCTTGTTCCTGGATGAGATTGGCGAACTCTCACTCGATTCCCAGTCCAAGCTGTTGCGTGTGCTGGAAACAGGAGAGTTCAACCGCATGGGAGGAACCCAGACTCTTCGCCTGAGGTCCCGTATTCTCCTGGCCACCAACAAGGACTTACGCAAAGAGGTCCAGGAAGGGCACTTCCGTTCAGACCTTTTCTTCCGGATCAGTGTTGCACCGATCACTATCCCTCCCCTGAAACAGCGCGTCGAGGACATTGAGCCGCTCTGCCGGATTCTTATGCAGGACTTCGCGCGGCGCTACGGACGTCAGCCACGCGAGTTCACTGGTGAGGCACTGGAGCGTCTCAAAGCCTATTCCTGGCCGGGGAATGTTCGTGAGCTCCGGAATGTGGTAGAGGGATTGCTGATCCGGGGCAGGACCGGTGAGGTGTTGCCCACTGAACTGCGTCTCGAGGGACCCTCTCCTCAAACCGAAGACTCCGTAGTGCGAGTTCCTGAAGAAGGCATCTCTCTGGATGAAATCGAACGGCTCGCAGTGGAGCAGGCGCTTGAACGGTGCGGGCAGAATCAGAGCGCGGCTGCGCGGCTGCTCCAGATCAGTCCTGACCGGCTGGCGGCTAGGGTGAAGAAGTTCGGGTTGGGGAAGGGGTAAGAGAGACTTTTCCTAATCCAAGGGGGTGGTCTGAAGTTCTTCGGGGGGTGTATGTCTCGGCGCTGTCTCGAACAAAAGCCGGTCGATAACCACATCAGGTGAGCGTTTAGAAAGGTGAAGCATCTCAATTCCAACCACCTGCCCATTCGCACCATAGTCCAGGAGTATGCCAGGGGCGACTGTCTCTGTCTCAACGGCG
>CAYZUX010000120.1:0-17643 GCA_964481775.1 uncultured bacterium | reverse complement strand
CGAATTGCGGCAAGGATGAAGAACCACCCGATCAAGGCGGTGATGCCTCCCCAGTAAATCCACTGAAGGTAAAGATTATGGGGATGATGGCCACGTCGATACTTGAAATTGAGGTTCCCTATTGGACTTTCCTGAATGGTCCAGAAATACCCTTCCCCCATTCCTGCACCCATCAACCATTTCGAGGGGGTGCGAAAACCTTCAATGGCGGCGGACCAGACTCCCGAGCGCGATAGATAATAGGGATCACTGATTTCACGTCCAATACTCAGTAGCCTGGGTGAGACCGTTAAAAGAGCCACAAAGACAGCCCCAGCCAGAGCATAGCCCTTCCAGGTGCGTGGCAAGTGGGGAGTCCGGAGCCGTCCTTTGACACTCAGCCAGATGAGAATGGCCGCGAGAATACCGGCCAGTCCTGACCTGCTTTTGGAGAGGAAGACAAATGCCGCCTCCGAAAGAAGGAGCAGGCCGCAGACCCATCGGACAATTCGTTCTTTCCGGCTGGTTCCAGAATGAGCATGAACCAGGAAAGCCATCAGCGGGAAGGAGAGGAGGTAAAAGGCTGACTGGAGGTTCCTGTGTCCAAAGGAGCTTTCCATCTCAGGTTGGGTGAGAATCCCCCACCAGGGGGTTCCAATCTGAAGGATGACCAAACCGCAGATCCAGACATAGGTCCATCTGATTTCTGAATACAGGTTCCTGCTCAACCATTTTCCCAGCAGAACTCCCGAGCCGATCTGAAGAGAGAAACGAAGTAGCCCCTCCATGGAATCAGATGAGAAATTTCGGATACATCCTGCGGCCAAAGCTGTCAGGATGAGGAAGATTCCCGCCAGGTGAGGGAAGAGGATTCTTCCAAGTGGAATCGAGCGGGAATCACGGTCAAGAAACCAGGCCAATGCCAGCAAAGGGAACAGATTCTCGATCTTGCCTCCGATCTTGAGTCCCAGTGATTCGATTTCGATACGGCCCGCCACGAGAAAAAAGAGGACGAAAAGGTTCAGGTAAGTGGCGAGAGTCTTGGGGGGGATCATGGCTGAGTGGCGGGTCCGATCTCCACGAAACGTACACCACTACGGCGGTTGGCCACCTCTACCCAGGCCTCAATACGGCCCTCGCCAGCTTTCAGCTGGACTGCCTCAAAGGTACAGTGATCGCAGTCCTGTGCGAGCGGAGTTTCTACAGTCAACCCTCCACACCGAAAACAGGCCTTCCCGGGGCCGGTGGTGGTATTGAAAACGAGATCGACATGCCGTGGACCCTCCTGGATGACCTTGACCTCCCAGTATCCAAGCCCTTCCGGTTTCCACTCAGTCTGGGCATCTCTCCAGTCTTGTCTTGTCAGGCTGACATGAGGGGAATGAGGGTCTCCTATGACAATCCGGGGCGGGTCATACCCGCGAGTTCCGCTGACATCATGGAACCAGTCTTCGTATTCGGCGAGTAACTTATTGACGATGTCCGGGTGATTGGCCGAGATATTCACCTTTTCACAGGGATCCTCGATGAGGTCATATAATTCAAATTCCGGGGAGAGTGCTTTTCCATCAGCACCGCCAGTGGGTTGAACCAGCTTATATCTTGAGCCTCGGGCGGTGAAGTTGCGGTGAAGCTCGGGAGCATTCCCCCGGTGCCATTGGAAGAAAAGGGTTCTTTCGGGCCATTCCACCGGTTCCCCAAGAAGTGGTTTCAGGAAACTCCTCCCATCCACGGGAGTGGTGACTGGATGGATCACGCCACAGACCTCCTCAATGGTGGGGACGATATCGATATGTGCCAGGGGAAGATCTACCCTTGTACCCGGTTCGAAATGCTTTGGCCAGCGCCACAGGCACACCACCCGGATCCCTCCCTCATACACTTGGGTTTTTCTTCCCCGGAAGATGCCGTTATATCTTGGGAAAGCCGGTCCATTATCGGTCAGAAAAACCACGATCGTATTCTCAGTCAGCTGGAGTGTTTCGAGTGTGGACAGCACTTTTCCGATGTTCTCATCGATGTTGGTGACCATCCCATAGAGCCGTGCGGTCTGTTCAGCATCGAATTCGCCTTCCAGGGGATAACCCGGGTAGTTGAACTGATTGGCTGACTTGACCTTGTCCTTGTAGAGCAGGTAATCCTGTTCTTTCACCTCGTGAGGGGAATGGGGGCAATTGAAAGGGAGATAGACGAAAAAGGGCCGGTCCTTGTTTTTCTGGATGAAGGCAATGGCCTCATCGGTATAGATATCGGAACAATAGCCCTTGGTCTTGACTGGCACTCCATTCCGGAAAAGGACTGGATCAAAATAACCTGTGCTTTCCGGGGGATCTGAGGGTTGGGAAAGGCCTCCTCCACGCAGTACCAGTGATTCCTTGAATCCTTGGTCCATAGCCCGCATGGGGTAACAGTCTCCCAGATGCCACTTTCCGAAGATTCCTGTCTCATATCCCGCAGAGGAGAGGGTTTCCGCCAGTGTCACTTCATCGGGATCCATCATGGCGCGCCCACGATAGGTATCGATCGCCCGTGTCCTGTAGTTGTAGCGGCCAGTTAACAGACACGCACGAGTGGGTGTACAGACGGGAGAGACACAAAAATTGGTAAGAAAGACACTTTCTGACGCCAGCCGGTCCAAATGAGGGGTCTGGATGATCGGATTTCCCGTAAATCCAAAGTCCCCATAACCCTGATCATCCGTCATGATCAGGACCACATTGGGACGGTCTGTTTCACGTGATGCCGAGATACAGGGTTCACGCAAGGAGAGTATGAAGAAAAGAGTTAGCGCCAGAAACAATCGCATTTCAGCTCCTCAACAACTCCACCATTTCCTTGACGGCCTTTCCCAGTCCCACAAAGATCGAACGAGCCACAATGCTATGCCCGATGTTCAAATCATGCATCCCCGGAATCCGGGCGATGGGAAGCACATTCTCGTAATGAAGCCCGTGCCCGGCATTCACTTCCAATCCAAGGTCTTGGCCCAGACGGGCGGCCTTCTGGATTCGCTTTAGTTCAGTTGCACGACGGCTGGGACTGAGATTGGCATAGGTTCCTGTGTGAAGTTCTATCACTTGTGCTCCCAGATGGCTGGCTTCCCGGACATGTTCCGGAATGGGATCAATGAAGAGCGAGACCTTGATATCCTCCGAACGGAGGGTTTCGATAGCTTTCCTGAGGCGTCTGCCTCCTTTGAGAACATCCAATCCCCCCTCGGTGGTGAGCTCCTGACGTTTTTCAGGAACCAGGCAGACTTCATCCGGAAGAACTTCGCAGGCGATCTGGATGATCTCAGGGGCAATCGCCATCTCAAGGTTCAGTTTCGTGGTCACTGTCTTGCGTAATTTCCGGACATCCGAGTCCTGGATGTGACGGCGATCCTCACGCAGGTGGATAGTGATGCCAACCGCTCCCGATTCTTCGGCGATACGTGCTGCCTCAATCAAATCGGGGTAGGTGGTTCCCCGCGCCTGCCGGATGGTGGCGATATGGTCGATGTTCACTCCCAATTGACTCACGAGTGTTTCCTCCTAAGGGGTTGGAATCGATGTCTGCACGGGTGTGTTTATGGGTGTTGGGATCGATAGAGGTGGAGTGATGGACAGCGGTGCAGTGGAGGAGAGGGGGACTTGCCCAGAGAAATAGGAGTCACGGACTCCCCGCCAGAGTTCCTGAAAAACTGACTCCAGTTCATGTGGCCCCTGAACCCAGACTGAGATGTTGACAGGAGTGGCCTCAATGATCTGAACATCCGCTGGTAAGTTGACTGGAAGCAAACGAACCGTCGGGATCTCATGTTCTCCCGGTGGCAGCTTGGAGATATCCAGCACGAGAGCCAAAGAATCGGCAGCCAGGGAATTCACTTTCAAACGTGCTCCCTGCAGAAGCAGATCCACATTTGTTGGTTCTACACTATAACTTCCCGCTGTGTTACTGGGACCGGCAACCAGGCCGGAGATTTGGATCGGAACCTGAGTTATCTCACGTTTACGGAAAAAGGGTTCGATGAAAACCTTGAAACGGATCACAGGCTTAGGTTCATCTAACACCTTGACGTTGCCAAGATCCATGTCCTCAAGGGTCCAAACCTGTTCTTTGGTTTCAGTCTGGCCATCCAGAACTAATTCATTCCTGTTGCGAACAATCCGGTGACGCTCCATATCAGCATCGCTTCCAGCAAGGGTGATTGTCGCGGGAGTCACGTATGTCGCTGAGATGACATACCCCAAAGCAGGCCTGGGGCTGTAGCGGGGCACAACACGCGCCACCCAGGAGTTCCATTCTGTTTTGACCTCCAGCCGGCTCGGAAAAATCTCCCCTTGGCGAACCCGGATATCCTCTGCTGTCAGGCCTGGCACAATGGGAGAAAACCCTTTCGGGCTGAGGACTACCTCGTGTATTGTGGCATCTTTGATTTCCGCCAAGTCTGCCCGCATGATGAAATCAGCCCCATCAAGGTCATCCAGAATCCGTGGTCCCGTCACACGCACTCCAACCTTGGGTTCCTTTTGGCTGGCAAGGCGTAGCGCTGGATCTAGCCCCACAAATTTGACCTCAACATCGGGGAAGTACCTTGTTTGATTGCGGTTCTCATCCACCTCATACCAGATCACGCTTGCCGTGATCAGGGCAACCAGGAGAAGCCCCCAATCCTGATATATCGTGTCACGTAGGGAATGCAGGATCCGGCTGAATCTCATCGCCACTTAGTCCTCTCCACCGATTCCCGCCATCAGGCTGCTTACCTGACGGAGCATCTGTTCATTGGGAAGATCCCGAACCAATTCCCCGTTACAGGCCAATGAAACCCGTCCACGTTCCTCGCTGACAATGAGTACCACGGCATCTGATTCCTCCGATATTCCCACGCCGGCCCGGTGACGTGTTCCCAATTCCTTCGGTTGATCGCGGTCGGAAAGAGGAAGCAGACACCCGGCTGCAATGATCCGGTCGTTGGTGATGATTGTTGCACCATCGTGCAAGGGTGAATATGGATTAAAAATGGACTCCAGAAGCTCGGTGGAAACCTCTGAGTTGAGCAGCGTGCCGGAATCGCAGATCGCCTTCAATCCAGCCTGACGAGTGAGCACGATCAGCGCCCCATTCCGCCTGGTTGCGAGCCGGTAAGCTGCACGAACCACCTCTTTCACCACATCGTTGTCAGGCTTGAAGACTCGTTGAAAAATCGGATGTACCCCCAGACGTGCCAAACCCCTGCGGATCTCAGGTTGGAAAACGATGACCACAATGATCAGGACCACACCTGCCAAGCGGTTTACGAGCTCTGTAAAAGCGATCAGATTGATACTCCTGGCGATGATATACACCAGACCCAGTGTCAGCAGCCCGTAGAGAACATTCATCGCACGGCTGCCTTTCAGGAACCGCAGGATGGCGTAAATGGTTGCCGCGATCAGCAGGATATCGAGGCCATTACGGGCTATGTCCAGAATTCGGTCCATTCTCTCTCAGATCCCTCCCTGGAGGGCCTCCACCATTCTCAGGCAGTCAGAGACCTCTTTGACATCATGGACCCGGTGGATCCGGTGAGTTCCTTTTCCGGCCAGATAGGACGTTACGGCCAAAGTTCCCGGCAGCCGTTCCTTTGGAGAACGGGAAAGGATTCCTCCTATAAAGGACTTACGCGAAACACCTATCACGAGGGGATGCCCGAGAGTGTCATATTCTTCCAGATGCCTTAAAATCTCCAGATTTCCCGCGATGGATTTTCCAAAACCAATGCCCGGATCCAGCCATACTCGTTCCGGTGGCAATCCTGCGGATTCCGCGCAGACGGCCTGGCGGAACAGGAACTCCTTGGTCTCTCCGATCAAATCAGAGTACTCCGTATCCACCTGCATGGTTGCCGGCGTGCCACGCATGTGCATGAGGATCAAGGCACCCGATTCTTCTGCAGCCAGATCCGCTAGCCTGGGAGCTTCCCGAAGTCCGCTGACATCGTTGATGATGTCTGCACCCACACTCATCGCGGCAACAGCCACTTCTTCCCGGGTGGTATCGACGGAGATTGGTATTTCCACATTCATTTCCCTTAACTTTGTGATCACCGGCAGGATCCGGGCAATCTGGATTCCAGGTTCGATTCGTTCCGCGCCAGGGCGGGATGATTCTCCTCCAATGTCCAGGATATCCGCTCCCTGGCTGGTCAGATCAAGCGCGTGAGAGATTGCTTTTGCCGGATCGAGGAAAAGCCCTCCATCGCTGAACGAGTCAGGAGTCACATTCAGGATTCCCATGACCAGGTTCCTCTGGTGCAGCACACTCAATAAGGACTTTAGCCGGGAATCCCTTGACTTCCGCCGGTCTTCCACTTTTCCATCCTCCGTATGGATAGCAGACCACACTGTGGCAGAGAAGACAACAACGAGAAGATTCCTGAGTGGAATGGTCACCGGAGTGGATTCTGGCTATCGTTATTGGGTCACAATGAGTTTTCCAGGCAAACCATCGTTTCTAAACCATCGGTCCATTCTTTGGAGAATTCTGGGGATGGGATTGCTGCTTTGCTTTCTACTCGGGTGTTCCAGCGCGGGATCCAGGAAGGGCGGAAAAGACTCTTCCGAAGGGGGATCCGCAGCGGGGCTTACAAGATTGCAGTTTGCCGAGAGTCAACAAACCTTAAACCTCTATGAATTTGTTTACAGCAACGCCGGCTCCAAAGAGATCTCTGATGTCCGATATGCTCAGGGACGGTTATTAGTGAATGATAGGGGTGTTTTCCGGTTTGAGCAGACCAAAAAAGAACCTCAGCGCAACCTGATCATCTACTTCCATCCAGACCGTGAGATTGTGGTGATATTCCCTAAACTCAGGACTGTTTTCAAAGCCACCCCCGAAATCTTCTCAGGATATGAAGGCGAACGGTTACTGGCCGCGTATGATGGACTACGAATGGTTTTGTGTTTGAGTGAGGTTTGGAATCATCCGGAAAAGAACTCCATCGAGATCACATCCTTGGGGGACAGCCTCACCCTCCAACAGGAGGGGCGTTCTTTCCGCTGGATCGTGGATATGGACTCGAAAGCATCAGGAAATCCAATTGTCTCCATGCGGGCACGTCAGGGATTCAAAAACCTGTGTTCGATTAACCGGAAGACTAATTCCATACAGCAGTTCTCACGATCCAACAAGGATGCTTTTCTGCAGGGAGGGGCTGGCCAGGTTTCAACCGCGAACGAGTGGAGTCTGACTGTTCCTGGGCATGTAAGGCAATCCGATTTCTCCTTCACCCCCTATCCGATCCGAAAAACAGAATCCGAAAACCTTAACGCGATGTTTGAACCACCTGAAATCGATCCTTCCTACCAAGTTCAGCAGTTGACCCTGGACCTGATTCAGGACTGGATGGGGTTACGCTAGCCATGATCCGAGTCTCACGTCTGAATGGGAAAGAGTTTGTGATTAACGCGGAGCTGATCGAAACAATCGATGAGTCACCCGATACTGTAATCACGCTCGTTCAAGGTCATAAATTTGTGGTTCGTGAATCTTTTGATGAGGTCATCCAGAGAGTGATTGACTACCGGCGTCTCTGCCGGTTGCCACCTTCAGAGTGAGTTTTGGGGTGGCCGAGGTTGCGGTTCAGGAATCCCACCTCTATAATTCACCCTTTCGTGAAAAACCCGCGGGATCTGATTCCCGGAAAATCTCAAGGAGTCTTTGCTCATGGTTGTCAAACAAGCCGTAAAGGACATCACCCAACTGAAAGAGATCGCCAGGAAAGCGAGAATCAATGTCATCAAGATGCTCACCGAGGCCGGTTCAGGACATCCAGGCGGATCATTATCAGCTTGTGACATTATGAATGTTCTCCTAAACCGGTTCATGCGCCATGACCCCCAAAATCCCCGCTGGGAAGACCGGGATCGTTTTGTGCTGTCAAAGGGACATTGTGTGCCGGCATGGTATTGCCTGCTTTCCGAAGCAGGATACTTTCCGGAAGATCAATTGATGACACTCCGTAAACTCGGATCACCTCTTCAGGGGCATCCAGATTGCACCGCACTGGATTGCATGGAAGCATGTACAGGGTCTCTCGGTCAGGGTCTTTCCATGGCCCTGGGGATGGCTCTCGCGGCGAAACTCGACAAGAAGGATGTCAGAATCTACTGCATGATCGGCGATGGGGAGACTCAGGAGGGACAGATCTGGGAGGCTTTTCTGGCTGCTCCCAAGTTCAAACTCGATAACCTGGTGGTGATCCTCGACCACAACAAGGCTCAAATCGATGGCTTTGTCGCCGATGTCATGCCCTTGGAGCCCATCGTCGACAAACTCAAGGCCTTCAACTGGCATGTCATCGATATCAATGGCCATGATTACGATCAGATCATCGCCGCTTTCGAGGAAGCCTCGAAGGTGACTGACAAGCCGGTCTTCATCCGCGCCGACACGGTGAAGGGTAAGGGGGTCTCTTTCATGGAGGGGCTCGTTGATTGGCATGGTAAAGCCCCAAAGAAAGAGGAGATGGAGAAGGCGGTCGCGGAGTTGTCAGCGGCGTGATTGTGGAATCATCGGCCCTGATCGTCAGCTTGGGGGCTAAGAGATGGAAGCATTTGAAGAAAGATTGAGAAAAGTTCTGACCTCCAGATTCCGAGGCGCTGAATTGCTTCTCGATGAGCCCTTCGAGGGAAAACATGGGGGATACTTGGTCTGGGATGGCTTCGGCGAAGAGGAGGTCATCGACCGGCTGACCAAGGTTTGGAATACATTGCGGAAAAGATTCCCAGCCAGAGACCTTAGGAAGATCAGCTTCATCTTTGCCTTGACACCAGATGAATTGCTCGCGATGAAAGACCGCTGACCTGGGATGAGTACCCGATCACATGAAGGCTTTGTATGGGGGGCTGTCCTGCTGGTCCTAGCAGCGGGTTGCGGACCACGTGATTCAGGAGGGAATTCAGACAACGGAGTGATCCTCTCCTCCTCCGAAATCAACGCCCGGGTGAAGGCTCTGGCATGCCCTGCGGATAAAATCGAGGTTCCCACCACTTTGAGCGGTGGGACTTTCCGCTTCAATATCGTCGAAACCCCCAACAGCCTCGACCCCGCCTGGATCCGCGATACCGCCTCCCATGAAGCCGCCGCCCCGCTCCATGATGGGTTGATCGAATTCAATCCCAACACCCTCGAGGTGGTGCCTTGTCTGGCTGAATCCTGGGAGATCTCTCCCGATGGCACGCAGTATACTTTCCACCTCCGTAAGGGAGTCTTTTTTCATGATGACCCCTGTTTTCAGAATGGAGTGGGAAGGGAACTGACCGCGCAGGATTTCAAGTACTCTTTCGAACGGGTCTGTGATCCGCGTGTGGCATCCCCCGGAGCCTGGATGTTTCTGGGTTTTGTCGAAGGAGCACAGGAGTACCGGGATGGAGTCTCGTCACGGCGTGAGTTGGAACGGCGCGCCAAAGGTGAGGCCAGGGAGGAATCCAATTCCGACCGTTTCCGTTCCGCTCCTGGAGAATCCCTTCAGGCGTGGGCTACCCGCGCGGATGAGGTGAGTGGGCTACTTTGCCCAGATCCCTATACCTTCATCGTGAAACTCAATCGTCCTTTTTCTCCATTCCTTTTCCGTATGGGGCACTCTTTCGCCTGGCCAGTCCCACGCGAAGCAGTTGAGAAATATGGGGACAACTTCTTCCAGCATCCCGTGGGAACTGGAGCCTTCCGTTTCATTGAGTGGGTCCCCGCGCGCCAGATTGTTTTCGAGAAGAATCCCAAATACTGGGCCAAGGATGCTTCCGGGAACCAGCTTCCATATCTCGACCGGATCGAAATTCACCAGATCCCCAACAGCAACAGCGAACACTTCGAGTTTCTCAATGGCAACCTTGATCTTCACTACCCGGTTCCGCTGGACCGTTGGGAAAGCATCTTCACTCCGGACCTCAAGCTCCAACCGGAATACAGTCATTTTCAAGCACAAAGCTCCGATTTCATGCGGATCGAATATGTGGGTCTCTTGAACACCGACCCGCTATTCAGGAATTCCAAGGTCCGTCAGGCCCTTAATTATGCGGTCAACCGCGAGGAGGTGGCCTCGACCCTCCTCCGATACCGTGCCATTCCCAACACAGGCTGGGTGGTGCCACGCTCCATGCCGGGATACAAAGCGGCCGATGGTCCCTACTCCTATGATCCAGATAAGGCCAAGGCTCTCCTGACAGAGGCGGGATATCCCAATGGTCAGGGGCTACCCCCATTCACTCTCCAGCTCAATGCCATGGGACAGGAGAATGTCAAACTGGCCGAGGTCATTCAGGGTTATTTCGCTGACATTGGTATCAAAGTGAGCCTGCAAGTGGTCGATTGGCGTCTCCATCTCGACACAGTTCGCGATGGTAAGATCCCCTTCTATCGCATGGGGTGGTTGAATGATTATCCCAGTCCCGAGAACTCCCTTATGCTTCTCACCACTAGTGGAATCCCGCCGGATGGCGAGAACTATGCCCGATACTCGAATCCAGAGTTCGACCGTCTCTACGACGCGGGGCTTTCCGCGGTGGATCCATCCGAACAGAACCGGTTGTTTGCCCAAGCGGAAGCCATTGCGGTGGCCGATGCCCCCTGGGTGTTCCTCTATGACCGCCGGGATTTCCGGCTCTTGTCTCCACGTGTCAGGAATTTTCCTCTGAATGCGCTTGATCGCCGTTACCTGAAATACGTCTGGCTCGCACCTGAAAAGTAGGGTCTCCCGTCAAGGATGGGCCCGGACCCGACGGAGCGGGTCCCTCCATGGAGGGACGCATTCCATTGCGTCCTGAATCCATTGCGTCCATTTGGTGAATCACCAAGTTGGATCGTGGAAGTAACGGAGGAGGTGGAAGAAAATGGAAGTGGATGGTTTAAGGCCCCTTCGTTTTCCACGAACTTCCAGATCCTTCCGTAGCCTCCACGATTCAACAGATACCTCTTCAGGAGGCAAATGGGGAGAACTCTATGTGGATTGCTCCTTGACACATGATTCCAAAGTGATATCATATTAGTATCAATATGCTAGGAGGCTCTGTGATGTCGAAAGAAGTGGAAGTGGTCCCAAAGTCAGGTTGGCTGATGCTGGCGGTGAATATCGCCATGTACCTGGTGAGTGCCTGGGTGTTCTACAAGGGGGTCCGGATGGTGGATGCGGGAGGTCCGGCGGCGCCGGGTATCTGGACTGTGGTTGGCGCTACATTTCTCTTTATCCTGTCAGTGGTCACCTCGATCGGATTCTTTGTGCTGCAGCCGAATGAAGCCGGTGTTCTGCTTCTCTTCGGTAAATATGAAGGGTCCGTGAAACAAAATGGTTTCTGGTGGGTGAATCCGCTCATTATTAAAAAGAAGATCTCGCTTCGTCTACGCAACCTGAATATGCAAAGGCTGAAGGTGAATGACCATGCCGGCAATCCGATTGAGATTGCCGCAGTGGTGATCTGGATGGTTCAGGACACCTTCGCCGCGACCTTTGAGGTGGATGACTATGTGGATTATGTCACTACCCAGAGTGAGACTGCGCTCCGTCACCTGGCCAGCTCCTTCCCTTATGATTCCTGGGAAGAACACACAACGGTATCGCTACGTGGGAATATCGATGAGGTTTCACAGGCATTGGTCAAGGAACTCCAGGAGAGACTGAACAAAGCTGGAGTGACTGTCTTGGAGGCGCGTCTCTCTCACCTTGCCTATTCTCCCGAAATCGCCGAGGCAATGCTTAAACGTCAGCAGGCCTCGGCCATCGTCGCGGCCCGTACCAAGATTGTGGATGGCGCGGTCGGGATGGTTCAGATGGCGCTTGAAAGGCTCAGTGCGGAGCATGTGGTTGATCTGGATGAAGAACGTAAAGCCTCGATGGTGAGCAACCTGCTTGTGGTGCTGTGTGGCGAGAAGGAAGCCCATCCTGTCATCAATGCCGGGACGCTTTACCAGTGAGTCCAGGTGAGGCCATGAAAAAGAAGCTCCTTTTGCGTATCAATCCCGAGCTCTGGGAGGAGCTCAACCGCTGGGCGGATCAGGAGTTCCGCAGTGTCAATGCCCAGATTGAGTTCCTCCTGAGAGAAGCTGTTCTACGGCGGGGGAAGAGCATTGTAGAGGATCCCGGTCCAGATGGGCCATCAGCTCGAAAACGTGAAGAAGAAGGAGAGGAATTGTGAGAGAAGAGTTCTCGATCATCCCGGCGAAAGTCGGCGGCTTCCTCATCATCGCGGGTATTGCTATGGTGGCGACACTCGTCGGGTTGGTAGTGGTTGTGGTTCAAAACGCGGGATGGGTATCTATTCTGGTGGTCTCATCGGTTTTTGTCATTGTAGTTCCAGTTCTGCTGATTACCTTCCGTGGCTCAAGAGGAGCGGCTTTTGAGGTGAGCAGTGAAGGGCTCAGGATAAGAGGAGATTTCTGGGGCAGGACAATCCCCAGAAAATCGCTTGATCCGGCGAATGCCCTGGTTCTCAACCTTAAGAAGGATCTCGATTATCAAACCACCTGGAAGACCTGTGGTTCCAACTACCCAGGATACAAATCGGGTTGGTTCCGCATCAAGAAAGGGGGTAAGGCTCTGGTCTACCTGACCGACGAAACCAAAGTGGCTTATATCCCCACGCACCTGGGTTATAGTGTGATGCTGAGCACGCCGAACCCGCAGCGATTGATTGATGCGTTAAGACGTTAACTCGAACCCCTCCCAAACAACCTCCCGAAAAACCTTGTCACTGGATTCCCCTGGGGAGGAGGTGCCGTCATGGGTTGAGGCATGGGTTGAGGCATGGGCTGTGTCATTGGTTGCTGTTGCATGTTCGGAACAGCGGGAGCTGGCTGGGTGTAAGAAGGTGGAGCCACTTGGGGTGGCGGCAGGTTTTCAGCAGGACGGAAAGGACGGCTCATCCAATTCAGGAAACGGCGGAGACGGCTCTCTTCCTGAACTGCCGCGGGAGAAGGGGTATAGGCTTGTGGCTGCTGGTAACTCATTCCCTGTTGAGGAGCAGGTCCCATGGGTGGAGCATAAGGGCTTCCCTGTGAGGGCATCTGATACTGCGGTGGCGGGCTATAGGGGCGCATTGGTGGTGGAGGTGCAGGGAGAACCGGCATGGGTTGGAATGGTGATTGAATCGCCTGAGAGGGAGCGGTGCCAGTCCGCGGCATGGAGGGTATCTCCGCTTCGATCGGCCTGACAAAGGTCTGCGGCTGGACTGAAGGAACTTGGGGTGGTGGCGGTTGGACGACTGCTCCTGGAACAGGGCTCACCATTGGGCTTGCCTCGATCTCCTCCGGTCCGATGGTTTCAGGGGAAGGGCCTGTGTCAATCGGAGCGAAGGGCAAGGGTGAAGTGACTGGCTCGGTAACGATCTCAGGAGCGGGTGTGGGATCCTGGGCTGGGGGAGTTTCGACGGATGGGGGTGCGGTGGATGGAGATAGAACCGCACTTGATCCGAGCAGAATCTTGAGCAAAGTACTGGAGAGATCGCTGATGAACTCATTGGGTTTCGAGGCATCGGCGAAACGGGTCTCCTCCTTGAGAAGCCGTCCTGTCTTCCCATCGACGACCTTGAGCGAGGCGGCAATCATGTTGTTGGAAACAGTAAAACTCCCCAGCACCACGAAATCCGCCCCCAGCTTCTTCCCGAGTGGTGGAACCTGTTCGGGTGCGATGTAGTAATCATCGATCTTGAGTTCCTTCAGGGCCATGTGGATGTGGGGGTAAGCAATGACCTTCAGGTCCTTTTGGGCGAACACTTCACGCCGGATTCCACGGCCCCAGAGGGATTCCCAGGAATCGTATTCGGATTTGTTCGAGAGGTTGAACAAATCAAGGATAGCGACACTTGCACCTGGGGAGGCCAGCCCCTTTGCCGATGAATCGGAAGCTGATTGAGCCAATACAGGTTTCCCCGCCAATAGACCGGCGAGGCACGTGATGAGCAAAACGGACCGAAGAGTCTTCCGCATGGTTCCTTCCTCCCAGGCGCCCCCTCTCAGCCCTTAATCAACGATTGTATCTGTCTAAACTCAGGCGTGCCGGCTTTTCCCAGGAGCTCGAACAACGCCATTTCAGTACAGCTGATGACAGCACCCGCATCCCGCAGCCGCTCTAATGCGATTCGAGCATGCTCCGGATTCCTGGATCCCACCGCATCGGCCAGGATATGTACCCGGTAGCCCTTATTCAACGCGTCAAGGGCAGTCTGGGCAACACAGACATGTGCTTCCACCCCTCCCAGAATGAGGGTATCCACACCTAATCGTTCCAGATTATCGGCAAAAACGTTCTCACCAAAGCAGCTGAAACTGGTCTTCTCGATTCTTTGTGTACTGCCCAGCTCTGCCGCCAGGGCAGACACAGTTGGTCCCAGCCCCTTTGGATATTGCTCGGTGATCAACAGTGGGATGTTCAAAATCCCCGCTGCTTTAGCTAGGAGCACTAAGTTGGCCTGAATTTTTTCTACATCCGGAATGACTGGCAGGAATTTTTCCTGGAAGTCAATCGCCAGGATGGCTGTCCGTTGGCGTCCAGCAATCCCGCACCTGTGAGTGTGATCAGGCACTCACCACCTCCTGGTCCTCATCCACCAGATCGAATTCTTTGGCCAGTGCTCTCACCGCCAATTCAGTATAGTCCTCATGGATCACGACGGAAATCCTGATCTCCGAGGTGCTGATCATGTAGATGTTGATCCCCTTGTCGGCCAGGCAACGGAACATCCGCGCCGCCACACCACTATGGGCTTTCATCCCAACTCCGACCACGGTCACCTTGGATATCTTCTCATCAACCCCCATTTGTTTGGCGCCCAAATCCTTGGCCACCGACTCGGTGACTTTGACCGCATCACCCAGATCCGGCTTGGTGACCGTGTATGACATATTGGCCAGCCCATCCTGGCCCTTGCTCTGAATGATCATATCCACCGAGATCCCCTGAGCCGCAAGGGCCTCAAAGATCTTCGCGGCGATACCGGGCTGATCCGGAATACCCCACAGGGTGATACGTGCCTCGCTCTTGTCCGAGCAGACTCCTGTGACCAGGACGTCTTCCATATCTTTCACCTCCTCCGAGATCAGTGTCCCGGGTTTGTCTTCAAAACTAGTCAGGACCATCAAGGGTACATTGTACTTCTTGGCGAAGACCACCGAACGGGTCTGGAGTACCTTGGAGCCCGATCCGGCCATTTCCAGCATCTCATCATAGGAGACCCGCGCCAACTTCCTGGCTCCGCGTACAATCCGTGGATCAGCGGCATAGACCCCATCGACATCGGTGTAGATGTCGCAACGCACCGCCCCGAGAGCCGCCGCCAAGGCCGCCGCCGAGGTGTCCGAAGCGCCACGCCCCAGGGTGGTGATGTCCATCGACTCCGTGACCCCCTGGAATCCGGCCACCACAGGGACAATCCCTTTATCCAGATCCTCGCGCAGCCTGGAGGTATCGATGGACTTGATCTTCGCCCGAGTGTGGAAGGGATCGGTGTGAATCCCCGCTTGCAGGGCGGTATAGGACACGGATTGAACCCCAACCTTGTGAAGAGCCATGGCCATGAGCGCGATGCTCACCTGCTCACCCGCTGAGGCCAGCATGTCGCGTTCACGTCCAGAGCCACGTGGATCGATACTATCGGCCAGGGCAAGCAACCGGTTGGTCTCACCGGCCATCGCGCTGACCACGACCGCGACCTGGTATCCTTTTTCGATATCCGCGGCAATTCTCTGGGCATTCGAGAGAATCCTCTCGATGTTGCCCATGGAGGTGCCGCCATACTTGTGCACGAGTATCGGCATGTTCGCAACAGAACTCCCCAATATGAATAAGGCAAAGATAGCAGTCTTAGGCGGTCTCTTCAATGCAAGCGGAGACGGGCCGGGGAGAGTAGCGGATCAGATTTCAAACAGATCCCTTGGAAGCTGAGATTGTCTAATGATGGAGAGTAATGTTCCATGTGCCAGCTCCTGGTGGAGGGGGACTGGAACAGTGATGGTGGTGCCTGATATGGACTTCTGCATCACCAGATGGCTCCCTCTTTGACGGACCTCTCGGAATCCGTACTCCGAGAGGATTTTGCACACCTGTTGCCCGGAAAGGACACGTAGTTTACCCAACGGAAACCTCAAGTGGTGAAATGTACACCTCTGAGTGAAGGCGTCCTATGACCTCTTCTTCCGAGGCGGTCTCCAGAAACAGAACGACTGCCTCAGCGAGCATCGCACGGGCCTGTTCGACATTCTCCCCTTGGCTGGCGATGTCTAGCTCAGGGCAGTGGGCTACAAACCAGTTTCCTTCACGTTCAATAATTGCGGTAAACCTGTGGGTCATGCGGATCCCTTTCTTTATTGTGATATATTGTGGGAGGAAGAGTCTTGGGCCGCAAGTGCCTGCTTGACCGCCTCATAAACCTCTTCTCCCTGCACATCGGCAGCGAGGACCTTCCAGTCTGGCGAAATAAGGAAGGCAGAGGGGAGACGTTGGATGCCATGTTCCATCATCACATTATCGTCCCACCAGTCACGTAGCGGGATCTGCTCCCATCGGAGGCCATGCTGGTCACAAAGCTGTTTGAGGTCCTCCAGATTACTTCCCAGGCAAATCCCCGCCATCCGGAAACGTGTATTACCTCCGAACTGCTTGTGGATCCTTTTCATCACAGCCAGCTCCTCGACACTTCCCTTGTGCCAGGGAGCCCAGAAGTGGATCAGAACAAAGTTGCCATCTTCTGGAGAGGGATTAAAAGATCCTTGAGTCGACTCTTGATCGATGCCCGGCCATTCTGAACCGGCCTCCAATCGTTCTTCATCAACTGGATTAAGCTCGATATCTCCCAAATCACGATCTGCTTCCAGGTTGACTTGAGGGACAATCAGGTGTGCATTTCCAGCCGCAGTCATCAGATCGGGGTGCTCCGGGCAGGGATTTTGAGCGAAAGTGACATGCAACTCGCAGGTTACTGGAGGGATGTCTTCGAAGCGGAATGAGCCATCAGCATCCACCACTGTTTGCGCTCCGAAGTTATCAGGATTGGCTGCTTTGCGTGTCCAGTATTGGATCTCCTGGGCGGAAGCATAGGTGGATCCCCATGGGGAATTGGGACGCTGTCCTGTAAAGAGTGACGTATGTGGCGTCAATGAAATTCGGGATGAGGCTGGGAATACGAGTGGGCCTTGGAATCCTTTGATGGCTCCGATTTTCCCAATGACAGACCGCCCTTTACCTCCGATGTGAACCTGTGTCACCGGACCGGGAAGGACTTTCACTGTTGTCGATCGGGAAATCCGTTGCCATCTTTCCTGCCCAATACCGGGTTGTGTTACCCAAGTAAGGGTTCCAATCCCGGGAGGAATTTTACCAAACCTGTAGAATCCTGTGTCATCGGTTCGGGTGGTCCATTTCTCACGGAAAGCGGTCTTAGACAAATCGAATCTGGGAGCTCCTTCCATCGAGAGTTCCAGTTTCGCTTGCGGAACAGGAAGGTTTCCTTTCTTGATGATACCTTCCACTCGACTCCATTGTTGCATCTGGAGTGCCGCCGCCGGACTCGCTGGATCCTCATAGGAGCCGTAGTAGCCCTCTTCCGAACTCACCTGGACGATCATCAAACCGAAGGCTTCCGGATATTCGAATTGGCCTTGTCCATCGGTGTCTACGCTTGCTTCTTTTGGCCATCCACGTCTTTGCCCTTCCAT
>CAYZUX010000119.1:0-17648 GCA_964481775.1 uncultured bacterium | reverse complement strand
TCACCACACAGCCTCACCGCGATGTCATCACAACAATGCTCCCGCTCGATCCGGATCTGCCTGGACATCCACCACACCCCGGGGTGATAAAAGAGCAGCGTTTCGGCCACCGTCTGGAGCAGGTTGACCAGATAATGATGACGCCGGATATGCGCCAACTCATGCGCCAATAACGCCTCAATCTGCTTGGTGGTGAGTCCTGTCAAAGCACTGGCGGGTAACAGGATCACTGGTTTCAACCAACCGATAGTGACGGGGGAATCGGTCAAAGCCGATTTCATCAGGGCCACAGCAGTTCTGATTCTCAGTGTCGTCTGCAGTTGCTCAGCCAGCCGCAGGATCTGTTCCGATGGAGGCTCCACATACCGTTTCCGCAACCGTTGCACAATTACCCACCCGGCCAGATGATGAATCGAGAGGATGAGAACTCCTGAGAACCACAACAAGACGTACAAGGGTAGCAACGGTGTCAACCACTTCACGGCTTGTTCCTTGATGCCTGTAATGGGAGCCGTGGTGGTCTCCTGGAGAGGTGCGGATGGCTGGATCGATCTGTTCAATGAAGCCATTGGGACGAGTTGCTCCACAAGAGTAGGCCCCAAGCTCCTGTCAGCGCCAGCAGGCGTCTGTGACCGGGTCTGTCTCACAGGCGCAAAAGTTGATGATGAGGCAGAAATCGAAAGACGCGAATAGGTGACGAATGGGGCGCAGGCCAACAGGATCAGACAGAGGAGCGCGGCGATGTAGCGAGCTTCTGAAGAATGCTCTCGCAATGACCTCAAAATGACCCCCAAGACCAGCGCTGACAGCGCACCTTGCCAAAGGGTATGAATCAGGGTCCATCCAAGTTGGTATACCAGGGTGTCATTGGGTGAATAGAGACTGTTTGTCATCTCCGCGATTCCTCCATCTGGTCGAGAATCCGCCGGATTTCATGGATCTCCTCGGGCGTGGCTTTTTTGGCGGAAAGGGCATGGAGGATGAGTTTCTGGGAAGACCCACCGAAAGCGCTGCCCAGAAGGTCACTCACAATCTGCTTTTGCGCGGACCGTTCGGAAATGGCCGCCTCGTAAAGGTGTTGATGCCTGCGTGTGTCGCGGGTCACCAGCCCCTTCTCAGTCATGATCTGCATGAACTTGAGCGTGGTGGTGTAGGCCCTTCCCTGCACCTGGCAGAGATTCTCATGGACTTCCCGGACCGTGCTGGCACCATGGTCCCAGAGGACTCTCAGAATCTCCAGTTCACGCTCACTCGGCTTGGGCAAGGTTTTCTTGGGCATACGGACTCTCCCTTCACCATGTCTACAGAAAACTATACTACGAACAGGTTCGTATGTCAACGGAAATATTCGTACCTTGGAGTGGAGGAGAATCGAGTCGATTTACAATGAGTTTTTCAACATGCCGATAGAAAAGCAGGAGTGGGGTTGAGCTTCTGCCTCAACCCCTATCTCCTGGATTCCGGCTGATTGTTTTTACTTACCACTGTGGGAAGTAGGTGGCGGGAAGGAAAGGGGTGTAGACCACCGGGGTGGGGACAGGGAGCAGGGGAGGCCGGTAGATCGGGACAGTCTGGGGGTAGATCACAGTGTAAGGGTAAACATAGGTTGTGCCGGGAACATAGGTGTAAACGGTGGTGACCGGATAAATCCCAGCCTGGCTTTCAGTGGCTGTGACCAGAGTCAAAACAACCGCCAGGGTGATTGTGAGTGTGAAGAGGGTCTTTTTCATTTTCGTGTCCGCCTTTCGTGGTTTTCTTTGGGAACCTTTTTGGCTTCCACTCCGGTAACGAAGGCGGAGGTTGAATTTGCGAAGTTTTTTCTTCTGTTGATTTCATCTGGAGGACTTCTTTAAGGGCCCTGTCTCCACATGCCAGTTTTGGAGAAGAATCGCGAGATCCAGCAGATCCAGCCCGCCATCCCGATTGATATCCTCCGATGAAGCGCTGCCGACCTCCTCATGCCAGGCTCTCCCAGGATCTTCATCACATCTCCCGCGTCGACCGCCTCATCCCGGGTGACATCGCAGGGGATGGTCGGAACCAGCGATGCGACGAACTGTCGTCCCCGAAAAATTTTGGCAGCTGATTCCATTGACATCCCGTGCGAAGACGAAAAATGATCCAACCAGGTTATCCGGAAGCCCATCACCCTTTCCCATTGCCCTTCCCCTAATCGCTTCTTAAACTGAAGGGGACAACGTAGTTCCAAGGGGTACGCCCGCAAGGGTCTCCCCTTCCAACGTTCGAATACGGACGCTTATCCCCCTACAGACGAAGTAAGAAGGAGTTGGAAGCAATGAGTGAAACCAGCAGGCGTGAATTTTTAGCGGCGGGTGCAATGTCGGCCCTGGGTGGTGTGGTCCTCGGAGGACAAGCCGCGATGGCGGCGGAAGGTTCGCCGCGTGCCGGCCATGCCGATGCCATGAAGGCCCTCTTTCCAGGAGCGGTTGACAAGGATGGGAAGTATGTCCTGCCTCCGCTTCCCTATGCCTATGACGCCCTCTCCGAGGTCATCGATGAGCAGACCATGAAGCTCCACCATGACAAGCACCATGATGCCTATGTAAAGGGCCTGATCAAGGCCGAAGAGGAACTCGCCAAGGCACGTCAGGCTGGCAACTTCGACCTCGTGGCGTATTGGTCGCGCCAGTCAGCTTTCCATGGTGGTGGTCATTTTCTGCACACCATGTTCTGGGCAGGAATGGCCCCTCCCGCCGAGGCCGGTGAACCGAGTGAAGCTCTCAGGAAAGGGATCGAGAGAGATTTCGGAAGTGTCGAAGCGATGCTCTCTCACCTGAAGGCCGCCTCAAAGGCTGTCGAAGGGGCGGGCTGGGGGCTCCTGGCCTGGTCAATCGCGGCGGGCAAGCTGGTCATCCTCCAATGCCAGAACCAACAGCTCCTCTCTCAGTGGGCCACCATCCCGCTGATGGGCATCGATGTCTGGGAGCACGCTTACTACCTCAAGTACCAGAACAACCGCGCAGCTTACGTGGATGCTTTCCCGAAGATCATCAACTGGAAGGGGATCTCGGAGAGGTACAGGATGCTGGCCGGGTAAGGAATGATGATAATTCGATTACCGCCTGTCCTCTCCCCAACAGAGAGGACAGGTGTTATATCGCTTGTTCGGACATCCAAATAATGATATAGGTGAGCTGTCATGATTCCAGTAAAAATCATCGTCGAGAAGCACTCTGATGGGTTCGTGGCTTATCCTATCGGGATAAAGGGTGTTGTTGTTGGAGAGGGCGATTCTTATCAAGAAGCCTTGAAGGATGTGGTATCGGCCATCCAGTTTCACATTGAGACATTTGGCAGGGATGTTTTGGAAAGTGACGAAAAACCTGTCCTTGAGGCGTTTATCGCGGAAGCTTTGGTTTAGGGCATGGGTAAGTTTCCACCAGATGCACCGAAATCAAGGGTCCTTCGGGCGCTTGAAAGACTGGGGTTCCGTGTGGTCAAGATTAGGGAACACATCGCCCTTCAAAGGGAAAACATGGATGGCTCTGTTACGCCAATGACAATACCGAACCACTCGCTGATCAAAGGAACAACTCTACAGACCGCATGCCGCATGGCGGATGTTACTCGTGATGATTTTATCCGGGCTTATGAGGAGTCTTGAGAAACAGCCGTGATGAAGTCATAGGCTCATGTTTCTTACTCAATAAAGGGGAGTATCTGAATCAATGGGCGCAAAACCAGATTGGTGGATCCGTAAGATGGCTCTCGAGCATCGCATGATCGAGCCTTTCGAGGACCGCCTGGTACGCAAGGATGTGATCAGCTATGGCCTTTCATCATACGGCTATGATATCCGTGTCAGCGATGAGTTTCTGATCTTTACCAATGTCAACAATTCGATCGTTGACCCCAAGTCGATCGACTCCCGCTCGATGGTCTCCTTCAAGGGGGATATCGCCATCATCCCGCCCAACTCATTCGCACTGGCTAAGACTGTCGAATACTTCCGCATTCCGCGCGATGTCATCACGATCTGTGTGGGGAAATCGACCTATGCACGCTGCGGAATCATCACCAATGTGACCCCATTTGAGCCGGAGTGGGAGGGTACTGCCACACTGGAGATCAGCAACACCACCACACTCCCCGCGAAAATCTACGCCAACGAAGGAATCGCCCAGGTGATCTTCCTGGCGGCGGATGGCGAGTGTGAGGTGTCTTACGGCGACCGCAAGGGGAAATATCAGGGGCAGGTGGACATCACGCTACCCAAGGTGTGATACCCAGAAGCCTACCTCACCCCTCAATCCCCTCTCCCACAGGAGTGGGGACGTACCGCTCCCCCTTCGCCCATTGGGAGAAGGGTGCTGGGGGGATGAGGTTATCCGTCTGATGCGGGAAATCCCATCTCCTCCACATAGATCTCCATGAAGCGTGGATCGGCGCTGAGGGAGATATGTTCGGTCATTGCGAGCATGGCCGGAAACAGGTTCGTTTCGGCCTCGGGTTGGAACAGGGCCATCTTGGCGCCCAGGAGAGCAGTGTTTCCCGCTGGACGGATTTTCCCTGTGGGGAAATCGAGCAATCCAATCCGTTTCGCGCTTTCCTTGCTGATGTAGTTTCCGAAGGCCCCCGCGAGATACAGGGTTTTGACCTGGTCACGGCTGGCTCCGATGCGATCCAGCAGGATCGTAATGCCCGCCGCGATCGCTCCCTTGGCCAGCTGCAGTTGACGGATATCGGTCTGTGAGAGGGCCACAGGATCGGCGATCACGAAATTCTCGGACCCGCAGTTGAGTCTCCCCGCTGGAAGCACCAGGCCCAGATCGAGACCCACTGCAATCGCATCCACAAGACCACTTCCACAGATCCCGCGCGGTTCGGCATTCCCAAGCACCGCACATTTCAGACTGCCCTCCTCGGCACGTACCTGGTAGACCGCACCTGTAGCCGCACGCATCCCCATCCAGATCCGTGCTCCTTCGAATGCAGGACCAGCGGCGGTCGAGGCACAGATAATGCCATCCCGGTTCCCGAAAACGATCTCTCCATTGGTTCCGAGATCCACCAGACCGATCAGATCGTGGCTCTCATGCATCTTGACCGCCAGAATCCCGGCCAGGATATCACTGCCGACAAACCCCCCTGGGCAGGGGAGAAAATGAACCGAAGGATTTCCCTTGAGGTCCCACCCCAGCTCAGCGGCCGAGAAGACCTGTAATCCAGTGTTGGGTGGTTCAAAGGGGTAGTGCGACAAAGGTTCCAGGTCGATCCCGCTGAAAAGATGGTGCATCACGGTGTTCCCAACAATGACCACCTGCGTGACCTGTGCTTCGTGATGATGGGGAGAACCATTTCCCCCTACAGGTTCCAGGGCATGGGCCAGCACCTGTTCGATCAGGCGTCCGATCTGTTCCCGGATCAAAGTTTTGAGCTGTTCATGCCCGCCACCCGCGACAGCGAATTCAACACGGCTCATCACGTCGGCGCCATGACGGGCCTGCGCATTCAGGGCGGTCCGAACTCCCAGGACTCTCCCTGTCTCGAGATCAAGCAGCTGCACCACCAGAGTGGTTGTTCCCAAATCAACAGCGACACCCAACCCCTTACGCGGTATAAACTCGAAGAGGCTGTCATCCACCAGGATGTCGGCCTTCCACTGGGCCATCTCGAGTTTGAGATCCCCCTCGGCCCTGCATTGACAGGAGAGACGCCAACCCTGTTCCAGTTCCTGGGGCCTGAGAACCTCACGCTGGGGGGGGGTGATCGGCAGGTCACCTTCGGCGACACGGATCCGGCAACCGCGGCACTGGCCACGTCCCCCACAGGGGAACTCCACCCCATAGTCAAAAAGGATTTCCCGTAATGGCGTACCTTGGGCTACCTCGATGGTCTCGCCTAAGGGTTGAAGAGAAATACGGACAGGCATGTTACTTGAGTTCCCCACACAGCAGGCTCCACTTCAGGTCCATATAGTGACGCCAGTTGTCCCAGGAGACATCCGGGGGCACGGTGTGGTCGATGGTGGGGATAAAACCACCCTCTTCGACGAGTGGCGCGAGCTCGAGAAGATGTTGGCGAATCACTTCTTTCCCAAGTGGGAGAACCCGCTTGTCAACACCACCCCAGAGACGCAGGTTCTTGCCGAACTTCTTCCGGATGGTACAGGGATGGACATTCGAGGCTCGCTCCAGCGGCCAAAGAGTGTCGATTCCCCCCTCCAGGAGAAGTGGAATCAACGCGGTCGGATCACCATCGGTGTCCACCGCGATATACCTGGTTCCATGCGCGCGGAAAAACTCCACCAGCCGTTTGAGGTGCTTGAGAATGAACTTGCGGTAGGTGTCAGGACTCAGTAATGGTCCGCTTTTCATGGACATATCTTCATTCAACACGAAGTACTCAACCTGGATCTTTTCGAGCACCGGACGGCTGGTTTCGATGATGAGCTCGGCATAGGTCTCCATGATCTCGTGCATCAGGTTGGGCTGATCATACCAGGCGTAGGAAAGCTCTTCGGTGCCCATCAACTCCCGGGCACGCCAGTAAAATCCATTGGCGGCGCAGTTGGTGCCAAGGACAAGTGGGTAATCCCGCCTGGACCAGATTTCAATCTGACGATCGAGATCCTCCGGATAACGTTGCGCAAGAGCGGGAACCAATCGCTTCTTGACCTCCGCGAAATCAGCAGCGTTCTTCACCGGGAAGTCTATGTACTGATCCATGCACATGCGTCCGCCGCCAACGGTTCCCTCCTTGAGGGCGCGGCTCACGATCCCCTTGCTGTTGCGGATAACCTCATACTCCTCGGTTTCCTCGAGAACCTCAGTTTCAAAAGGAGGGATAAAGTCATAATTGACCGGGATGTAGTCACGGCGGTCGAGCTGGAGAGAGTCCTCGGAGAAAAACCAGTTCCAGGTGTATTTCGAGGCTTCCCGAGGGGCCTCCTCCAGCCAGCGTTCCCGTGTCTGCGGCCAGACCCCAAGCTCATGATTCGGGCAACGGTCGCGTGGCTGATACTCCATGCAGGCGAGGAAGCGTTCGAGCTCGTTCACTGTCCCATCTCCTCCTTGGTGATAATGTCTTCATCATAGGTCGCCTTGAGTCTTTCACCCGGCTGGAGCACCACGAAATCGTGGTCATCCCAGGGACCATCCACCAGGCGCTGAATGAGCGAGAGATCACCCTGGACCTTTTCAAAGGCCCACCCGCGTTCCTCAGCCCGTGCGCGGGTTTCCTCCTCGAAGACACCATCCGGCTCGATACCCATATTGATATAGGTGAACTGCCCGTAGTTGCGGGTCGTATCGCATAACTCCGCGTAGAGGAATTTGGCGTTGTCTTCCCCATACTTGGCAACCAGCTCTTCATAAGTTTTATCCATGCCAGTCTGGTGCGAAATGGTCAGCTCATGGAGATCCTCAGAGATGGCGCCACGCTCGATCCAGCCTGAGGTGAGGAAATAGACACCGGGATGGGTGTCAAAATACTCGCGGTAACGCTCCTTGCTGCCCAGGAAAAGGGTGATGCAGTCATGAGCTTTGGGGATCACGATTGGCAGAGACCTTGCCTGGAGACCCTGCAGCCCATTGTTGCAGAGTCCATAACCAAACAGGATGGCGTCATAGCGGGACTCATCCTGGGCATCCAGGAGAGCCTGAACCCTTTCGAGCATCCCTTTGGCGCCGATGTCGTGCAGTCCCTTGGGAAGGAACTCCATGTCTACCCGGTTTTTGGAACGTGCGATCACCGCGCACATTTCGCGGTAGAAGACCTCACAACTGATTACTTTCAAACGCATTCCGGTGTCAGACTCCCGATAGCCTCATACATGGCAAGGATATTCTCGATCGGAGTTCCCACCTGGATGGCATGGGTAGGTGCGATAATCATCCCTCCCTCGCGGAAGAGTTCCTTGCGCAGGTTTACTTCTTTGATGACATCCTCTCGCGTTCCAAATGGAAGTGTGCTCTGGACACTTATGGAGCCGCAAAATGCCACCTTCTTGTAAAAGTCACGGTGCAGCTCACGTATATCCATCTTGGCCGCATCCACCTGGATCACCTCCAGGATATCCAGACCCAGATCGATCAGGCGCGGCAGCAAGTCCCGCACACTTCCGCAACTGTGCATCATGGTACGTGCATTGTACTTGTGGGCGAGTGCGAAAAGTTCCTTCATATAGGGAGCGAAGAGCTTGTCATACTTGGCGGGGCTGATCATGATTCCACCCTGGTTTCCAAGATCTTCTCCAAAACAGACCACATCCACCAGTCCATCAGCAGCTTGAAGGGTTCGCTCAATGACCTCGTAGAAAAATTCGAAGCGCTGCCTGCAAAGCGCGGCGTAGACCGGATCCTCAGTACCCACATCGAAGAGAACCTGTGTGACTCCACGGCAGCGGGCAATGCCATTCATGAAATCGGGAGTGCCCGCCCCCTCGATGTAGATCACATAATCCTTGACCTTCTCACAGTCTTCCTTGATGTGTGAGTAGTCATACCAGTCCGCCGAGGGCATCCGGAAGTTCTTGAGGTCCTCAACGTCAGTCACATTCTCAAAGGGGAGGTAACAGGCCTCTGGATAGGTTCCCTTGCCAAAGTTGTAATTGCAGTACCGTTCACCCCACAACCCTTCCCAGGAACCATCCGGGAATACACGCATTTCCGGTCCCGTATAACGGGGCCCCACATGGCGGAGGTCATCTCCCAGCTTGAGGATCAACCCTTCGTAATCAGACACATGGAGAACCTCCATCAGCTCCTGGTTGATCTCCGGTGTGCCATAGTGGTGAGAAGGAGGGCGGTCATAACCCTTGTACTCCATCGCGCTCAGAAACCGCTCTTTTGAGTTCATCGTCTTCAGTCTCCTGTCTCCCAGGTATAGAAAGTAGCCCTTGCCTTCGGGGCATTGGGATCGATGACACCAGTGGGCAGCAGGTTGGGTAATCCTTTTCCCCAGACCCTTTTGATTTCTTTCACGTAGTGGATGTAATGATCGAGCGGTACATCAGGTGGAACACGGTGGTCGGGCATGGGGATAAACCCACCCTCCTCGACCAGGGGAGCCAGCCGTTCCACCTCGCGTGTGATGGCTTCCTTGGATTGCGCCAGGATGTGCTTATCCATGCCACCCATCAGCCGCATCTCTTTTCCATACTCCTTCCGAAAGGCATAAGGATCGGCCCCCCAGGTGCCCACCTCAATGGGGAACATGGTGTTGACCCCCGATTCCAGCCACAATGGCGCGAGCGCATCGATCTTCCCATCGCAGTCGAGAAACACGATATCGACACCATAGCGGCTCAACGTGGAGGTGATACGCTTGTATTGCGGAACCAGGACCTCCTTGAAGATTTTGGGAGAAAGCAAGGGACCGGAGTTGTAACACATATCCTCCCACATCGAGGCCGCCTCTGGACGGACCCCGGCATCGAGGACTTTTTC
Organism: uncultured bacterium; assembly: GCA_964481775.1. Taxonomy (GTDB): domain Bacteria; phylum Hinthialibacterota; class Hinthialibacteria; order OLB16; family OLB16; genus OLB16. Next base: position 8,238 of record CAYZUX010000119.1, on the reverse strand, counting down.
AAGCACGGCAATCGTCACATCCGCCATGGTCTCGATGATCTCCTCGAAGAGGGGACGGTCATCATAGACAATCTCCGAGATGCGCTCGAGACCGAACCAGTTGCGTGGAACCCCATACAGCGAGCCGGCACCAATGAAGAGGGGGTAGTCCCGGTCCGGGCGGGTCCATTCAGCCACCGCCGCATCCCATTCCTTCTGTGCGGGAAAACGGCGGGGATCATCGGGTTGCAGCATGGGTTTGAAAAGCTTTTCCCAGGAGTCCCGATCCTTGAGAGCATGGTCCAGGTGGCGAGGAATCGATCCGAGAAACTTCCCTCGCTCGATCACCGCCCCATCGCCCGTGCGCACCACCTCCGTGTCTCCCTTGTCCTCCAGGACCTCCTCGGGGAATCCGGGAACCAGCTGGTTGTTTCCCCCACAGAAAATCCATTGGGGATCCATTCCGAAAAACGCATCGGTGTTGACCCCCTTGGGAAGGCCATACCTTTCCCAGATGGTGATGGTTTCCCCCCAGAAACCGAAATCCATGATCGGACAGCGGTCCCTCGGCTGGTAGTGCATCGTGGCGATGTAACGTTCGCGGGCATTCATGATCAAAACCCATACTCCTCTTTCAGAAACTTGGATGCCTCCGGAGCAGAGAACATTTCCTGAAGGAATTCCTCTTCCCTTTCGGGGAGAGACCCTGCTTCATCAGTAAACCGTGAGAGCCAACGTTTCTCCCGATCGGAAAGATGGATCGCGCCGCTCGCGCAGGCCTGAGAGAGCTCCCCGACAACCGCCAGGACCGCACGGCGAGTACGGCCATAGGCGCTCTGCTCTTTCATGATCTCTCCGGAGATTCGCAGCACCACATCGGGACGTAAGACATAGGCTTGCGGATCGAGAGCGGAGTCGCTCTCCACCAGCCAGTCACGTAAACGGCGGGCATCATCGACTGAACGATTCGAGACCACATTCATCAGGCGGCAGTCATAGGCAAGCTGCTCCAGGGAGACGATGGGTGCATTCGTGCTCAACAGGCGGACATTCTGAACTGATTCATTGGACCAGCAATCGCACACCGCCTGGGCAATGTTACCCACATGGGTCAGGTGCGCGCAGGCCGAGGACTTGCCCTCCATGGAGATGGGAACCCCAGCGATGGCTTTCATGTAGGGCCCCTCATAGGCACAATCCTTCGAGGGCCCCACGGCACCCATTTCATAGGCCACCAGGCTGCGTGGGACCGAGGCCACACGGACAATCGCCGCAAAGACCTTGGGGACAAACTTCTGATCAGCCAGCACCATGGCGGTGTTGGCAAAACCACAGGCGGTATCACCGGAGGGGAGCATGGAACCATGCCCGCAGGCAGCCACCATCTCCCGCCAGAGAAACTCCATGTCACGGCACGCCAACACACCCAGCGCGAAGACCATGGTCCGCAGGTCGGCATTCATCAGGGCTTCATCGCAGACTTCCTTTCCACCGGTGGATTCAATGGCCAGCAAATCCGCGCCAGCTCCTGCGGCAGCATGGAAAAACTCGACCATGCCATCCCAGTACTCACCTCGGCGCATCAGTGGTGGACGGGTATGGTCGCGGGTATCGTTGGGAGTCAAACGGAGAGCATTGGCCTGCCCATACTTGTCATGATATTTCTGTAATGCGGCGGACAGGATCTGTGTGATCTCGATCCCCCATGCCGGGTGGACAGTCATCGGTGGAAGGGTTTCGAATTCAACCAGCAGCGCGGGAACCTCCAGTTCCAGAGCACGCTGGCAGACTCCCTCGATCATCTCTTCATAATGGCGGCGGATTTCTGGCCATGTCTGCTCATTAATGTCGATGGGTGGCAGAGTAAAGTTGATCTCGGGAATGACTTGGCCAGCACCAATCGTCACGGAGCGTCCACACACAACTGGCTTGGGTGCGATTCCAAACCCGAAATCCTCCAGGGAGCGGATGGAAAGGCCGGTACTGGGCGGTTGAAGCATCGACAGTTTCCTCCTTAGCGTTGTTTTTAAGCAATCATTTCCTTGGGGCATCAATAGAAAGCAGCCCGGCGGCTCATTCCGAGGGCATCAATTACACCCCCGCCCTCGCATCGAATGAGCCGCCGGGCTTGTGATACAGAAGCCTCCCCGGAGACAATGTCTCGGAAAGCAGAATCGGCCTCGTAACCGGTCAAGCCGCCGGAACCACCAGCTTGCGCGCGACTGTCACAGCTCCATTGGCATTATCGCTATAACCATCCGCCCCGATCTGGTCGGCATATTGCTGGGTGATCGGTGCACCACCGATGATGACCTTGACACCCTTACGGACACCCGCCTCTTCCAGGGCCTTGATGGTGGTCCCCATGGCCGGCATCGTGGTAGTCAGCAGTGCGGAGAGAGCAACAACCGAAGCCTTCTTCTCCTTGACCGCCTCGATGAATTTCTCAGGGGGCACATCCACTCCAAGGTCGATGACTTCAAAGCCACCCCCTTCGAGCATGGCGGCAACCAGGTTCTTGCCAATATCATGAAGGTCACCTTTAACTGTTCCGATCGCCACGCGGGCCACTGGCTCGAGCCCACCCGCGACCAGCAATGGTTTGACAATCTCTAATGCCCCTTTCATCGCACGCGCCGCGATGAGTAGCTCGGGGACGAAATACTCATTGGCTTCAAAACGCCGTCCAACCTCATCCATCGCTGGAATCATGGACTTGTTGAGCAGCTCCTGGGGATCGGTTCCCGCATCGATGAGCTGCTGGGTGACAGTCTTCGCGAGACTTGCATTACCTTCGAGAATCGCCGTGTACAGGTCTTGTAGGGCGGCCATAGTGAGACACTCCCTCCTTTGTCAGCTGAAAAGTAAACGGGTACGACTATACCATGCGGAAATACAAGGTTCAACGCTCTCCGTGCGATAAAAAACCTTTTCATGAAAGGTTTACTCATTTCGCACTTTCACAGTGGTGAAAGCGGAAGTTCCTGAGAAAACTGGCCCTGGAGGTATCCTCCAGGGCCAGTGGATGGAAGCATTCAGGCTTGATTGACCAGGCCGATCATCCCTTGGAACGCAAGGTTTCTTTCCGTCCCTGCAATTGGAAAAGAAGGTAACCCGCAATGAAGATGGTCGAATAGGAGCCCGATATCGAACCGATCATGAGCACGTAAGAGAAGTCATTGATGACATCACCACCAAAGAAGAACAGGATCGTCACCACCATCATGACAGTCAGGTTGGTGATGATCGAACGCGAAAGGGTCTGGTTTACGCTCTTGTTGATGATATCGCGGAGTGTCTCCCGGCTGCCACGGCGGTTCTCACGAATCCGGTCGAAGATGACGATGGTGTCATTGACCGAGTAGCCGATGATGGTCAACAGGGCGGCGATCACGGAGAGGTTGAGTTCACGCTGATATCCAAAGACATGCGCGAACCCAAGCAATCCCAGACTCACAAGCACATCGTGAATCAGCGCCACAACCGCCGCGGCGGCATAGGCGAACTGGAAACGTAAGGAAACATAGGCAAGGATCGCCACCCATGAGAAGATGACGATGATCAGACCATTGCGTGCCATCTCGCCTCCAAACGAGGCTGCGAAGGATTCCATGCCCACAATGGTGACTTTGAATTCTGTATTCAGTTTATCCAGCCCGGCCACGATGTAATTCCCCAAATCCACTTCCGGTTCATTTCCCCTGGTGCGGATAACTCCAGTGGTCATGCGTTCACCCTCGCTGCCATCATCAGAAAGCACCTGCACCACCTGTTGATCCTCAGGAATGGTGGTTCCTTTCTTGACACGGACGATGAACTCCTTGGATTCGCTGCCAAGTTCCTGGATCGAGGCTGAATCCAATTTAAGGTCATTGGTGAGTTGACCACGCACCATTTCGATATCAGTGGGCTGTTCAAAGTGGAGCCGGACCATGGTTCCACCCGTGAGCTCCAGGCCCAGAATCTTGGACCAGTTGGTGAGGGTGTAGCCCATGGTAACCACGATGACCACAATGGAGACCGCAATGAAGGGTGGCGCAATCTTCAGGAAGTCAAAGTTGGTATTGTCCATGAAGCGCAAGGAGCCCAGGGAAAGTTCCTCGTTCTTTTTCCCGATCGCCCGCCAATCCTGGAAGACACGGGTGACAAAAAGTGCGGTGAACATCGAGATCAACAGACCAACGGTGAGAGAAACCGCAAATCCCTTGATCGGCCCGGTTCCATACTGCATCAAGATCAGGGCGGTCAGGATGGTGGTGATGTTACCATCCATGATGGCGGAGAGTGCCCGGCTGTAACCGCGTTCGACCGCGGCGGTTGCCGCGCCGCCCAGACGTCCCCTGATTTCCTCGCGCATTCTCTCGAAGACCAGCACATTGGCATCCACCGACATACCAATGGTCAGGATGATGCCGGCGATACCGGGAAGTGTGAGACTGGCCTGGAGCATGGCCATGGAAGCGACCAGCAGGAACAGGTTCAGCAGCAGGGCAATATCAGCCAGTACTCCCGCGACCGCATAATACACCACCATGAATATAGCAGTTGCCACCAGTCCCCACATCGCGGCGGTGAAACCCTGCACGATGGAGTCCATTCCCAGGCTGGGACCTACTGAACGGTTTTCGATGATCCGGACATCGGTCTTGAGTGCACCAGCTTCCATGACAATCGCCAGGGCGGCGGCGTCCTCAGTGGTGAAAGAACCCTCGATAATGCCGCTCCCGCCACGGATCGGCCCTTTGATGACCGGCGTGGAATAGACCACACCATCGAGGATAATCGCGAGATTCTTGTGGACATTCTCGGTCGTGATTCGTGCGAACTGCGCGGTCCCCTCGCGGTTGAACTCGAAGGAGACAATCGGCTGAGTCACCACATTGGTCTGGAAATCGACATTGGCCCGGATCAGGGTCTCTCCACCCATCTGGGTTTTTTCTTCGATCAGGCTGAGAATCCTGAACTTCTCACCAGTTTCCTTGCGGACCTCAAGAGGTCCCCACATAAAGGAGTAACCGGGAGGAACCTCCAGAGCACTGGCCTTGAGAGCCCGGCTGACACTGGCGATATCCTCTTCGGCCACATCGACCTGGACGGACTGGGAGGACAGATTCAAACGGTCCCTGAGGGCGGGATTCGCCTTGATGACTGCATCCATGGTGCGGACGAATACATCCGGAGGCGCGGTCAGCTTGAACACCAGGCGCGCGGTGGCTCGCAGAATCCCCAGCACATCATCAGGATTTTTCACCCCAGGAATCTGGATGAGGATCCGGTTGGGGGGTTGCTTCTCCACCACCGGCTCGGTCAGGCCCAGTTTATCGATACGCGCACGGTAAACGGTGAGAGCCTGATCGAGGAGGGTTTGCATCCCTTCCTGTTCGGCGTTCACCCTGGCTTCGGCTGTGCTCCCTTCGGCACCCTGGGTTTTGGCGATTTCGAGAACCACGTGCATACCACCCGCCAGGTCCAAACCAAGGGGCAACGCACGTCTGCGCAAACGGTGGAGGCTGTCGGTCAACTCCTGACGCTTTGTTTCAAGCTCCCGCAGGGCAGTCTCATTACGAGCCTCACCGGTCGCGGAACGGATTTCCGCCAACTTCTGGTCAATCTCCAGAATTTCCGGGGTTTTCGGATCGGTGGAGTTACGGATGTCCGGCGGATAACTGTACCAGATCAACGATGGATAAAGGTAATAAGCCCCTACCAGGATTGAAGCGAGAATAACCAACCATTTCCAAAGCGGTACCGCACGCATGGATTCCACTGCCTCCTCTGAGACGCCACAGCCGAAGTGAGACCAGGATTACCTTTATCATTCACGGCTACGGCAAAGAAAAAGGAGCCGACCTGGAAAGGCTGGCTCCATGTCGAACCTTCCGAGTATAGAAACGCAAGTGCTCTTGTCAATCTTCACGAAACCACCGGCTAAGCCAGCTCCATCGGGATGCCGGTTCGGCATCCGGGTAGACCACGGCACAGGTGGTTCCCCTTATGGCTGCTCCCGTTAAGGCCTGACCAGGTTCGGAGCCTTCCTTGCGTGGGCCCGGATGCCGAACCGGCATCCCGATGGCAAACAATCCTCAGGGCTCTCGGCGCTTACCGCGGTCCTTCCCCAATGCGGAGTTCAAGAGCTGCCCAAAGTCCGAAAGAGCCTCCGGTTCCGCTTCACGCATGGGACGAACCTCGCGGTTATCACCCATTTCCTCGTAAGCGCGGATTGAGAGGCCCACCTTCTTTTTATCCACATCCAAACGGGTAATCGTGGCCTTCACCTGTTGCCCCACCGAAATCGCTTCCGAGGGATGTGAAATTCGACGCGTACAGATCTCGGAGATGTGAATGAGTCCATCCAGCCCCGGCTCAATTTCCGCAAAGGCCCCGAAATCGGCCAGACGGTTGATCGTGGCCTCGACCACATCACCTTCATGATAACGGTCACCAGCAGTGAACCAGGGATCAGGACGAGCCTGTTTCAGTCCGAGGGAAATCTTGCGGTTGTTCCGGTCAATCTTGAGCACCCGGGCTTCCACCACATCCCCTTCCTTGAGGACCTCGGAGGGATGATTGATCTTTTTTCCATAGGTCAAATCGGAAATATGGATCAACCCATCCACCCCCTCACCAAGGGTGACAAATGCTCCATATGGGGTAAGGGAAACCACCTTGCCGGTGACATTGCTGCCCTCGGGATGATCACGGGTAATTCGCTCCCAGGGATCCTCGCTGGTCTGCTTGTAACCCAGGGAGACTTTCTTTTTGGCCCTGTCAAAACCAAGGATCACAACCTGCACCTGATCCCCTTCCTTGAGCACCTCGGACGGATGCCGGACCCGTTTGGTCCATGATAACTCGCTGATATGAACCAGGCCCTCGATGCCCGGCTCGAGCTCCACAAAAGCTCCATACTGGGCCAGGGAAGTCACAGTTCCTGTGCATTTCGAACCGGTGGGATACCTGGCTTCGAAGGAATCCCATGGATCGGCGGACTTCTGTTTGAGGCCCAAGGCAACCTTGTCTCCCTCGATAGAAAGAACCATCACCTCGAGTTCCTGTCCAATCCGGACAACATCCTCCGGCTTGGCTACATGTCCCCAGGACATATCCTTGACATGCAGAAGTCCATCAATCCCTCCCAGATCAACAAAGGCCCCAAACTGGGTGAGGTGCTTCACCTTGCCGACAGCGGGCTTGCCCACTTCGATCCGGCTGAGCGCCTCATTCCGATGGGCCTCGGCTTTCTTGTCCAGGTAAAGGCGCCTCGAAACCACCATGTTCTTGTCCGAAGGCGGCTCGACCACCATGGCTGGAAAAGTCTGACCTACCAGCCCCTCGAGTTCCGCCTCCTGCCCACGGCGTACTCCGCTGTGCGAAAACGGCATGAATCCGGGAAGACCCTCGGCTTCGACTTTGAGCCCTCCCTTGGTTCTGCGGATCGCACGGACATTGATGGGATGACCATTCTGATAGGCCTCCAGGATGCGCATTTCCCCCACAATCCGCCGCGCCTCCAGGCGTGACAACACGGGCTGACCACCCCGGGTCCCCTTATAAACAAGCTGATAAACCTGGCCCAGTTGAAGGGGGGTATCAGCACTTTCGCCCTTGAATTCTGAAATCGGAAGCACCGCCTCCGATTTTCCACCCACGGCCACCATGACATCTTCGTTGGTGATCGAGAGCACAGTTCCCTCAATAATGGAACCTTCCATGGGCATGTCGAAAGAGCTGTTCAGCATCGCCGCCAGCTCGGCGTCATGCGGCTCCTCATGGTCCTCCTCGAGTGGCTCCTCATCCTCGGGAGTCTCAGCCGGAACAGAAGGAACCTCTTCCGGTTGGACCAACGCAGCAGGTGATGCAAGTTCCTCCACCGGTGCGGGATCTGGTTCCGGAGCATTTACGGGAGGTTCAACCTCCGTGTTCGGCTCCTGAACAACTGGTTCCATGGACTGCGTTTCCTCTTGCATAACCCTTTGACTTCCTCCGTACTCAAGATCCCTTTTCAGTTCACGATGAGGAATAAACCCTCTGCAGCTCCCTCTGCTTGGGAAGTCATGCAGCGGCACCATCATACATAGAGATAAACAGGATCAGGTCAGTTGGAGATGTATATCCGGGAGCAACATCAAGTGGGATGACCAAAATTGATAGATCAGGCCGTTAGGAGATAATTCTCAAGGACAAACCACCGGCTCATCCATGGAGTTTCCTTCTAACCGCATACCCAGCCGCTGACTGACTTCCTCCTAACCGACGCGA
>CAYZUX010000118.1:1385-17993 GCA_964481775.1 uncultured bacterium | reverse complement strand
GATGGGCGGGGCCACGTTTTCGCTGGATCATGGCCAGTGTTGGACCCGATGGATCATCCATGATACCAAATAACTACGGCCCAACCAATAACATCACCGAAGTCTTTCAGAATCGTGTCGGGGGAAGCGTGGTTGGAATTAACATGTATTATTCCCCAACCAATGGGTCGCGCAGCGCGGGAGATCTTATCCTGGTCGGGCCCAGCGGTGGTTATGGTTTCCATGACGCGAGCCCTTTCAGCAGGCAGTAGGAAGAAGATTTAGTCATTTCATGATTTACGAACTGATTCCAGCTAACCCACTGAGAGGTTTCCCCTCAATGACTGTCCTTTAGTCATGCAAGATAAGTCTTCTATGTGAGGAACCAATGCATACCGGTACATCGAGGATCAAGCGCCGCTCTTTCCTTGGAGGTGCCATTTCTTTGGCGTTGGACCTTCCCATATTTGGTTCATCCGTCGCCGCAGGAGAATCACAATCCTCTCCAGCCTCACCAACCTCGAATTCCCACAAGAACACTCAGACTCCCAATCTCATTCTGATCGTCGCGGATGATCTGGGTTGGGGAGATCTCGGTTGTTTCGGACACCCAGTCATCAAAACTCCCTGTCTCGATAGACTGTCTTCCAACGGATGTCGTCTGACATCCTTCTATGTGACCACACCGGTTTGTGCGCCTTCCCGTGCTGCAATTCTGACAGGTCGTGACCCAAACTGTTTCGGGATGAAATTTCTTTGCAATGATGGGCGCTATGATGCGCCGATATTCCATCATGTTCCTCTTGAACAACCCTTCCTGCCTCGTTTCCTCAGAGAACAAGGCTATCGTACTGGTCATATTGGAAAGTGGCATTTGAGCCTGGCAGACTTACCGGGAGAACCCACTCCCCAGAATTATGGATTTGACTATTCATTCATTATGGAGCCAAAGGGAAAGGGGATGTACCGGAATCCTTCCAATTGGTCTCGCAACAGTCATGAGGTACCGGGAGTTCTGGCTGAATGGACACCCAATCTCCTGACTGACGAGTCAATCGACTTCATCCAGTCATGTCATGGACAACCATTCTTTCTAAATCTTTGGCTCTATTCACCGCATGAGGATGTGGAGTCTCCATCGGCCTTCCAGGAGCAATACGATGGGAGGTCAGAAAGAGAGAAGCTTTACTACGGTGCGGTGACACACATGGATTGGGAACTTGGCCGTTTACTCAATTTCCTGGAGAATAACGATTTAATTTCAAATACGGTCTTGTTATTCATTAGCGATAATGGACCCGAGCACCCCTTACTTCCGTGGGTTCATCGTTCTTGTGGGTCAACAGGACCATTTCGTGGTTCCAAACATTCACTGTACGAAGGAGGAATACGTGTTCCAGGCATCCTTCATTGGCCAGGTGTGACCAAGGCAGGCTCTGTGTGTTCAATACCTTTGTCATCATTGGACATCTTACCAACGATGGTTCGTATAGCTGGAGTGCCGGCACTAGAGGAAAAAATCTTTGATGGAGTTGACCTACGTCTCGCTTTTGTTGGTAAAGAGACTCGGCGGCCCCAGCCACTTTATTGGCAATACGACTTGGCAAAAAGCAATACGGATAAAGGGCAACAATTTAATAGCCCGATAATAGGCCTTCGAGAAGGACCCTGGAAGCTCCTTTCTCATGATGTAGAACTGACTCAACTCGAATTGTATAATCTGGAATTTGATCTTGGTGAGAAATGGGATGTTAAAACATTGTATCCAGGTATAGCTCAAGAATTGCGTGAGAAGATGCTTCGAAAAAGGAACCTTATAAAATCTGAATTCCCGGAGTAAAAGTGCATAGCGAAAGAAGCGCTTTTTAATTACTGTTTCTTAAATAAAAGATGTTAATTAAGTGTATTTGCTCAAATCCTGAATCATTACTATTAGACAGTAGCAGACCTGGACGGTGAGTTGAGAGTAACATACAACAGGGAACAACTTCCTTGGTGCACATTTTGAATCTTGTCAAATAATTGATATTGCCAGGAAGGATGGTTATTGTGATTGTCGGTCTTTTAATATTTTTTCTGCCTCAATGTCAACAGGTGCTGATGGCAGGGGAAATAAATCCGTACGCCTCTGAAATCTCACGTGTCTATTGCCCTAAGGATGAACTACGTTGTCTGGGATCAACCCACCCCATGGGAAATTTTGAGGGGGTTGATCATTTCATGAAACCAATTATTGAACAGGGTTATAATTGTGTCATTGTCCATGGACTGGGAGATGAGTGGAGCGCCTTATATCCGTCGAAGTTCTTTCCGTTAAGCAAACAGCGTGGTTATGAAGAGGGGACGCTTAAATCAATCATTGAGTCAGCACATCAGGCGGGTGTCAAGGTAATCTGTTACTGCCCGTATATTATGCAGACCTCAGATGAAAAATACATTGATGGAACCGCGAATGTTGATAAGCGCGGAGTTGATACAGGTGGGATATCGACCCGGTCCAGCGAGATGTTTGCCTCGATGAATTCGCCCTTCCGTTCTCTGCTTTCAGGGGCGTTGAAAGAGATCTGTGCTATGGGAGCAGATGGTTTATGGATCGATGGTTTTTCGATGGAGTATACATCGTTTCCCAATGGACACAACAAATATACAGATCCGATCTTTAAGAATGAAACAGGATTGGACCCACCGACAATTGAAGATTGGAACTCCCGAAACTTTCGTCGCTGGGTCCAGTGGCGTTATGAGCGGCACATGGGGAATGCCCAATGGTTATGTGATCAGGTTCATGCTGAGTATCCCAACGTGAGCATCTCATTTAATACCCACTACAACACACCTCTTGTTTCGGATCCGGATTCCGACAGCACTTATGCGCCGCTTTCGTGGTCGCGATGGCGTGAGGCGGTTCCACTGAACCGCTTTCCAGCGGAAATTGGCGCCTCAAATCATTCACGCCTGGGTCCGAGCAATGTTGCGCAAAGTGTTCCTTTCTGGACCCAGCTCAGTTCGGATCTGAATCCACTTCGCACTGATGTTTGGCAGCCAACCTTTGCTGAACGGTTTGGTATCCTGTATAACCATACCTGGATATCAGAACCGATGAACATCCCTGGAGACGAACTCGGTTTCCGCATGTCAGCGTTGGGATGTCTGACCAACCGAACACAAATGTGGATCGAGGGTTTCGTTCAGCAGAAAACGCCAGTTGATATAGACCTCTACGGCCGTGTTAATCAGGCGATTAAATCACGTGAGGAGTTTTTTGGTGGCGACAAGATCAAATATGCTGGCGTGTTTCTATCGAACAATTCACGTGATTTCTGGGGACTTGCTCAAGCCAGATATGATGTAGATACGCGTAATACTGATCGACAGTTCACAGAAGGTTACTTTGGGCTGATCTCGATGTTAATGATGGATCATATCCCCTATGAGCATGTCTTCGACAACACGCTTGACGACGCCACATTGGACCAGTTCGCTGTGATCATTGCGCCCAACGCTGCTTGCTTGACTGATGAAGCCTGCGCGGCCTTGGGCCGTTATGTCGAGCGCGGTGGCCGCCTCATTGCGGACTACGAAACATCGCTTTATGATGATCTGGGTTATGCCAGAAAGGATTTTGGATTAGCCGATGTTTTCGGAGTCAGTTATATTGAGACACTTGATAAGTATGAGCGGGATCCACATATGTGGGTTCGGGAACTCACGCCTGATGCCATAAGATTCAATGATGGGCAAAAAGGATTTACCTGGCAAACTCGACGAACGTTAGTCACGCTTCACCCTGGTGCGGAAATCCTGGCCTACGAGACGGGCTATAATACAAGCATCGCGCGTGCAGTCGATCCAGCCAATGCTGGAAAGAATTACCAGTTCAAGATGGATCCACACCACGTACCAGTCATCGTCCGCAACAAGCTGGGCAAGGGTGAGTCAATCTACATCTGCGATTATCTCTCTCAGGGTTACTACCAGGCCCCATTCCGAACCCAACGGAAAATACTAAAAAATATGATACTACAGAGCCCTTGTCCTGTTACCGTTGAAGCGCCAGCGCAGGTGATCACACGCGCCTATACCCAACCCGACAAAAAGAGGTTGGTAGTCCATCTGCTCAACCTGCCTCCTATGTCAACACGGCTTTTCGAAAGAAGCCAACTCGACGATTTAGAAGAGATCGTGCCGGTACATGACATTTGCCTGACACTGCGTAGTTCTAAAGCTGAGTCAGCGCGTGTCATTCCATCGGGTGTAAGTGTAAATATATTAATTAATGATAATGGCGATCAACAGGTAATTGTACCTGAGGTCAAGGAACATGAGATGGTTGTATTTGAGATGAAATAGAATAAGACAGAGCGATTATAAACTGGTCCAAATCAAAATAATAAAGAGATGTTTAAGTTTTCCAATGAGTTATCGTGCGCATTGCATCGATGTGCCACTCAATACCTTAAAGGAATAGGGTCATGGGCATCAATGGAGTCCAGCGGAATCCGTCAACACGAAGAGTTGATGGGGACATTTAGGAAAATTATGTTCTCCAGAAGAATTCCGTTTAATTCAGTGACGGCGATAAAATTATGACAAAAATATATATGAATCCTTGCGCCATACATGCATTGAACTGGCTCCGGTTACTGTGGATTGGTGTTTCAATGTCCTGTATTGCTTCAGAGCAAAAGGTCATGCAAAGTGGCGTTAACGAATTGACAACAATATCAGATCATTCTCCATGGATCCTTCTTCCAAAGCCACGTGAATGCCGTACATCTGGTGCACTGCTAACGCTTCATTCGGACCGCCTGATCTGTTTACGACAGGGAGATCGGGATGCTCTGATCAAAGCCGGTCAGATCCTCCGATCCAGTTTACGAGATATTGACATAGATTGGGAATTGAGCGCTATTGGTCGAGACGACGATTTCCGAACCGGTGCAATCCTTGAGATCGATCCGGGACTGATTGAACACCCGCAAGGATATCGATTGACAATTCAAACCACGCGTATCCAACTGGTAGCACGCGATCCTGCGGGTCTTTTCTATGGTATGCAGACCTTGAGCCAAATTATCAGACAACAGGATAGAACTGTAGGGCTACCGGTTCTAACCATCAATGATTGGCCTGATTTTCCCGAAAGGGGCTTTCTTCTTGATATCAGTCGCGGAAAAGTCCCCACCATGGATACGCTCTACCGGCTCGTCGATTTGATGGCTTCAATTAAGCTTAATCAGCTTCAGCTTTATACAGAGGCTGCCTTCGCTTACCGGGACCACGAGGTTGTGTGGCAAGGGACCGATCCCATGACCGGACAGCAGGTCATGGAGTTGGATGCTTATTGTCGCCGGAAGTACATAGAATTGGTGCCCAATCAGAACACCTTTGCACACATGGAACGTTGGACTAAGCATGAGCCATACTCCCGTTTGGCCGAGATTCCAGGTGGGTCCACGCTCTGCCCGATTGATGCGGGCTCGATCGAGCTTGTTGGTAATTTGCTTGATGAACTGTTACCACACTTCAGTAGCCAGCAGGTTAATGTGTGTTGTGACGAGGCTGCAGAGGTTGGAATGGGCCGCAGCAAGCAAGTTGTCGAAAGGCTTGGTTATGGACGTGTCTACTTGGATTATATCCAGCAGGTTCATCACGTGGTTCAGCGTAACGGACGTAAGATGCAAATGTGGGCCGACATGATCCTTGCGTATCCAGAACTGATTCCGCAAATAGCATCTGATATAACTCTGTTGGTTTGGTATTACGAAGATGAACATCCTTATTTCCGTGATAACCTTCCAAAGCTCGAAAACGCTGGTTTGCGTTTCTATGTCTGCCCAGGGACCTCATCGTGGTTATCTTTGCTGGGACGTACAAAAAATGCGCTAACCAACCTGGAGGAAGCTGCACGGTATGGACGACAGCACGGCGCGGTGGGATACCTCATCTGCAACTGGGGCGCTCTTGGGGTCTGGGAACATCTTCCCATCAATTATCTGCCCATGGCATATGGAGCAGCTGTCAGTTGGAGCTATGAATCCAACCAGGCTATCGACCTTCCCCGCTCTCTCGATCGTCATGTCTTTCGTGATGAAGCCGCTGTTATGGGCCAGATTGTTTACGATCTGGGCAACGCTTATCAGCAGACTGGGGTATATATGCAGGATGGCACCCCGATGGGGAATGTGATTTATTATGCCGTTTTCGCGCCAGAGTATACTGATAAATGGTACCGCAACGGAGAATTGAAAATCGAAGGATGTGAACGCGCTCTAGGATGGATTGATCACACCTTGGCTCGCTTGCCTCAAGTAAGAATGAAAAATCCGGAGTCGGACCTGATTGTTGCTGAGTTGAGAAATGACGCTGACTTGTTTCGACATGCTGTCCTTTTACAGATCGAGCTGTTAAAGACTCAAAGCCTTCAGATCAAGGATGTCCCAAAAGCCACTCGAGAGAACCTCGCCTGTGACATGCTGCGTATCATTCCCGAACTCCAACGTCTATGGCTGGCACGTAACCGGCCTGGCGGTTTGGAAGCGAGTTTGAATATTGCTGAAAGTCTTGTCGCGTTGTACCGGGAAGAGGGAGCCAGCAAATAACTGAAACTTCTATGATGGACCAAAATAAACACCGATAGGAATAATGACGCAAATAAATGGTTCATCGAAATCGGCAGATCCTGCTGATTGGATCGACAACGTATCAGGAATGCCTCATGCAATATTGTCCACAATTGTCCCTAGTTCTCCAGCGGTTAAGGCGATGGCTGGTTGATCGTGATCAGTCGATAGTCCTGGCCCGTATCGAGGTCCCCAATCGTGTACTCAGAGAATTCCGACGGACTAATGCACCGGGCCTGTGTGAGGCCCCCGATCCGGCTGAACGAATTGCATTCTGGGATCAGGTCCTGAGCCATCGCATTGGCATCCATGATGATTCGATTCCCAGTGTATACCTGACCGAAATGGATCAAGGGCTTTATGGAGGACTGATCGGCGCACAGACCCATTTCAATTGTGATCCAGAGTCGGGCTGGATCTCATCGATGGTTATCCCTCCACTCCGTGACCTGACGCACCTGGAGGATGTCCACTTCCTTTCTGAAGGGGAATGGATGATGCGATACCTGCGCTTTCTTGAAATATACCGGTCCAGTGCTGCCGGACGCTTCGGCGTAAGTCACTTTATCCTTATCAACGGACTTAATTTTGTCTTTGAGCTGGAGGGCGCAACACAGACCCTGATTGACATGATTCAGCGACCTGAGCTGGTACGGCAGGCCACTGAACTGGCCTTTGAAATAAATTGCCGTGTGCAGGAAATTTTCTTTAACCATGTAGACCTCATTGAGGGCGGAACCTGCAGTAACATTGCGCAGTGGGTTCCGGGTCGGATTGTAAGCGAAAGCATCGATCCTTTCCATCTTACTTCACCGAAGTATTTCGATATTTGGGGTAGGGAGCAACTCGAGAGGGTTTTCTCCCGGTTTGATGGCGGCGTTTTACACATTCATGGTAATGGCAGGCATTTGCTGGAGTGTGTGCGAGACATCCGTTTGCTCCGTGCTGTCTGGCTCGGAGATGACCGAAATTATCCTCCTGCTTGTGATGTAATCAATGACCTGCGGCATTCTGCTGGCGATCTACCTTTGGTTTGTCAGATTCCCTTTGAGTTTTTTGTCAACGCGCTGGAGAACCACCGATTGACAGGTGGGGTCTTCTATCATATTACCGGTTGCCCGGATGACTCGACGGCAAACAGGGTGATGGACAAGGTACGTGAATACCAGGCCTGAGCCCCAGAGATATATGAATTGAGGTTTCGATCGGCTGAGCAAGAATCGCAGCTGATATGGAAAAGAAGCCTGTTTCAATCAGATTGCGAAGAAAAAGATTTTAATTAACAGGAGAATCCCAGTATTATAAAAAAATATAATATTTTATGGAGAATCACCCCGTGGATTTAAATCGACGTCATTTCCTGAAACAGATCACTGTTGGGGGATTGTATTTGAAAGGGGAATATTTCACGACTGAATCCGTTTCCAATCAGGAACTATCTCCGGCGGATTCATCATACCAAAGGTCTCCCGTAGAGATCAATATGATTGAAGCGGAGAAGTCAATTCATCCCCTCCTCGATTTCAATGATCCTCAGGAATTCACGCGTTATCAGCCAATTGAAGATGCAGGTTATTTCGCTGTTGGTCGTCGCTATATCCATCCCCCTCGTGTAGAGTGGCGAAACATTCAGGGTGTAGAATGGTATGAACTGTTTCTGACCCAAGGTAACCGTATCCTGGGGATAACGCGGGCAAAGAAATCGCCAGAAATTATCCAAGACGGGTGGGATCAGATCAAGGTTGGAAAAGCAAATATATTGATCGCTGGTTACAATACCAATGGAGTGAGGATTGCCCTCAGCCGCCTCTTTCCAATCTATGTGGGCCCTGATTACGATCAGACTCAGGTCCCACAACCTCGTCGCTCTTATCGCGAGGCTGCGTGGCTTTCCTTTCAGGCACTGAGGGATTTTGAGTGGCCTTCCGATCATACTTCGTCGAAAGAGAGTTCCATTGCCAACCTTCACCCCGTTCTTCGAACAGCATACATTTCTCTTGATAAACCTGATAACGAGGTTAGCAGATTATGTTTCCCAAACCTTCATGACTGGTGTCATGTAGATATGCTCGAAAACTTGGTCAAGATCGCTGATGATACAAGCCGAGAACAGATTATAAACTACGCCCGATCTGTCGGCAACCATCTGTTGTTATGCCGAATTCCACTGGCAGGAAATGTTTATGGAGGATTGGTTTACTCAGTGACCGATTCGAATTGTAATCCATCCATCTGTTGGCGTGATCCTAATCATCCAGAACTCGATGAAAAACTGCTTCACCTGACCGAACCAGGAAAATCCGCCTCATCAGCGCTGGCTCTGATAAAAATTTTTGACTTAACAAAAGATCACCAGTTTTTATTGGCCGCCCAAGAGATGGCCGATGTATTAGTGCGGACACAGCAAGAGGATGGGTCATGGCCTGCCCGTGTTGATGCACGAACTGGTGAGGTACTCGGTGAATACACAACCAACCTGACAGCCACCCTTGATTTGTTTGAGCGATTGAATAAGCATTGTCCAAATCCTTGCTGGATAAAAGCGCACGATCGGGTATTTTCATGGGTCATGGCACACCCGATGAAGACTTATGGTTGGGTAGCGAATTTTGAGGATTTTGGAGCGCTCGCAACGAAAGAAAATCCTTACAAAGGTCTCTCTAATTGGGATCTTTTTCCCTTCCTACGCTATTTGTGTCACTATCCCGATCGGGTCGATAATTCCAAAGCGGTTATTCTGGAGCAACTACATTGGAATGATAACCACTTCGTATTCTACGGTTCAGACCCATTATTCCCCTATGAACCTTATTATCCCTGCTGTGCAGAGCAGGGAGATCCTGCAAGCTATAATTACGTTTCACGCCCATGGTTGCCGATGGATTTTCACACGGCCAATTGGGGAAGAACACTGCTCGCGTATTATCGACTCACAGGCGATAAGCAGTGGCTTGAGCGGGCTCGAGCCGCTGGTAATTGCCTGACCCAGTATCAACTCAACAACGGTTATACGATGACGTGGATGTGCGATCGTACTTTTGGCGTCTCAGCTTTGTATGCTTCCAGGGACCAGACATTCTGGCCGGCGGCGTGGGCATTGTCTTCCGCATTTTGGGCTGAATTGGCCACCTTTGAGAATATTTGATTGTGATAGACAAGCAAATTTAATCGGAAATCGTCATTCCCGCGGAAGCGGGAATCCACAACCTCATCGCAAGAATGAGTTTTTCAAAAAAAAGCTGCTAGTATTGTGTGTCCCCTGATGAATTGATCATCAACTGAGAAAGATGAGTATCGAAATCTTCGTCGATGAGACGGCCAGCACTCAATGCTGGCGAAAGGATATTTTCTACGGTATTAACCAACTTCAGTCGAGTGTCCTCGATCGAATTGGAGGCTGGTAATGTTGTTAACGCTGACTTGGCCGTGGAAAACGACAGAAAGGATAGAGCAGAATTGGTTAGCTGGTCGTTTTCAACTAACTGATCCGGTTCAGAGAAGCGATCATAATGCAATAACGACCAGGTCCCAATGAGCATAAACAAAATGACTGCCGCTACGTAAGAAAAAGCCGATAACCGGCCAGGCATATTTGTTTGTTTTGCAAAGGGGGGCTTTTCAAGTTTCACGGCATTCATAACCCGGTTATGAAAATCATCCGGTAAATATCCCTGGAAATTATCAGATGCGGATAGGAGAAAGGCATTGGTCTCCAATTGGCGTAAGGCTTTCCACATCGTCTGGCAACTTTGGCATTGCAGTAAATGTGTTTGTGCCTCACCGGAGAGGTCCTGATGGCCATTATCGAGAACCTCATGCATCCATTCTCGCGTCTGGTCGCAGGCATTGGGTAATTCTTTTTTCATAGCGTGCCCTCTTTCTCTTGAAGCAAAGCGCAGAGCCGCTCGCGCAATCGATGGACGCGTACCGCGATTGTGCCAGCGTGATTGTTCGTCAAATGGGCAATCTCTTTCATTGAAAGGCCATTCACATAACGCATTTTATAGAGCTGTGCATCTTCGGGTGAAAGTTCAGATACGGCAATACACAATCGTTCCATATATTGTGCGTTATCAATTAATTCACGTATCGAATCACCTTGATTTTTCTGGTAGGGAAAATTCATTGATCCCCGCGGATGGATATCTTCGATAGAAATTACAGAAGCGTTCTTCGTTCTCTGGGAGGAGATGGCTGTATTACGAGCAATCTGATAGATCCACGGTCCGAACGGAAGCCGGGGATTCCATAGGTTAAGAGATCGATATGCTTTCAAAAATGTTTCCTGCGCCAAATCCTCTGCATCCTCGATCCGGCCTGTCATTTGCAACAAAAGCGAAAAGACCGGACGTTGGTATCGATGAACAAGCAGAGAAAACCCCGATGGATCACCCTCGATGACACTCTGCACCACCTGGGCATCCGACAAAGCAGGACTCACGGTTTTTCGGCATGAGAGAAACACGGCATGCCCTTCCGTGCGATCCGATGACTCAGATGGGCCGGGTTTGAGGCACAAGGGGCAAATTTGGTGTTGAGGCATTTCCATTTTACTTGATTAAGTCTAAAACAATTGGCATAGGAAGTGATAATCCCAATGTCACTTTTTGGGATTGTACCCCGGTTTGCGCTCCCCCCGCGATGTCAGCCAGATTCTTCTCGAATTTCTGAAGCATAGCCAGCGATTGGAGACCTTCAATAACCTTCACCGCCTGTTTCGCCGCCTCTTCTGATTTCATTGCCATCGAAAAGTGTATATCAAACTGATCCCCATTACTTCCAATCATCATTGAAACAGCCTCGGTTTGTAAATGGTCGAAATGGTGATTTTCCTGGGGAACCATCAGTCCCCAAAGAATCGCGTCGTCAAAACCAGTCGGAATAATCTGAGGGACCTTTTTGTAGTCAGCTCGCTTGTCGGGTTGACGATATGCCTCCAGACTCTTATGGAGGGCCGATTCACTGTTCCAGATTACAAGTGTATTCACGGAGGAAAATGCTCCATATTTCATCCGTTCGTCTTTCTTATCATACCACCCATAAATAGTATGCCCATCCTGCTGGAATTCCTGATAGCGCTTATTCACCTTGGCTAGCGTGATTAACCTCTCCGGAGCCAGATTGCCTTTTATTACGATCCCCCCCTTTTCTTTTTCATCGATCCGGCCAAATAAAAATACATCATCAATTCCAGTCAGCAAATTTGTGCCTGTCAGTTGCTCCATCACTGCACCAATGGCGACGACCTGATCCCATTTCCCCTTCTTTCTCAGCATCTTTTCGACTATTCCCGTCGCATTCAACTTCTTGGCATTCAGATGGATCACAATTTCCGTTTCGTTTGGGATCATGGACAAAATCGACCAGTCAGCAGCGGGATTAACCTTTTTTTCAGTCTGGGTATCTTGTGCCGAAATGGATAACGGAACCACCATAATGAAAAGGATTGTAGTGAACGTTAAGAACATTGCTTTCATGATCATTTCCTCCCTTTTTTTGATTTGGCTTTTATTGATATGGTATTTGTCCTATTGAGGGCTCATCGAATGTTCAATGTATGAAATCATTTTTGAAAACCCTGGCGCACGAGAGGCTAGTTATGATTTCTCGCGCCTTCTATCATGCAATACGCATCATCGGAGAGTTGCATTACACCATCGACAAAATCAGTTCGTAAACGCCACAAAAATTCGGCAAAAACTCCATACTTTCTGATAGCAATTTTTCCTAAGTTAAAGAAAATCAGGGAGATTAAGCAAATTCAGAAGCTAAAGGGTAGCCACCCAATGGGTGACCCGTCATGTCGTCTGTCTCGATTTTATTCCAATCGGACAGTATGAAATTGATTCTGTCACGATGAATGACCTTGTTGGGAACACAGACATTGGGACAACCAAACAGCATTCACTCAGTCGGAGGGATACGCTGAATCTGGTTGGTCACTTGATCTGAAAGTCAACTTGTAAGCAAGATACACCACTCAAAATATCACCCGATCAAACTCAGGCCTCCCCACAGGGATCTTCATCTTGTGATGTAAGTTCAGTAAAACGAGGGAGAAAGGACAGGTTGTAACTGGAGCGGGAAACGGGGTTCGAACCCGCGACCCTCAGCTTGGGAAGCTGATGCTCTACCAACTGAGCTACTCCCGCTCCGTATGCATAAGGATTATCTCCCGGCGCTCACAAGTGTCAAGTGTTTTCTTCATCCCATCTACTCTTCCAGGTTCCAGGCCTCCAGCCTCAACCCCCTCGTATCGTTGACTTTCACCCTCTTGACCTCCCCCGGATTCAGCCAGAAAAAGTTCTCATCCGCCAGGAAGGTGTCTGCATGGCCTGGACGCGAGAGGTTGATTCCCACTCCAGGAAGGTCCCCCTGGTTTCTGATGGTCACCGTGTCCCCCTGTGTGGACATCGAGAGCCGGGTCCTGGGCAGATTCATCAGGCATCCCTTCTTGGCCTCGTAATTGATCCAGTAGAACGTTCGATCCTCCAGCTGATCATCCACAAGCACTTCCACGGTGATCAGCAAGGGGGTGGACCAGGTTTGTTGGGGGGTCAGATGAAAATCTCCGAGATGTTTCACCCGGTTAATCTGCTCTTTTCCCTTGTAGGAGGTGGTCTGGATTTCCCCGAGATGGGAGTTGAAAGCAGAGACATTGACTCTCCAATTCCGGCTCTTCAGAGCATCAGTGTCATCCAGCAGGAACACTGGCAGCGAGATCTCCCTGGAAACGGAGTTCACGGTTTCGAACAGGACACAGGCATGGAGAGGTGAAAAGGCATTCTCATAAAAGTAATGACTCATTTTTGGTGCCCCATACCAATCTGAACAAGCCCAGGAAGCAGCGGGATAGTTGTCATTGAGTTTGTAATAAAGGCAGCCACTGCATTCCGGCCAACGCGTACGGGCACGTTCGAGGGTGTGGCGGACGGCGGTTGTCTGCGCAAGTTGTGAGCCAAGGATGAAGTCTTCCATGTTATCAGGCTCATTGAAGTAGCCGGAGTACTGATAAAGCTTTTTCATGTCTTCCTTGGTATTAAAGACGGGTGTGTGGTGAGCGAAGGCCCCGGTCTCGGAGGGTGGCCATGCAGTCTTCTCATCCTCTGGTAAATACCTCAGGACAGATTCCATGACTGGGAGGCAAGCGATACCAAATTCACCAAAAAAGCCTGCTTTCAGCCTCAAGTTGTAATCCAGGTGAGCATTCCCCCACCAGCAATTGTAGTCATGAATGCTTCCCCCGGCTCCTTCGCCACGGTGGAAGGGACGTGTGCCATCCAGTTCTATGCTCATTTTTCCAAACAGGTCGATGACCGGATGAAAGATATCATCCGACTCGTTGCCGGCACCATACATGACCAGCGCGGGATTATTCCGCAGCCGTAGGGTATTCAGGCGGATGGTCTCTTCCAGCATGGGGGTGGGCTGCCAGCGGTGGCTGTTCCAGGCAGTCGGCCATTCCTGCATGACCATGATGCCCTTCCGGTTGCAAAGATCATAGAATTCATTGGTCTCCGGCATCCCGGCTCCCCAGGCGCGGATGAGCTGTACGTGTTGTTTTTCAGCGATGGTCAGAAAGCGGTCGTACCTTTCCCTGGAAAAATTCATCAGAGGATCCATCGTGCACCAGCCGGTTCCCTTGACAAAAATTGGCCGATCATTGACAACAAAGGTCCAGTTGTACCAGTTTTTCCTGGGACCATCCGGCCAGGGCGCCATGTGGATGGTCCTGACACCAAATGTGGTCTCCTTGTAGTCGGCTATTCCTCCCCCTCGAGGAACAAAACAGAGTCTTATCTTATAGAGATTTTGTTCACCCAGTCCATTAGGCCACCAGAGCTTTGGGTCGGGGAGGGTGAACCGGAGACGCGTGTTGAGACTGCCTGTGGGAGATTCGATGGGAATTGTGAAGTGATAGGAGTTTCCCTGGAAGTTTTCAGGTGCGATAACGCCAGTAAGTGTTCCGGAAAATGAACCTGTCGTCGCGCTGAGTTCTGCCGCCAGATCAAGGATACCTTTGTGTGCATCGCAAGTAGCAATAAAAGGATTGTTGATCCTTACTGCTGGGGAAGTCTCCACGTAAACAGAGCGCCAGATACCGATCGCTGGAATATTGCAGTAATGCCAGCCATAGACATTATTGAAAACAACGGTACGCATCCAGCCGACATTCATACCCCGGAAGAAGTCGTTAGGAAGACCGTCCCCCTTCTCGTAGGGAGCGGGATGGATTTTCACAATAAGGGTGTTCTCATCCTGGAGCGAATCGGTGACATCATATTCGGGTCCTCCGAACATACCCTCATGGCTTCCCAGTTCCTTGCCATTCAGCCAGACTGTAGACTTGACAGCGACACCGCCAAACACCAAGCGTACAGGGGCGTCTCCCTTGGGACGTGGAAAGGTCTTTTTGAACCACCAGTTCTTGAAGCTGTTCTCACGCGCGATGGCATCATTCAAGCCGAAGGGGGGTTCAGGGATCTTTCCCGCTTCGACAAGCGCGGTGTGAACACTTCCGGGAACTCTGGCCGGAATCGCATCTGGCCAATCGGTAGTCAGACGTTCAGTCTGATCACCATCTTCTGCCATGCGCCAGGTTCCATCGAGACAGATAATATCTGGTCCATTGAGTTGGTATGTGGTTCCTGGTTGTAACTCCAACACATGTGGTGTGGCATCCATCGGGGCGGGACCGGCTTTGAAGGCCATTCGGTCGGACTCATCCATTGAGATCTGAATAATGGGATGGGGAATCAGTGAATGACCATTGGTGGAAGCATCAGGAAACAGGCCTTGTTCAAGGCTGTCGAAATGCCAGAGAGCAATGGTTTCCGCGTCATTTTCGAAAGGGGTCTGGGGAAGCTCATGAATAGACCTGGTTCCTTTCGAGATTCGTACTTCATCGATGAGTCCATTGCATGAAAATTCCTGGCCGGTTTGCTCAACAGTTCCAATGCGCAGGGAACCTGGTCTCGATTCCATTGGATTCCGGGTTACTGGCTGGTTGACCACCTCATTGGTATCCACGAATAGCCGGACCGATGTGGCATCAAAGACCATGGCGAGGTAATGCCATTGTCCGTCAGTGATATCCATGTTAGATCGGATATCCGCTGGGGTGTAACCGGGAAGGAAAACCGAGAAGACACCAGTGCCGATATAAGTGTAGAGTTCCCAGTGTGTGCCCGATTCCTTCGGTTCATTGGCAATGATAAGGTTGAAATCGGCCTTGCTTTTGAGCAGTGACCAGCATTCAACCGTGACAGGTGGAGTGGTGAAGTCTGTGTGTGGAGCCGCTTCAAGGGAGCCTTTGAAAGCATTCAGGGCTTTTGAGAAACGGCCATCTCCCAGGATGTCCAGGGATGTGGCAGCCTCTGAAGCATTTGCTCTGAGGGTTGCGGCAATGAGTGAAAGGATCAGGATTGGAAGAAAGACTCTCATTGTAATGCTCCTCTTTTCATTTTAGTAATTATGCCAGTCACAGACTTCCAGGGTACTATTTCCGGGACTTGGTTTTCCGGCATTCCAATTCGCTGGATTATTTCCGGAAACATGAGCGGATATTCGGTGAAGAGACTTGCCTTGACCATCAGTTTCCAGCGGCCAGGGAGCAGCATGGAAATAAATGACTTCATCGATGGTCGCCCATGCAGGAATATCCATTTTCTCCCCGGTCAGTACCGGGGCTTCGAGTGTGATGCGTTCTCCCTGTCCGGAAAGATGCCCTTCATAGGGACCGAGCAAATTTACGGTACCTGCTGCTAGGGCATAGGCTTGCTCGAACAGGGATTTTTGTGATGAAACAGAGGGATCAAAACTGGTGATGACCACGCTGCCTCTTGAAGGAATTTCGAATTCTTCAGGGAATCGATAATCGATCCCGCCGGATAGTCTCCATGGGCCGAATGAATTGCCGCAGGTGATTGGAGAATGGCTGGGATTGTGTATTTCCACATACTCCAGGTTCAGAGTGGAGTTCTGGGGTGGGTGGTACATGATTTCC
>CAYZUX010000118.1:0-1285 GCA_964481775.1 uncultured bacterium | reverse complement strand
TTCCACATACTCCAGGTTCAGAGTGGAGTTCTGGGGTGGGTGGTACATGATTTCCGAGATGATTACGGGTGTGCTCCCCGGATGATTTTCTACTCCTTTTGTGGGTGACATCAACGTCAGAAAAGGCTCGGATACCGGATATCGTCCCATGGTTCGGAGGCTTTCAGCCGCTTCATATCTCACGCAATCAACTACCCGGCCGGGACCGGAGGGGGGTAGATGCGAAAGGAACAACTTTCCACCCGTGGGATCAAGGTTGAAACCCGGGAGGGAGGTGTTGTCTGCAACCCAATGCTGGCCCGGTTGAAGTGTCAGGGGGGGGAGTGCCCACTGGTCCAGATCATCTGCATCGATGCTCATATATAAAATCTGAAAGTCGATCGGTATCTGGGTTGGATTGTTAAGCTCAACCCAGGGTTGAGTGATGGTTGGAGAAATCTCGCTGATCACCAGACTTGGTACAGGTTCAGGATCGGCGGTTCCGGGCGAACCGCCAAGATAGGCACTGGCACGCCAATTCCCCCCATAATGCAGTGACCCGGTTGGCTCATTCACCAACGCCATCGGAAGAGGCACAATCGAGTGTCCCGCCCCACAGGCTGCCCCAGGCCAACCTCGCCCATCGCTGTACTCAAATTCGACGACAGCTCCTCCACGGGTGTCGTTCAGGGAGATCCTTTCACCTTTTTTATCGAGTCCCCCTTCGTATTCCCCGGCGATGGGAAGGCCGGTTCCATAGCGTGACTCAAAGGCCGCCTGGTTGCTGACTATCAGCGCACACGCACCTGAAGCAAGAGATGTCAGTGAACTGCCGGTAAAGGTGAAATTGATTCCATCTGAAAACGAGACCCCCTCGAGGCTCAAAGTCTGGTGGGAAGTGTTCTGGAGTTCGATGAATTCATAGTCTCCGGGTGTGTAGATGCTTCCCGAAGGTGGTTCAGTTGGATCAAACATCAGTTCTGAGACACGCAGCCATTGTTGTTGTGGACTCAAGGAGGGTGTCCCTTCAAAAGTGCTGATGATTGTTCCACTGACATCCTCCAGGGTGACTGGATACCCCGGGTTGGTGAGAGAACCGGCATAATTACCCTGCACAAACAACCCCTGGTTGCCGGAGGGCGATGATGCCCTTGTCCGGAAACCATTCACATCGGGTGAAAGGTAAAGGACGTTGTAGGGGTCTGTTCCGGGTATTACTGTTCCCGGCCTGAATTCGAACTCAACAGGTCCTGAGATCCGCCACCCGGAAAGATCCACGGAGAATTCATTTGGATTCACCAGACGG
>CAYZUX010000117.1:0-18370 GCA_964481775.1 uncultured bacterium | reverse complement strand
GACGACACCCCCATCCTTCGCCTTACCAGTTTCATTGAGTTTTTTTGCCAGGGAAGCGGCCTCATCGTAGGTTTCCATCGCCCCAACGACAACCTTTATCCATTTTTCTCCCTTGGCTGATGTGGTTGGAACTACATAAACCGGTCCAAAATTTGTAACCCACTTTGCAGCGCTCCGGGCCTTTTCGATGGATTTGGTGGATGCGATCTGAACTCCAAATCGTTTTCCCCCGGTGATTACAGGGTTATTTGTTCTTAATGGAGGGGCGGATTCTTCAGGTAGAGAGTTCCAGGGGTCAGTCACCTCGGCAGATAAGGGTGGTTCCTCCGGTAGATCTGGCTGAAGACGACTTGATGAGGGAACTGGGGAGATAGCTCCACCCAGAATAGGTTCATGCTGTTCCTGTCGGGGCGATGGTGAAGGAATTGCGGGAACTGGTGAAGAGTTTGTCTCTACAAGGAAAGAAGAAATCTCCTGGGATTGTGAAGCCAATGATTCAACCTCCCGGGACAGACCGGCCTGTGGAATGTGTGATCCATCAGTCATGGCTGACTCGATGAATGCATTTGAGGATGGTTCCAGGATTGGTTCGGGGGTAAAAGGAGTCCCCGGTCCATCCGCGGAAGTAGAGAGGAAGCTGGGAGTGGCAACGGTAATCGGGGCCTTGCTGGAAGTGGGATTCCCCTCTTTCAAAAGATTCCAACCAGTCAATCCCAGACCAAGGATCAAGGCCAGGCAACCCGCCAGGGCTGGAACCAGAGCACGTCTCCGATAGGTCTGCTCCATCCGTCTGGGCTCGGATGGAATCGATTTGCTCCGAAATAATCGGATCGCTTCCCGGGCGATTTTGGGGGTGATCCGAGAGGATTCCGCAGTAAAAGCGATCACCAGGCAAAAATCACATAATGTACTTACAACACGGGGAATACCGCGAGAAGCCCGGTGAATCAGACGGGTTGCCCCTTGAGTAAAGACCACTTCCACTCCCTGGCCGCCAGCGACTACCAGACGGTGACGGATATATTCGGCGGTATCTTTGGATGTGAGACACTCCAGGTGGTGACGGACACTGATCCGTTGATTCAATGACCGTAAGGGGGGCAGCTTCAGAAGCAAGTTCAGTTCCGGCTGTCCTACGAGGAGGATTTGCACCAGTTTCGTACCAGCGGTTTCAAGGTTGGACAACAAACGGAGTCGCTCCAAGGCCTGGATGGAGAGATTGTGGCTTTCATCGATGATGATCAATACCCTGTGTCCCTGTTGGTGCTCTTTTATCAGGTACCCGACAAAAGCCTCGAGTCTCTCCCTCAATCCCATGGTAGGATCAAATGTGATATCGAGGTCCTGCATGATCGCCGTCAGAAGGTCATCCGGATTGAGTACAGGATTCAATATCAGGGCACGTTTGACCTCGGGACCGAGCTCCTGCAGCAACAGACGCACGAGGTGTGTTTTTCCAGTGCCCACTTCACCAGTTAGGGCGATGAACCCCACTCGCTCGCGGATTCCATATCGCAAATGTGCCAGTCCCTGACGGTGTGACTCACTCGGAAAAAAGAACGAGGGATCAGGAGTGACTGAAAAAGGTTTTTTGTGAAAACCAAAGAAATTCAAATACATGCTCATTCCCCCTTATCGGAACCAGGTTGTTTCAAACAGAAGCAGGTCGAATGTGTCTACCATCCCTGATTCATCGTTATCCAACACTTCCTCAAAACTTCCTTTGCCGGGTGACCTCATCCAGCATTGACTGAATCCAAACAGATCCAGGGCATCCAGTGACTGATCGGCATTATAATCAAATGCGGCAGGATCATTCGGATCGGCAGGATCAGTCCCAGCAAGGTATTCCGTTCCATCACCGATACCATCTCCATCTGAATCCACCTTGAGCGGGTCAGTGGCAACACCTGCACCAATCGTCACGGTGTAAGCCCCGGTGTTGTCCTGATAACCACCGATCTGTTCATTGTAGGAAAGCAGCAGCTCATTGACTGATCCGGAGAAGGGGATCCTGATCTGGACAAACCGGATCATGAAATCATCATAATCATTGGAACTGGTGCCTGTTCCAGTGATACTCCTGAATTCAATCCGATTGCTGCCCACAAACAGCAGGCTGATATCGAAGTCGATGGTACAGTGCTGCCAGAAGTCAGAGAGCAGGGAGTTGCGTTGACAAAGTGTTCCAACCTGGACCCCATTGACTTCAACCGGAAGGGGTGGGCGTGAAGTTGTGACATCATAGGCATCGACAAAGAGCCTGACTGTTCCTGTGGTGGGGAGGTGGGTAAGGGTGAAGTTGAAACCATAGGTTGTTCCTTCTGCTTCGGGTACCTCGAAGTCACTGACAGTCTCATCTCCGATATGGTGAGGGGCACTCTGGATAATCCGATAACCGCTCGGAATAGATTTCAACTCAATTTTCCGGATCATGAAATCATCGAGGGACGAAGTTGTGTCCTGTGTATCATCATCCTGGCCCGCGATGATCGAGAAGCTATTCTCACCTTTCCGGAGAACCGAGGCAGGAACTGGGAGCTCACAATCGGTCCATGAATTGGTTCGATTGGCACACAGCCTGCCAAAGTAAAGCCCATTCATCGATACAAGGTTGTTTTCACGAGTGCTCCAGACCTCAAGGTGAAGCAGTGCATCACCCAATGGTTCTTCGGGTAGTTGAAATGAGCGGTCCAAGCGGTTGCCTGCAGGTTTGGGGATTTCCCAGGTACTGACTGTCTGGTCTCCGATATGTACCGCTTCCTTCTGAATCATGACCGGTGAGTTGAAGCCCACCCTGGAAGCGGCCCCCATCTCAAACCACTCACCATATCCTATACGACCCAACAACTTGTAGATGGAAACACCTGGCTTGGTCAGCACAAGGCTGTCTGTGCTGATATCGTTACGTCCATCTGGATTGGAGGATTCCTGGTTGGCACCATCCGTAATTGTGCCTGTGGCTGAAAAATTGAGGTATTCACCAGCTAACAGGTTGAAACCTGTAGAGATCCAGGGAACCGCTGCCGGAGAACCCGTGGCTGGAAGGGTGAGGACTTTTCCGGTCTCTTCGTTGTCCATCAATCCATCGCCATCATCATCCGGATCCAGATTATTCCAGATTCCATCGCCATCGGTATCAAGATGTTCATCGGGATCGAGCGGGGCACCATCCACACCATCGAGGTATCCATCGCCATCAGAATCGGGATTATCGATCAGAGTTCCAAGCCCACGTCCCAGAGTAACTTCATAAAAACCCGTGTTGTTCTGAAAGGCACCCAGCACATCATTCACCGCGAAAATCAACTCCCCACTGGATGTAGCCTCGATCACTTTTTCAGTACCGATGAGGAACCAGGTAGAGCCATCAATGGATCCGATCAATGAAAGATGCGGAGCAGTATTGAGGACCATCGGAAAGCTTGGCGGGGCGACAATGCCATCCGGCTGACTGGTCAGTTCCGTTTGAACATCCCCGGTAATTGTTCCGCTGGCACGAACCGGAAGTCTGGTTCCCTCCTGGATGGTGTATCCGGAGGCAATCGTATAGAGGGAGAGACTGGAGGGTCCGGCGAATACCTGGATCGTGACTGATTTTTCATCCAGATCGATCAGGCCATCCAGATCACTATCATTTTCGACAGCAATCATTGCCGAGGAGCAGAGAGGAAAAAGAATGGAGATGCACAGAACCGGGAGCCTTGTCCACCAACCGGAAAGGCTCTGGTCGGATACCTTATTGGTAGGTTTCGTGGCATACCACCCCCATGGTATACCCGTCACTCTTTGAATCATTTCCCCCCCATCCCATGCCGATACTTCTATGTGAAAGAGTCGACAAAAAACATAACAACTTTAGTTTATTGTGTTTATATCTGATTCGATGAACCATTTTCTTGGAAAATTTTCCTTGACGAAAGCAAATTCGGAGTGAAGACTCTTAAATATGAAAAAACCAAGCCTGAAAGCACTCGGAATTATCTCAACATTCGGACTCTTTCTCGGAGGAGTCTATGCGGAAACCATGGTTCTGACTTTCCAGGAAGGAGCCAGCGGATACTCTGGAAACACCGATGCGGACATGTATGAGGAAAATCCATCGTTTTCAAATGGGGGAAATGATGAGTACCATGTGGGAGTGACAGGCCCTCTTGCCGGCTTCCCACAGGGTGCCAGACGGCGCACTGCGGTCCGGTTCGATTTATCCTCGATTCCGGCTGAAGCGATGGTGACTGCAGTAACCCTTGAACTCACGATTTCAAAGGCTTCCGCAGGGGGGCCAAATACTGCCAGCGTTAGCCTTCACCCAATCTCCAAGGAATGGGGGGAGGGAACTGTCAATTCATCGGAGTCAGGGGGACTTGGAAACCCCGGTGATATGACCTGGAGTTCCAACAAACTCAATTCAGAGGCTTGGAACAATCCGGGAGGTGACTTTGGTCCTGCAGATGCCACTGGTGTAGTGGGGAAGTCAGGAATTGCCCGTTGGTCGAGTTCAGCCATGGAGACAACAGTCAATGGTTGGCTCTCCACCCCTTCCACCAATCATGGGTGGATGTTGGTAGGAGATGAGTCTGGAATCGTGAGAACCGGACGGGCTTTCTGGTCTTCTGAATCCATCCTGAGCGTGAACCGTCCCAAGCTCATTGTCGAGATAGAGATTCCCGCCTCAGAGGTTCTGGGGTGGTATCTCTATTAGGTCACTTTGGGACAGCGGACAACTCGATTTTGGCATATCCCATCGTCTGTGGCTCTGGACGTGTTCCAAAGAGGTCCAATGTCCAGGAGGGTTTTGATCCTCCCCGCTCGGTTGCCGTGAAAAAACTCCCCAAGGGGTGCTTCCATTCCACCTTGACAGGATTTTCACGCTTGAGCTCCGGCCACACTGACATAAGATGGAGGAAGTTGGCAGAACTGCCATCTGCTGCCTTGGTGGTTCCTGCGAATACCGCCCAGAGATGACCATCGGGGGTACTGTGAAAACGGCCATATCCCGGATTCAGGGGGCTGTTCACCTCGCCACCCACCGCAAGCAGTTCTCGCCTGGTGATCTTACCCTCCCGGATAACCACGTAATCCAGGGTGTGTACAATCGGTAGTCCAGGGAAAAAACGATCCCGCATCAACGGCGACTGCACACTGGTTTTCAGATAAAGGAGATGGGCTGCTCCGTCCGGGGCTATCCATAAGTCAAGGTTCGCGATATGCCCTGCTGTGGATTCGAGGGTATCGACCTCGATGGGGGGAATGAAATCCTGTTTCGTAATGTCTGGAGTGTACGTGTAGAACAGTCTGCGGAAGACATAGTCCCACCCTTGTTGGGTCTGGTCGAACTTATACTGCCGCCACTCATCCAGCGGTTCCACGATATCTCCGATCGCCAATACATGAGCAGATCCCCGTGAGAGCGCCACTTGGGGATAACAAGCTCGAATCGGGAAAGTGATTGTGCCGTTACGGGTCCACTGGCCGGATGAGTTACGGTGCGACCAGATCTGCTGACTGGTCTCGGCATCGATATTCAGACACAGGACTTCCCGGCTGGCAGAGTCCACCGCGAATCCCCGGTAAGAATGATCCGTAAAGGTTTGGGGGCCCGGCCACACGGGATGTTCCACCAGGGGCTCACGATCGAGATGAAATGGGTCAAACAGGAGTAGTTGGGGATCACAGGGACCATACTTTGTTCCTGGTGGTTGTGTCGAAGGATTGGTGGATAGGAAAACCTGGTTCCCCGGGAATCCCCCGATCGGACAGGGTTCTCTGTGTCGAAAGCCAGAGGGGGCCTGAACCATCGCCCATTTTCCATCTGTCTGACAGAACAGGTTCCAGCGGGTATTGGCAAGCGGCGGTACTCCCTTGCCCGTCTCCATCATGCTGACAAAGACACGGTCACCATCTCTGAATAAAAGGGGTGCCCCATAACACCATGTGGGACCCGATCCATTGTCCGGTGAAATCCAGGTGGCCACTGTCTCTTCGGTGACCAAACGAGCGGTTATGGGTTCCTGCCCCATGGCCATGGAGGCGGACAATAAACCACAGAGAACAAGGAATGCTTTCATTGACTGGACTCCTCCATGGCCTTCACCCTGGCAGGTGCAATCCGTAAATGGACCGTCCCTTCCTGTTCAGGTTCTTTCACTTGGAAAGCGATCCGCTTGACCTTGGGGTGACCTGCGTCCACTCTCAGGTGTTCTTCAACAGGATCGAATTCCCTGACTTCGACCTTGACCACTTTGGAATCGTACTTGATGCCCAGATTCCCCTGCGTTCCCATAATAAGCACCATGCCTTGGAATTGCTGGTTGACCTCACCATAGGTCATCAATGCACTTTCGAAAGGCAAGCCTGTTTCAGTGAAGGTATAATTGTCATCCACTTCCACAAAGCCAGCTTGGTCAGTCCGGTGCAGTGTCAGGGTACGGATCAGCCTCTGGAGTTTTGCTTCGGGTGGGTATGCGGCAGTGATGTCAGCCCGGAAGGTGTCCACATCTTCAGTGTGCGTGACCTGGACGACTGCTCTGGCTTCGATACCAGCTCTTTGTTCCTGGCCATTTACCAGGGGAACCGAGTGCCCCAGCGAGCGAGCCGCAAAATAGGTGTAACGTTGGGCACTGAAAAAGGTCTTGTCATATACAGGAGCACCCAGATCGACAAGCAATGACTCCCCCTGGTTGTGAAGGATGAAGTTCCCCACATCATTGTGATTGTGTTGTTCGGCGTTGTGTCCCCCCTGGACCGCAAGGACCATCCCCATCGGATCCTCAGGATGAGCACGGGAGATCATCCATTCAATCCCCCGCAGAAACACGAATGGCTCCAGGCGGACAGTTCCTGTTGTGGAGGGAATCTTTCCCATCGAGGTTGCCTGTAATAGTCCACCCAGACTGGAGGCGGGCAGTTTTCTTTCCATTCGTGCTGATAGGAAGTCCTGGAGTCCTTCAGATCCGATTGTTTCGGCCAGATAACTGGTCCAGCCGGGGTAGAAACGGTATTCATGCCCTCCATCCGAGAAACTGGGGAATTTTCCCGGGGAAAGTTCAATCCTCATGGGGAACAGGGCAATCTCTTTAATGAGGGGTGGCTCCAGGAGATTCAACCGCTTCGCAGTGGCAATGTTCAGGAGATGGGCCGCAAGGACATAATGGCTGAAACCATAATTCCAGTAACCAATTCCCTCGGCGGTGCCTCCATCCTGGCCGAATCCTTTGAAATAATGACAGAGACCATTCTGGGCACGCAGGATGATCTTTGCCAACCTCTCGTTTTCATCACCGATGAGCAGGGCGGCACGCAGGATACTGCCATTACAGACCCCGTTCCAGTTGTTATCCACTGTCATCCAACCGAACTCACGTGTGAGATAAGGTTCAAAAATCCTGCGGTCAAGTTCATAACGGATTCTTTCGCGAACCGGCTTCGGAAGGGCTTCATTAAAGACATAATCCAGAAGGGCAAGGTCTGCGGCGACATGAGTGGCACGGAGATCGATATGGGGCATTTTCATATCGACCAATCCCCCGGTATGGGCGGGATAACACCAGTCGCTCTCCTCGCAATAAGCCCAGATGGTATCCATCAGGGGATCGATGAACTCTCCGGTGCCTGACAGACATTCCGCGACCGCGAATGCATTCAGGAACTCTCCACGTTCGGAAAGCAGATTCTGATAGCGAGTCCGGTTACCATTCCGTTGAAACTCGAGGTATTTGGAAGCAGGTAAGGGGGGCAGATCCTTGTCCTTCAGGTCTCGTGCGGTCTTGAGAAGGTCTGGTGTGGTGGGTGAGAGTTGTGGATTCTCTGCAACTCCCTTCCAAAAGGTACGGTCCTGATAGCGGGGGAAGGGGGAAAAATCACCCCTTGAGGCTATCGCGGAACGGACAGATTCCTCACTCCAGGGTTCCATGGGGGGAGCAGCCGAGGTGCAGAAACATGCGGTGACAACAAAGAAACCAAGCGAGAGACGCAAGTACACGAGGATTTCTCCTTTGGATGATTGTGATCATGGATAGATGCAGGCCATCGAATCCGTAGACACGGAGAAACCTCTCCCT
The DNA here is from genome assembly GCA_964481775.1 of uncultured bacterium. Classification (GTDB taxonomy): domain Bacteria; phylum Hinthialibacterota; class Hinthialibacteria; order OLB16; family OLB16; genus OLB16. Next base: position 10,310 of record CAYZUX010000117.1, on the reverse strand, counting down.
GTGTGGAGAAAAGGTGAAGAGGAAAATCCGTGACTCTACCGGTCGAACAGTTTCACCTCGGCGGGAACCCAGCCACCATACTTGGCGATGTCTCCGCGTGAGTTGGTTCCATTCGTGGGGCTATAAAAGACCACCAATGCACCGTAGTCAATCGCTACACCAGCTTTCTTGGCATTGACCACGATCTGCGGGAACCAGGAGCATCCGCTGTCGACTCGGTCCAGGGCCCATGAGCAGAGACACCAGGCATCAAACGTGTTGTGAGGGGAGGGACGGTGGAGTGAGAAGGTTTCATAGTTCAGATAGTAGTATGAGTATTCCCTGTCGTTGTGTTGATCGGATTGGGCCCAGTTGCCAATGAATGGATCAATAAAGTTCACTGTGGAAAGAAACTTGATTGGGGTGGTGAGCTCATAGGCGAAACGGATTCTTGGTCCGGAGGGCCAGTAACTTTTCCTGACAAAAGGGGCTTTGCCGGTGGGTTCCGTGAATGGGTAATGCGGGTTGATCTGACGGTAAGCGACCATCGCGGTCTCGATGGACTTGAACTCACCCCGCACACGGGCCACCTTCGCACGGTTCTGAGCTTCGAGGAAATTGGGCAGCGCAATACCGATCAGAATGAGGATGATAGCGATCACAATCAGGAGTTCAATCAGAGTAAAACCATTCTTGGATCTTGTGAAACATGCCCACGTTTTCATGGAAATGACCTCTTTACTCATTGGTGGAACAATTGATGGTAAACCGGTTAATATCATAGTCGAAGGGGATCTATAGTGTCAATTGGATTCTGGTTTTCGGTTTCTGTTTTTTTCCTCAAACGATAGGATTTGAGGCGAACAGTCTGCTTGTTTAAAACCCAGTGGGAGATGCGTAAAAAACCTAACCTTGGGTATGAAGGAGTCTGACTCTTCCATTCACCTTTCAGGTCCTTATTATTGCTGAAGAGTCGTATCAACAGGGAGGCCAAAACAATGGGCATTTCAACTGAGCTGCTTGAGATTCTGGTGTGTCCCGAGAGTAAAGCTCCGCTGGTTCTGGATGGAGACACCCTGGTTTCAACTGACCCAGCAACACGGCGCAGGTACCGGATCAAGGATGACATCCCGATCATGTTGATTGATGAATCCGAGGTCCTCACCGAAGAGGAATGGAGGAAGATCCTCAACAAGTACGATGCCAAACCTTTCGAGAAAGCAAGTTGATTTCGAGACGTTCCAGATTTAGAATCGTTCTAAATTGACCGGGAGAGGCCTGCTCCTCAGAGCCAATCTGCCTCACGGAATCTGAAACACGAGGAGAAAATCATGGTGGAAAAAGTGATCATTCTGGGATCAGGGCCTGCTGGCTGGACAGCAGCCATATATGCGGCACGTGCGAACCTGTCACCTGTGGTGCTGGAGGGCGGGCATGTGGCAGGTGACCTCCCGGGTGGGCAGCTCATGTTAACCAATGAGGTTGAAAACTACCCCGGCTTTCCCAAGGGAGTCGATGGACAGGAACTCATGGCCGCGCTCCGTGATCAGGCCAAACGTTTCGAGGTCCGGATTCAGGAGTACACCGGTGCGGAATCGGTCGATCTCTCGAAGCGTCCATTCAAGGTAAAAGACTCCAATGGAACGGAGTGGGAGAGCGAGGCGCTGATCATTGCGACCGGGGCCTCCGCCAACTGGATGGGCCTGGAAAGTGAGCAATATTTCCGTAAGAAAGGACTTGGGGTAACCGCCTGTGCAACCTGCGATGGGGCCTTCCCTCGTTTCAGGGATAAACCCATTGCGATCATTGGGGGCGGTGATTCCGCCATGGAAGAGGCCACCTACATGACCAAGTTCTCCAACCCGGTCTATATTGTCCACCGCCGGGATGCTTTCCGTGCCAGCAAGATCATGGCGGAACGTGCACTCCATAATCCCAAGATCAAGCCGGTCTGGAATTCGGTGGTCGAGGAGGTGTTGGGCAACGACAAGGACGGTGTCACCGGATTACGCCTGAAGAATGTGAAGACCAATGAGGTGAGTGACCTTCCGGTGAATGGTGTCTTCCTTGCTATCGGACATACTCCGAATACCGCCTTCCTCAATGGCCAGCTCGAGACCGATGCCAAAGGCTATATTATTCTGAAGAATCCGGCAGGGTCCCAGACCAGTGTGGAGGGTGTTTTCGCCGCCGGCGATGTGGCTGACAGTGTTTATCGTCAGGCGATCACCGCTGCCGGCATGGGCTGCCGTGCCGCGATCGATGCGGAAAGGTGGCTGGCGAGCCAGGGGATTGAGTGAAAGAGGGCAGGATGTAATGACAAAGGAAATTCTTCTGAAGTAAGCTTGGAAGGTGTCCAATGAGTTGAATCTGGAGCTAAAAACGAGGATTCACGTAGACTGTCCTACAGATGTGTGAAGCGAAAACGAAAGCGAGATGGAGAACACCTCGCAAGGAGAAAACTAATGGAAGCGATCTGGCGCCGTGTTCAGATCCTTGCTAACCGTATCCTTCAAGTTGAGGTTCCAATTACTGACACGATCCAACCAGGTCCGGGTGAGATGATCGTTGTCATCTCTCCGGAGGCTCCCCTTTCCGAGCGGAAGGGATTCATGTCCCATGCTGGAGCACTTGCCGATTCCTCGCTATTCACAAGGGGAGGGATGACTCTTCAAGAGGAAATTCGCGGTGTAGATTTGTATAAACCCATTTCATAAGCATTACATAAGTCCATTCTTTAGACACTATGAAGAAAGATTTGGATTGAAACGAACACTTTATGTCCCTCTCCGATGGCCTTGCCGCCTTGCATCTGGAAAAGCCTAAGCGCATCCCACGCACCGAGTACTCTCTGGAGATGCATCCTGGTGTTGTGCGAGCCGTGACCGGCATTGAGCTCGAAGGAGCCGATGACGTTACCCGCTATCGCGCGCAAAGAGCGCTTTATGATGCTTGGAACTACGATCTGGTCTGGTGCACCCTCCCAACCACTGATTTTTTCCGCGGCTTCCACACCCGCATGGGCCATGCGGTATACCAGAGTGGAGGAGTCGATTTTGATCCTGTCATCGATTCTCCTTTTCATTCGGTCGCGGAAGTCCTCGCTTTTGATCCCTGGAGAGTTCTGGGAGAACGAGATACCAGACAAATGGTTACAGCATTTGAGGCACAATATCGCGCCAATTGCGAGGGTTTCCCGAACCAGGTCAACATGACTGGCATCTATGTGACCTGCATCTCGGGTGTATTGGAACTCTTTGGCTGGAACTGGCTTCTGGAAGCCTTGGGAACCGATCCTCAAGGTTTCGGTGAGGTGGTGAACCGTTATTCATCATGGGTACAGCAATACTTCGATGCTTTGGCAGAGAGCGATGTCCCGGTGGTGATGATCCATGATGATATGGTCTGGACATCAGGGCCTTTCACTCATCCCGGCTGGTACCGAGCCTTTGTTTTTCCAGCACTCAAACGCCAACTCGCTCCTCTCAGGGAAAGTAAGAAGACAATTTTATTCACGGCCGATGGAAACTACACAGCATTCATTGAGGATCTTGTAGATTGTGGAATCAACGGCTTTGTCATGGAGCCGATGACTGACATGGCCAGAAGTGCCCGTGATTATGGGAAGACCCATGTGTTTATCGGGAACGCTGATACACGCATTCTGCTCTCGGGAACACGCCAGGAGATCCGTGCCGAGGTGGAACGCTGTATCCGCATTGGGAAAGATTGCCCTGGTTTTTTTATGGCCGTGGGTAACCATATCCCTCCCAACACACCGGTTGAAAATGCGCTCTATTACAATGAGGTTTATGAGGAACTGAGCCAGAGATAAAGGATCCTTTATTTCAAATAGACCTCTACAATGATTTCCCCCAGGAAGGTTCTTTCCTGCACCCAGTTTCCTGGAGAAGCGTGGCGAGACGTTTTTCCATATCCAGAAAGAGTTCCTTCAGAGCTGGTTTCACATTGGATCGAATCAGGTTTTCCAGAACTCCCGCCTCGTTATTCTGCAAAAACTCACCCAGTAGATTGTTCATTTCATCAGGATCCTGTTCAAGATCATAAAGCTCATACCGATCCCAGATGCCATGATATTTCATGTACTTGTAGCGGTTGGTGCGTACCCCCAGAACGGTAGGAGTTTGGGGGAATGATCGCTCCCAAAAGTACTCATAAAGGAAATGGTCCCGCCAGTTGGTTCGATTTCCCCTCGCGATATTCAGGAAAGAGAGGCCCTGACAATGGTCGGGAACAGGGATTCCAGCTGCTGAAAGGATCGTTGGGGCCATGTCCAGATTGGTGACCAGCTCTTCCAGTTTCTGCCCGGGAGGAATCATTTCCGGACAATGCGCAATCAGAGGGACACGAATGGAGGGTTCATACATGGTCCGCTTGTCGATCAAGCCGTGCTCACCAAACAGGAATCCATTATCCGAGGTATAGAGTATGAGAGTGCTCTCAAGCATCCCCTGATCCCGGAGGACTTCCACTAGACGGCCAATGCTGTCATCGACCGCCAACATGGTTTCCGCATAGTCATGAACAAAGGTGTCATAATCAGTGGAGTTGTTATACATCCCATCCACTCCATGCCAGCTCTTCCGTTGTGCACGAACCCAGGCTGGCTTTCCATGATAGTTTTCCTCAGTATCCGCCATCGAGGAGGGGTGGGGGTAATCAGCCTTGGCATAGGTCCCTTTGTGACGTTCCGCGGGAGCAAATTCAGCATGAACCGCTTTGTGTGAAAGGTAGAGAAAAAAAGGCTGGGTGTGAGACTGGCGGAGGTACTCCTCCGCATAATCTGTAAGGATGTCAGTAATATAACCACCCTCTTTTTTCTCCACTTTCCCATTGATATTCAGAACCGGATCCTTGTAGACACCTTGCCCTTTGAAAGAAATCCAGTGATCGAATCCAGGCCTTGGTGAGTCACTCTCACCACCCATGTGCCACTTTCCGATGAAAGCTGTATGGTATCCATTCTTCTGGAGGATTTCCGGGAAGGTGACTACTCCCGGTGGAAAGGGTGTGACATTATCCAGAACTCCATGTTGATGGGCATACTGCCCTGTCAGGATGGTCGCGCGGCTGGGAGAGCAAAGAGAGGTGGTGACAAAGGCATTCCTGAAAAACACTCCTCCCTGAGCGAGGGCATCCAAGTGGGGAGTTTTCAGGAAGGGATGACCAGCGCAACTCATCGCATCGAATCGTTGGTCATCCACCAGGATCAGGATGATGTTTCTGTTTGTCAGCTTTCCTGCCTGCTCCGTGGCTGCAGTCATGGAGGGTAAGCTTGCCAGCCCGGTGGCTGCCATGCCGGAAGCCAGGAATTCTCTCCGAGTCAGTGGATTCATTTCAAATCTCTCCTTCTATCAGATCGTCAATCCAGAATATCCCATTCCTGGACCATCCATGACAAGCTATTATGTGAAAATAACCATCCCGGAAGCGGGAGTTCCCCTGGATGGATTTCTGAAAACTCAGATTGCCATCCCTGCTTGGTTACTCCACAATGTTTGGCACGATGATCATACAGACAGCCAATCATCTTCTCTCCGGGTATTTTGCGGCTGCAGCCTCCCGCGCCGGAATTGTCTCTTTAATATGTTTCTTTCGATCATTCCTGCTGTTGATTCTGGTGACCATCGAGTCAGGACAGGTCATCTCCATGCCTGAACAAGGGAACGGTGAAATGAAAGCACATCAACTCACCAATGACTTATACCTGTTGGAAGGCGCGATCCACACCGGTGTGCTGGTGGAGGGCTCTCAGGCCTTATTGATCGATTGTTGTGACTCAATCACTCCTGCACGCCTGCTGGCATTGGGTATACAAAGAGTCGAAAAGATCCTTTGTACCCAACATCGACGGAGCCACGTGGCCGGAGTCTATTCATTCCGTGATCAGGGTACTCAGGTTGTAGTCCCCAGCGCGGAACGGAAACTTTTCGATGATGTGGAGTCCTATTGGGCTGATTCCAGAAACCGCTGGCACCTTTACCATTTTCAACCGGGACCTGAGGTTCTTCCCAGCTCAATCAGAGTCAGTGAGGGTGTTGGTGAGGGCGACACGGTCGAGTGGCGAGGGCACACGATTCATGTCCTGGATACACCGGGAGCTACTGATGGGAGTGTCTCCTATTCCTTTGAGGTCGAGGGCAGACGCTTTATTTTCTGTGGTGACAGCATCGCCGGTCCCGGACAGATCTGGGAGATCGATTCGCTGCAAAAGGGATTCGGTGGCGTGACTGACTATCATGGTTTCATGGGAAACCGTGAGAAGTTGCTGGAAAGCCTTGGAAAACTGAAACGAAGTGGAGCCCAGGTACTGATCCCTTCCCGCGGGGAAATCATCGATTCTCCCAAAGCTGCAGTTGAACTGCTTGAACAGCGTCTGGATACTCTTCGGCGAAATTATGTTTCGATTTCTGCCGCTAACCACTATTTTCCCAACCTTTACCAAGACCTCAGTGATGATCCACAGCGAATGAAACCCTCCGAAACCAAGCTTTTGCCGCGCTGGGTGAAGAGGGTGGCCTATACCAGCTATGCTGTGATCTCAGAAACCTCGGATGTCCTCCTGATCGACTGTGGTCATGACTCGGTCTTGCAGAAGCTGGATGAATGGAAACGCGAGGAGAAGATCCATTCGGTCGAGGCTTGTTGGGTGACCCACTATCACGATGACCACGTGGACTCACTCCATCGTCTGGGAAATGCTTACGGATGTCCCATCTGGTGCGATCAAAGCATGAGAGATGTCCTGGAGTTCCCCGAGCGTTATTTTCTTCCCTGTATCTCTCCTTGCCGAGCCCAGGTGACAAGAGCCACCCGGGATGGCGAGCAATGGAACTGGCATGAGTTCCAGCTCACGGCATATCACCTGCCCGGTCAGACCTTATACCATGGAGGATTACTGGTCGAAGGGCACGGCAAGAAAGTCTTCTTCGCCGGAGACTCGGGCGCCCCAACCGGGATAGATGACTACACAGCGGGCAACCGGACATTTCTTGGTGCCGGACGCGGATTCCGGAGGTGTATCGAGATCTGGCGCGAATGCTGTCCAGACTACATTGTCAATCAGCACCAGGGACGTGCTTTTACGTTCGGAGATATTGAACTGGATAAGATCGATCAGACTCTCGCTGAGAGGGAACAGATCCTCACTGAGATGGTTCCCTGGTCTCATCCCAACTTTGCTGTGGATACCTGGTGGGTGCGAACCTATCCGTATGAACAACAGGCTGCACGAGGTGCTACCATCGCTTTGGATGTCCAGTTCACCAACCATGGAAAACAGCGGGTGAAAGGACAAGTGGAACCGGTCTTACCGGAAGATTGGATTTGGGATAAGGAAAAAAGCCAGTCAGAAATTGATGCACCTCCACGTACTTGTGGTTTGGTTAGTCCCGATCGTTCGGATTCCGATGTGTTCGGCCGGATTTGGTTGAGAGTTCCAGAGAGTGCGTCTCCCGGCCGTTATGTCATCCCTCTGCGCATCACTTGGGATGGAATGTACCTGGGACAGATACGCCACGGTATAGTTGATGTCTATTGAGCTCCGGAAACCATCTCCTCAAATTCTTAAAGACCCGTGTTTGATCGTTTAATCTTACTCCCGAAAACGCGAGTGATGACCACGAAGAAGAGTGGAATAAAAATGAGATCGATAAAGGTCGCTGACATCATACCACCGGTGACAGCGGTTCCGATGGCATTCATGGCACCCGCTCCAGCACCGGTTGCAATAGCCAATGGGAGTGTTCCAAAGAAGAAAGCCAGTGAAGTCATGAGGACAGGCCTGAAGCGAATCCTGACAGCCTCCAGGGTTGCCTCGGTAAGTCCCAATCCGTGATACAGCTGATCTTTGATGAATTGAATGATGAGTATGGCGTTCTTGGTGGATAAACCCATGGTAGTCAGAAAACCAATCTGGAAATACACATCATTTGCCAGTCCCCGCCAGGTAGTTGCGGCCAGGGCACCGAAAACACCCAACGGCAACATCAGAAGATTGACAAAGGGGATGGTCCAGCTTTCATACAAAGCAGCCACACACAGGAAGATGACCAGGATCGAGAAGGCGTAGAGAACCGGTCCCTGGGCTGTTGCCAGACGCTCCTGGTAGGAAAGACCGGTCCAGTCATATCCAATGCCCTGGGGCAGTTTTCTGGTAATCTCCTCCATAGCCTGCATGGCCTCACCGGAACTGTGGCCGTGTGCGGGTTCTCCCTGGATGTTGAGAGAGGGGAAACCATTGAAACGCTCCAGCCTCGGAGATCCACTCACCCAGTGTGTGGTCGCAAACGATGAGAATGGAGTCATCTCCCCAGCTGTGTTGCGCACATACAGCCTCTCCAGGTCCTGGGGGAGCATCCTGTAGGGGGCATCGGCTTGCACATACACCCGCTTGACACGTCCCGCTTGAATAAAATCATTCACATAGGCACCGCCAAACGCCGCCGATATGGTGTTATGGATCGAGGTGATGGGCAGTCCCAAAGCACCTGCTTTATCCCAATCCACATCCACCCTGTATTCGGGAACATCCTCCATACCATTTGGACGGACTCTGGATAGCCTCGAATCCGCTGCTGCCATGTCCAGGAATTGGTTTCGTGCTTCCATCAGGGCAGCATGACCAAGACCTCCTCGATCCATCAATTGAAAATCAACACCCAAGGCATTCCCCAATTCCACAACTGCAGGGGGAGGAAAAGCGAAAAACATCGACTTCCGAAAGTTGGAAAACTCCCCCATGGCTCTTCCAGCGATGGCTTGTGCTCTCAGGTCCGGACGGTCACGCAACTTCCAGTCTTTCAGCTTGACGAACACCATGCCGTGTTCTGGGCTCTCCCGGAAAAACCGATGCCGGCAATGGTCAAAACAGATTCTACGGCTTCGGCCTCTTTCTCCGCGAAGTACTTACCGATTTCAGCGGTGACCTCTAAGGTCTGCTCCTGAGTTGCCCCGGTCGGCATCAGAATCTGACAGAAAAGGATACCCTGGTCTTCATCGGGAAGAAAACCTGTCGGCAACCTGTAAAACAGAAAGCCGATCACCACAAGGAGGACAACATATAAGAAAAAATAACGGAATTTTCTTGCTAGGGAGTGTCCCACAATCATGATGTAGATGTCTCTGAACCGGAAAAAAACACGATCGAACCAGAGGAAAAAGGGGCGGAACAAAAAGAAAGCACTTTCAGCAGGTTCATGTCCTGCGGGAACTGGTTTCAACAGTGAAGCGCACAAAACAGGAGTCAGAATCAATGCCACCAGCACCGATAGAAGCATGGCGGCAATCACGGTGACGGAAAACTGGCGGTAAATAACCCCTGTTGATCCACTGAAGAAGGCCATTGGTAAAAAGACTGCTGAAAGGACCAGACCAATACCAATCAGGGCACTGGTGATCTGATCCATCGATTTGGCGGTAGCCTCGCGGGGAGGAAGCCCTTCCGATGACATGATTCTTTCCACGTTCTCAACAACAACAATGGCGTCATCCACCAGCAGACCGATGGCCAGCACCATCGCGAACATGGTCAGCATGTTGATGGAATATCCCATGAATCCGAGGATGGCAAAGGTTCCCAACAGCACGACTGGCACCGCAATGGTCGGGATCAATGTGGCCCTGATATTTCCCATGAAGAGCCACATCACGAGGAAGACCAGAAAAACAGCCTCAAACAGGGTCTTCACGACTTCTTCGATGGCCACCCTGATGAAAGGTGTGGTGTCATATGGATAAATGACCTTGACCCCGGGAGGAAAGAATTGACTGAGTTCTTCCATTTTTGCCTTGATGTTGTCGGCGGTCTCCAGGGCGTTGGCTCCAGGAGCCTGACGGATAGCCATGGCGGCAGTAGGTTTGCCATTGAAAAACGCTTTGACATCATAGGATTCGGTTCCCAGTTCAGTCCTTCCCACATCTTTGATGCGCACAACAGAACCATTAGGATTGGTATAAAGTGGAATTTTTGCGAATTCATCCGGTGTCTGAAGGAGATTTTGGACGATGATAGACGAATTCAGTCGCTGGCCTTTCACAGCAGGTGTTCCACCTAACTGACCAGCAGATATTTCCACATTGTATGCCCGTAGCTTCGAAATCACATCCTCCACCGAGAGGTGGTAATTTGTCAGTTTGTCCGGATCCAGCCAGACTCGCATGGCATACTGGGATCCAAAATTGGTAACCTCTCCGACTCCAGGAACACGCGCCAGCACCTTCTCCAGATTGGATTGGGCGTAATCTCTCAGGTCATCTCCATCCATACTTCCATCCTCCGAGATCAAGCCCACGATGATCAACCAGTTTCG
>CAYZUX010000116.1:0-18413 GCA_964481775.1 uncultured bacterium | reverse complement strand
ACCAAACTTTCAGAGACACAGTCCCCTCCCAAGGGAGCTGGAGGAATCAAGAAGTGGCGGGACAACTCCGCCGATAATGGCGCGTATTCTACTAGCCTGCGGCGGCGGCTGTAAGGTCCCCTCCCTCATTCAATCCCGAACCATTCCGGTTGGCATGGTTCTGTGAGCTGGGAATCGTGAGAGGTTTACGCTGGGGGTCTTCATACTCACCCATGCCACGAAACTTGGCGTAGCGTTGCTCTATCAGTTGTTCGGGTGGAATCCTGCACAGGAGGTCGAGGTTCCTGATGAGGGCGGATTTGAGGTTTTCCGCTGTTTCCTCCCAGTTCTGATGGGCTCCACCCACCGGTTCAGAGACAATTTCATCAACCACGCCCAGTTCAAGAAGGTCATCCGCCATGATGCGCATCGAAGAAACCGCTGTGGATGCTTTTGAACTGTCTTTAAATAAGATCGCGGCACAAGCCTCCGGGGTACAAACGGCATAGTAGGCATTTTGAAGGATCAGGATCCGGTCTCCGACCCCCATCGCCAAGGCACCGCCACTGCCCCCCTCCCCAGTCACCACTACCATGATCGGGGTTTTGATCGCAGACATACGCATCAAGTTACGGGCAATGGCTTCGGCCTGCCCACGCTCCTCGGCCCCGATTCCCGGATAGGCCCCAGCGCTGTCGATGAAGCAGATGACCGGTTTCCTGAAACGTTCGGCAAATTCCATGAGACGAAGAGCTTTACGAAAACCCTCCGGATTGGCCATCCCGAAATTGCGGCGGATGTTCTCTTCGGTGTCACGCCCTTTCTGATGACCGATGATCATCACGCTCCGGCCTTCCAGGCTGGCCAGGCCTCCCACTACAGCGGGATCATCGGCGAATCCCCGGTCCCCATGCATCTCCAGAAAGTCCGTACACATCATCCGGATATAATCGAGGCAGTACGGGCGTTCCGGGTGGCGCGCCAACTGGATCTTCTGGTAAGGGGTCAGGCTATAGAAGATGTCCCTGACCAGTTGCTGGCGTTTGCGTTGGAGGGCATCGATCTCTCCGGCTACATCGAAGCCAGTTTTCTGGTAATAGTCCTTCTGCTGCTGAATGATACGATCCAGCTCTTCGATCGGACGTTCGAAGTCGAGGTATTTCATGTTGTGAATATCCTTAAGCCCAAGGGTGACATTCCTGTGGGAAGTCCCCGCCCGTTAACCAAACCTGAATAGTATCAGGGCGGAGGAAGGGGTCTGTCAACGATTTTTGTTGGTCCGGGCAGGTAGGTTGGAAACGACGAAATGGAGTAGCGAATTCATTCGCCTGGTGCATGAGGCGACTGAATTCGCCACTCCATCCGAGAAAAAAAAGGGAGAACCATGACTCAAGACCAATTGAATCCTACGAAGCAGGCATCCGGATCGGCCTCCATCGCTTCCCTGATGATTGTTTTCTTTACTGTCTTCATCGACCTGGTCGGTTTCGGAATCATCATTCCAGTCCTGCAACCCTATGCCCGTCATTTCGGGGCTTCTGACCTTGAAGCCGGTCTTCTCATGGGGGCCTTTTCGGCGGTTCAGTTCTTCATCATCCCCGTCTGGGGATGGCTGAGCGACCGGTATGGACGCAAGCCTGTGATCTTGACCGGGCTGGCGGGGAGCTGCATCTCGTACCTGGTTCTGGCAAACGCCCCCAATACCGCAACCCTATTCATCGGAAGGATCATGGCGGGATTGTCGGCAGGAAACCTGGTGGCGGCACAAGCCTACATTGCCGACATCACCACCCCTGAGAACCGCGCCAAGGGGATGGGCTTGATCGGTGTGGCATTCGGCCTGGGATTCATCCTCGGACCGGTAATCGGAGGGATTCTGAGTGTTTATTCCTTCAGTCTCCCCTCCTATGCCGCGGCGATCGCCTCGGGACTCGCCCTCCTGTATGGCCTGCTGATGCTGAAGGAATCGCTACCCCTGGAACGGCGTCCACGTCATGCCCCCATGCGTCACCCGATCCTTAACCTCTCTTACTTCCTCCATGACCGCCCCGTGTTTCTGGTGATTATTGTGGAGTTTTTCTTCACTGTGGCTTTTGCGATGTGGGAGACCGTCTTCGTTCTCTTTGTGGCCAACAAGGTTTTTGTTGGTTTGAAGGAGGAACAGCTTTCACACAAGGTGGGATACCTTTATGCCTTTGCAGGCCTTCTCTCGGCACTGGTGCAGGGGGGTGGAATCCATCAACTCGTCAAAAAGCTGGGAGAGAAGGTGGTGGTTCAGACAGGACTGGTTATCCTGGTGGTGGCCTCACTGGGATTTGCTGCCTTGGACTGGTGGGAGGGTATCCGCAATCAGGCAGTTCTCTTCCCGCTTCTGGCCCTGATCGGCCTCGGATCGGGAATGGCGAATCCTGCCCTGAGTGCAATGGTCTCCAAGCTGGTCAGTCCGCAGCGTCAAGGCGAGGTCCTCGGAGCCTATCGTGGAGTGGGCAGCCTGGCACGATTTATAGGGCCATTCGGCGGCAGCTTCCTGTTCGCCTGTGTGGGGCACGCCTCTCCTTTCCTCTTTGGGGTGGTGTTGTTGATCGCCTCGGTGGGGCTTCTCGGCGGGGAGTTCAGGTATTGGGAGGAATCTCCAGAAGGATAGCTAAATGGACGCAATGGAATGCGTCCCTCCATGGAGGGACCCGCTCTGTCGGGTCCGGGGCCACTCCAATTTACGTTCACTCCTGGATAATCACCCGTGATTTTTCACGCAGGATGGCGAAGGCCTGGATCACATCTTCATTGGTCAAACGCACACAACCCGCACTGGAGCTGGTGCCGATGGTCTCCGGCTCGTTGGTGCCATGGATACCCAACCCAGTGCGCGAGGCAGGATTGTTCGGGGGTGACAGCCCCATCCAACGTTCTCCAAGCGGGTAGTCCGGGTCGCCATATTTGACCATCTTGCCGGTCTTTGGATCTGGCCAGGGGGGATGGAACTGCTTGTTGGTAATGATGTACTCGCCTTGACGGGTTTTCCATTCTTTTTCGCCGATGCCCACCTTGTATTGAAGCAGGAAGTGCTGGTCGGATTCGCGAAAAATGCGCAGCTGGTAATCAGATTTATCCACCACGGCATAGACCTTTCCCCAGGTGGGAACCAGGATGTTCTGGTTGGGTTTGAGGGTGTTTGAGGTCACTCCATTGAGCATCTCGATGATATAGACCGTACACTGATATTGATTGGCGATCTTCATCAGGACCTCGCCCCGGCTGATGGTATGAATCGCCTTGAACTCATTGGGGCTGTTTTCTTCGAAAATCAGGCGGCGGTTGACCCCATCGAGTCGTTCGCGTGCTTTTCCGGCAGCGGGAGAGTCAGGATACTTCACGATGATTTCCTGGAACTTCTCCCGGACTTCGGGAGAGGGAAGGCCATCCGGATTGTCTTCCAGGCGGGCCATGCCCCACTTGGCTTCCGCGGTCAGGTTGGTATCACTGGTGGAGGAAAGAACCTGTGAATAGAGATTCTTGGCCTGATCGGGGTCGGTCCGGATCCGGGATTCGGCGAGTTTGGCGGTGGCCTCACCATGCCGGTCGCTTTCAGGGAATTCGGAGACGATTTTCTGGTAGTATTCGCGCGCTTTTTCAGGTTCGTTCCCCTCGATTTCCTTGGCCACCTGGTAGAGGGCCTCGGCGACAAAGGGTTTGCGTCCCCCCTTGGGAATCACCTCATCGCGCCAAAGTTGGATCGCTTCAGCGCGTTTCTGGAGATCGATCCCGGCGTCTTTGGGACGCTTGGTCTGGAAGTAGAGCTCCAGCGCCTTGGTGTGCGCCTGCTCGACAGCGACTCTTTGCTGGTATTGAAGGAAATAAAGCACTCCCGCGCCGATCAATGTGAGGCACAGCAGCAAGGCCAAACAACCCGCGAGTAGCCGAGAACCCATCTTGGTCTCCCCCCTGGAGAATGGTGTTGCCCCGGCGCGGGTGAAGGACCGGTAGGGTCAACCCGCGCCACCCTACTGAAAGGTTAGACCGAAAGACGGGAGGCGTAAATAAGAAGGGGGAGACACTGGGCCTCCCCCTTGTGAGTTTGTTCAAGTAGAGACGATCTGGCTTATCTCAGCTTCGGCGGGAGCCGCTGAAGGTAGGGTTCACCATCGACCACTAATGGCGACCTGGGTCCTTTTAAGGCAGAGGGTATCGCGACAGATGCCGGAATTCCGATCCAACGTGGATCTCCTCCAAACTGGAAGATATCTCCTATACTACGAGTTCCGTTTGTTGGGGAATAAGAATCCACTGAATCATCATACATTCCCCAATGCGGATGGTCTGAAACAATCTGGTTCTCCTGCATGTCCGGACCACGCGTAAAGAACGCCCATGTCTCCAGGCAGGAGGGGCAAGGCATCCTTCCATGCTTAATACCCCCAGACTCATAGTACTGATCTCTATTGCCCTGGTTTTGATCGCAGAAGGGGTCCTCGGGAGCTTTGGACAGGTACTTGATTGGAGTGGTCAACCAGAACAACCCCTGGGAGGATCTGCTTCGCCCGGTGGTATCAGCTTCGTTTTCCGAGGGGTACATCTTGAAGTCGAGATAGTACTGTTCTTGAGCCAAGGCGATTGAACGGATTTCGCCCTTCACTTTGGCCACCTTGGCCCGCATCTGCGCCTCCAGGAAGTTGGGAAGGGCAATCGAGATTAAGATGAGGATGATCGCAATGACGATTAACAACTCGATCAGCGTAAAGCCTCTTTTCACTTTTCCGGATGGCAGTGATCCATTGAGAAAATGATATGGCATCGATATGATGACCTCCTTTCCTTTCGATAGTGAGTGGAAAACTATCCAACTGTTGCCATTATGCGACTTCCATTCTCTCGCGTCAATCAGATCTGACCAAATCTCTGTGCCACATTAATAGGCATCTCCAATACCACTATTGATACACCCTTAGCTTGACACAAGCAGGTTGTTGGGCCAGCTTCCTTCAGTACAACTCAATGGTGGAGTTGAGAAAACAAGGGAGGTTTGTTGTGATGAAAGGGAAATGGAGTTTATTGTGGATTTTAGTGGTGGTGGCGGCGCCCGCCTTGGCTCAGGCTCCGAATGCCGGCCCGGCCTCGGTGGGTTTGACCGTTCTGGTGAACGACCGTGAGATGTTTGCCAACGGCCTCCAGAACGCAAGCAACTGGGAAGCTTATACGAGTGCTTTCGGAGATGGGACCTTGGCATTAGCCACGAATACTGAAGCCGAAGCGACCGAGGGAACCGAGCGTGGTGTCGTAGCCTTTTTCAATGCAGATGGTTCTGTGGTGGAAACCGATGGGTTCTTCACGGATGCGGGAGCAGCCTGGACCGGGAACAACGATGGAGCCCGTACCGATGGGAACCCCCCGCGGATTGGCGCGGATAAACGACCCGGCGGAACCAAGTATGTCTTCGGGAATGAATGCACTCCATGGATTGAGCCCGGCCTCTTTCCGAGCTTCGTGGCCAATGGTTTTGGGTACAATGCCCAGGTTGCTTGTGTCCAGCTCCTGAACAAAGTGGGCAATACACCAACCCCGATTGGGAAGGTCATCGACCCGATCAACGGGAAGCTCACCGAGGGAGCACAGGACAACCAGATGCGTTTCGGTGGCGAAATCCGCGCCCTTTCCAATGGCAACTTTGCTGTCGTTACCGATAACAGGGATACCGCTTTCGGTAATGCAACTTATGGTGTTCCGGTTCGGACCTATCCCTTTGCTATCATCGACCAGAACACCGGCCTGGTGACTGTCGGCCCGCTGAGCGGTAACCAGGTTCCCAACGATCCTGGCGCTAACAGTGGCGGTTGGTCCAACCTGGCGGCTTACAAAGATGGCTTTGCCATCCGTTGCCAGGACAACTCCAACAGCATCGATTTCTGGGATAACAATGGAACACCCCTTGGCACCTGGAACCGGACCCTGGTTCGTACCGATCCAGCGGAGCCACTCGCACCCGCCAATGGCAAGAACACCTCCATTAGTGACAATGGGGGTGGCTCCTCGCGCATCGATTCACACATCGCCAGCAATTATATCTATTGGGCTGGCAAGGGTGTTGGCTCGGATGGCACCGCCAACAGAGGTGTGTATGTCACCAAGATCGATGCACGCACCCGCACAACGGTCAAAGAGGCCATGGTCAATGACACTTTCGAAGCCATCCCAGACCGTGTGAATGTGTGCTCTGACAAGGATGACAACGTGTTCGTCTGCTGGTCTGACACCTCCAACACCGGCAAGCGTCAGATCATCGGACGCGCCTACAATGCCAACCTGGAGCCGATCACCGAGGCCTTCCTGGTCTTCGAGCACAGTGATCTCGGCCCCGAAGAGGTAGTCGGTTTCGCAGTCAAGCATCCGTCCTGCTCGATGATCGACGGCCGTGTCCTGGTGACCGGACGTATCGACAACGATGCGGGTGGAGTCGAGTCACTGAGCCTGCTGCCGAACGCACATTATGCAATCGTGTTCGACATGGGGACCACCTCGGTTGATGGTTGGACGCAATACTGAAATCTGTACAAAGAAGGGATACGGACGCTCTGCTTGAGCGCTAACGGATCTCAACATTATAGCATCAGTTGATCGAGGGGGGACACGGAATGTGTCCCCCCTTTTTTTACAGAGCACGGATTCGAGGCCCGGCGGAGTGCAACTCCGCCAGAAGGGTTCCGCCCAGCAGTGCAACTGCTGGGCGAGCTTGGGGGGAGGATGGGTGAGCTTGGGGAGAGGATGGGTGAGTTAGAGGGGAGGATGAGCGAACTGATTGGAACCGGCAGGCTCTTGCCCATGCAGCTGGCCCCGGAGTTGAACTCCGGTGCTGAAGTGCAACTGCTGGGCGAGCTTGAGGGGAGGATGGGCGAGCTGATTGGGACCTGCAGGCTCTTTCCCCTTTCAGCTGGCCCCGGAGTTGTACTCCGGGGCCGGACCCTTCTCCGGGAGTTGTACTCCCGGAACACTTCAAACCTCCACCACATCCACTTCAAGCGGACCAGCCTCTCCAGTTTCATAGAATCCCGCGCTGGAGTACCACCAGTCGGAAGCCTTACGCACCAGCCCCTTACGTACTGGGTTTTGATGGAGATACTCAAGTTTCACCCGGAGTACCTCTTCGCTGAACAATGCAATGGGGTGGTATTCATCCTGCCAGACTTTGTATTCCTGTTTAGTTCCACAAGCCATGCCGGATTTACGAAAAATACGAATCGGCAACTCCCATCCTGAAGATTCAAGGGTACGGATCAACTCACGGCTGGTGAATCGCTTGAAATCCCTCATGATCGACGGAAGAGAATCCTGGGGCGAGGCTGTAACGACCAGATGAAAGTGGTTGGGCATGATCACATAACCATGGATCCTCAACCCTTTGTTCTGCTGGCAATAAGCAAGACTATTTACCAGAACATCACAGGTCAGATTGGAGATAAAAATGGGAGTCCACCACACAGTAGCCGAGGTTAGAAAATAAGTCGCTGAGTCTTCCATGATCCGGTATCGACGTGGCATGAAAAAGATGGTGATAGCGATTTCTGGAAATGACAAGATTATTTGGGCAGACATCACAACCCGGCGGAGTACAACTCCGCCAGAAGGGTTCCGCCCAGCAGTGCAACTGCTGGGCGAGCTTGGGGGGAGGATGGGTGAGATTGGGGAGAGGATGGGTGAGCTTGGGGGAGAGAATGGGTGAGCGAGAGGAGAGGATGGGCGAGCGAGAGGAGAGGATGGGCGAGCTTGGGGGGAGGAGGGGGAAGGTATCTCAATGTGTTCCCTTTTTTGTATTCCCCTTGGCTCGTGTTGCTTGCCCGCTAAACTGAAGCGAGAGGAGCCCGCCCGGCCATGGACTACCGTTTCACCCAGTTCGATCCTTCCGCCTTCCGCGATGAACAACTCGAGGAGATCCGCAAGCTCTTCAACCAGCTGCTCATGAACACCGGAGGGGATGTCGAGGAGGCTCTCGAGTGGTTGCGGCGGATCTGGGAACAGTACAACTTCATGGATGGCGAGATGAGTTTCGAGGAGTTCCGCGAATGGCTGGAGGAACATGGGTATCTGCGCGAGAATGCTCAAGGGGAATATGAGATCACCGCCAAGGGGGAGTACTCCATCAAGTCAGATGCCCTGCTGGAGATCTTCTCTTCGCTCAAGAAAGACTCGCTGGGGGAACACTCAACCCTTCAAAGCGGTGTGGGTTTTGACAACCTCCCGGAAACCCGTCCCTTCGAGTTTGGCGACCGGGTCAATGACATTCATTACACCGAATCGATCAAGAACGCCCTCATCCGAACCGGCATCGATGGTTTCCAGGTCGGAGCCGAGGACCTGGTGGTCTACGAAAAAGAGAACTTGACCAACTGCGCTACCGCTCTACTGATCGATATCAGCCACAGCATGACCCTCTATGGCGAGGACCGCATCACCCCCGCCAAGCAGGTGGCCATCGCGCTGCAGGAACTGATCCGTGCACGCTTCCCCAAGGACACGGTGGATGTAATCGCCTTCGGGGATGACGCAGTGCTGATCGATCCCTCCGAAGTCCCTTACCTGAGCAACGGCCCCTACCACACCAACACCCATGCCGCGCTGCAGCTGGCCCAGAAGGTCTTGCTCTCGCGCCGTCACGCCAACCGCCAGATCTTCATGATCACCGATGGCAAACCAACCCAGATCTTCGAGGAGGATGGAACAGTCTACCGCAACACCTTCCAGCTCGATCCGCGGATCGTGTCACCGGTCATCAACGAGGCAGTCCGCTGCCGCCGTCACGACATCACCATCACCACCTTCATGGTGGCACGCGACCCTTACCTGCGTGAGTTTATCGATCAGCTGACCATCGCCAATGGCGGCAAGGCCTATTATGCCTCGTTGGATCAGCTCGGGGAGTTTGTCTTCGCGGATTTCGGGAAGAACCGGAGGAAACGGTATCGGATTTGAGATGACTTCACACTATACGCCAATGGCGTATAGTGTGGTATGCTTATTGTTGAAACACCTGTTTTCACAAAGCAGATTCGTGATCTTCTGCCCGACGATGACTACAGAAGTTTACAGGCGGCCCTTATTCTCCGGCCCAACCAAGGAACACTGATCCCTGGCGCCAAAGGGCTGAGGAAGCTTCGATGGACAGCACTGTATCATGGAAAGCGCGGAGGACTGAGAATTCTCTACTACTGGGACAAAGCTGGCGAGACGCTCTATATGCTTTTCGCCTATTCGAAGCGAGAGAAAGAGGATCTCACCCCTTTGCAGCTCAGGGCTTTGGTAAAGCTCATCGAGGAGGAGCTGAAATGAAACACGAGGATTTCGAAGAACTCCTTTTAAGTATTCGACAGGCGGGCAAGATCCGTCGCGGAGAGGCCAAGGCCTCACGATCCTTTGAGTTCAAACCTGAGGATGTCAAGTCAATCCGGCGCAAACTCGACAAGTCACAGTCGGAATTCGCATTGATGATCGGAGTGAGTAAATCGACCCTTCAGAACTGGGAGCAGGGAAGGCGGAATCCTGATGGTCCGGCTAAGGCGCTGCTCAGAATCGCGGCTGTGAGGCCAGATGCTCTCGAAGAATCACTAAGGTAGCGGGGAGTAAAGTCAGAGAGATATGTGAGTCAATTGTTAGGAGATGCCAGAATGGAGACGCGAATTACGCCAGGAAAGGAGGAGGCTCATGGCGACTTATCGAGGGCATATTCACAATGGCGCGGTGGTGCTGGATGACCCCATTGATCTACCGGATGGGACCGAGGTGAAGGTGGATGCGGTAAAGGATGAGCTAAATGGAATTCACCCAGACGTTTTGGCGATGACGGGTATCATTCCTGAGATAGAGGATCCGAAGAGGGAGTATTACCGGTATCTGAAGAAGAACCATGAGTGAGGGTAGATACTCATGCACAGGCGATCTCCGCCTTCAATTCAGAGCAGTCATAGGAGATTGCCGGAACACCATATCGAGACAACAACATAAGGAAGGTCACCCGATCAACACCCGCCAACTCAGCAGCCATTCCTGAAGAAAGCCGTTTCATCTCGAAGAGTTTGACCGCCATGGCCATTCTGGCCTCTTTCTCGAACTGCTCCGGAGAAGACTGCAGTGCATCGGGAAGTGTCTCCGGATAGTCGATCACAAGTTGATGTGACATACGTTGTCTCCACCTTGCATAGGATATGGTCCTGTCTCCTCTAATCTTACCGTTTTGGGGTAGTAATCAGGAGGGTGAATTGAAAAAGATCCACACCCCTTCACCCCACCTCCTCCCATCCGCAGGCCTCCACCGCGAAGTAGGTCAGGATCATGTCTGCGCCGGCGCGCTTGATGGAGGTCAACGATTCCAGCGCCACACGCCGTTCATCGATCCAGCCGTTACGACCGGCGGCCTTGATCATCGCGTACTCACCACTCACCTGGTAGGCCGCCAATGGAACATCAAAGCGGTCATGGGCCTGGCGGATGATGTCGAGATAGGGGAGCGCGGGTTTGACCATGACTGCATCAGCACCCTCCTCGATGTCGATTTCTATCTCGCGCATCGCCTCCCTGGCGTTGGCGGGGTCCATCTGATGAGTCCGCCGGTCGCCGAAAGCCGGGGTCGATTGGGCGGCATCGCGGAAAGGACCATAAAAACCCGAGGCATACTTGGCGGCATAGGAAAGGATCGGGGTATTGATGAAACCCGCCCCATCCAAGGCAGTGCGGATGGTCCTGACCATGCCATCCATCATCCCGCTCGGAGCAATCCAATCGGCTCCGGCACGAGCCTGCGAAACCGCTGTCTGGCCGAGGATCTCCAAAGTGGGGTCATTGGCCACATACCCATCCTCGAGCATCCCGCAATGGCCATGTTCAGTGTATTCGCACAGACAGGTGTCCGCGATTACCAACAGATCCGGAACTGCTTTTTTGATTGCACCTGCCGCCCTTTGGACAATTCCAGTCCCGGCGAAAGCTCCCGATCCGCATTCATCCTTCTCCTCGGGTATGCCAAAGAGAATGACAGAGGGGATTCCGAGATCGAATACCCTGCGGGCCTCCTCAACCGCCTCATCCACCGAGAGGTTGAAGACCCCCGGCATCGAGGACACTTCCTTGCGGACTCCACTTCCCGGGACGACAAAGAGCGGATAGATGAAGTCCCCGCGATGCAGCCGGGTTTCCCGGACCAGGCTACGGGACTGGGGGGTGGTACGCAGACGGCGGAGACGTTGAAAAGAGATTGTCGATTTCATACCTCCACAATAACTCACCCTATAAACGGATCAATTCCCCTTTCTCTCATCCGGTAGCCTGTTCCGTCCTTTGGTTATAGGCTTCTCTTTATGATGGATACCAACCTCATCCCCCTGGCCTCCTTCTCCCGCAAGGAGAAGGGGGAAAGTGAGGTCGGATGACATTTCCGGAAAGGATTTCTGATGGCTTATACCCCCTCTCCCAATCGATATGATTCCATGCGCTACAACCGTTGCGGACGCAGCGGTTTGAAGCTGCCAGCGATTTCGCTTGGGCTGTGGCACAATTTCGGCGAGGTGGACCGGTTGGAGAACTGCCGTGCCATGCTCCACCGGGCCTTCGACCTCGGAATTACCCATTTCGACCTGGCAAACAATTATGGTCCCCCGCCCGGATCCGCCGAACAGAACTTCGGAAGAATTCTGCGTACCGATTTCGCCAATCACCGTGATGAATTGATCCTCTCGACCAAGGCGGGATACCTGATGTGGCCGGGACCTTATGGCGAGTGGGGTTCCAGAAAGTACCTGTTGGCCAGTCTCGATCAAA
The DNA here is from genome assembly GCA_964481775.1 of uncultured bacterium. Classification (GTDB taxonomy): domain Bacteria; phylum Hinthialibacterota; class Hinthialibacteria; order OLB16; family OLB16; genus OLB16. The sequence goes on along the minus strand of CAYZUX010000116.1, from coordinate 6,638 downwards.
GCCTGAAGCGCATGGGTGTGGAGTATGTCGATATCTTCTACTCGCACCGTTTCGATCCCAACACTCCTCTCGAGGAGACCATGAGTGCACTGGACAGTGCAGTACGTCAGGGCAAGGCATTGTACGCCGGAATCTCCTCCTATTCCGCGGAAAAGACCGCCGAGGCATCTGTGATCCTCAAGCATCTGGGAACTCCCTGCCTCATTCATCAACCTTCTTATTCGATGTTCGAGCGTTGGATCGAAGGAGGACTACTGGATGTCCTCGGCCAGGAGGGCATCGGCTGCATCGCCTTTTGCCCACTGGCTCAGGGACTTCTCACCAACCGGTATCTGGAGGGGATCCCCTCTGACTCACGTGCGGGGAAACCGCATGGCTTCCTGCGTCCCCAGCATGTGACCGAGGAACGCATCAGCATGGTCAGGCAACTCCAGGAAGTGGCTGTCCAACGGGGGCAGTCCCTGGCGCAAATGGCCCTTGCCTGGGTCCTGCGCGATCCAAGGATGACATCCGCATTGATTGGCGCGAGTACGGTTCAGCAGATCGAAGAGAATGTGGAAACTCTTAAAAACCTGGCCTTCACCAGTGAGGAGTTAGCCCGGATCGACAACATTCTGGAGGCGGATAAAAAGAAGTGAAAACCACCCTTACCACTATCCTTGTTCTCATACTCATACCTCTCACCATCCACAGAGCGGAGGGAAGCGGTTCTGTTCTGACCACCAGGGCTGGGCAGGAACGCATCGATGTCTTCATCGATGGCAGTCTGTTTACCTCCTACCGCACTCCCTCGGACTGGAAGTTTCCCTATCTGTGGCCGGTTATTGGCCCCCTTTCGGGCGAGAGCATCACCATCGAGAAAGGGATCGGTCATCCTCACCACCGTTCGCTCTACTTCGCCTGCGATCAGGTGAATGGCGCCAACTATTGGCAGGAGGGGCTCGAGCGGGGACGTATCATCTCACGCGGACCAAGTGTGGTGGAAACCGGAAAACGGGTGGTGATCGAGGATACCTGTGATTGGGTTTGTCCGGGGCAACCCTCCCCAATTAAAGATCATCGGCGCGTCATCATCACCGCACCCACGGAGTGCATCCGTGTGCTGGAGTTCGCCTTCGATTTCGAGTTCAAGGTGGACACCACCATCCTCAATTCGAACCATGCGCTTTTTTCGGCGGAGGTTGTTCCAGAAATCGCGGTCCATGGCGGAGGCCAGATCATGAATGCGGTGGGGGACAAGCAGGAGGAGGGCACTTTCGGCGTACCCTGTGATTGGTGCGATTACTCGGGAAATTTGAATGGCCACTGGGAGGGAATCCGAATCTACCAGCACCCCAGTAATCCCGGTTATCCCTGGCCCTTTTTTACTCGCAATTATGGATTTGTCTCGCCCACACCCATGTACTGGCTGCCGGAGGAGGGAGTGCGTTACAAAGCCGGTGAGAAGGTCTCTTTGAAGTTCCTTGTTCTGGTCCATGCAGGCAATCCACACGAGCAAAGACTCGACGAGATATACCATAGCTGGAGTGGAGAATAGTTCCATGAAGGAAACCCGATCAGCCAAATCTACCCGCCGAACATTCCTTGCAGCGGGCGCGGGGGCAGCCTTGGCGGGCTGGGCACTCTCATCTCAACGCGCTTTTGGAGCCAATGAGCGGATCCGGATCGGGATCATCGGTTGCGGTGGACGCGGGACTTACCAGATGGGCGAAATCGAGAAGATCGCTCAGCAGGACAACGCCGAGATCACCGCAGTGTGTGATGTGTGGCGTCCCAACCGTGAGAAGGCAATGGCACGGGTGACAGAAAAGTTCGGGAAAGCTCCCTTCGCCACATCTCACTACGAGGAGGTGCTTGCGCGCACGGATGTGGACGCCGTGGTCATCACCACCCCGGATCACGCACATTGTCCGGTCTTGTTGGCGGCGGCGAACGCCAAAAAGGATGCCTTCTGCGAGAAGCCCATGGCCAGCAAGCTGGAGGATGCCATCGCCGCTTACGATGCAGTCAAAGCCAACAACACGGTGGTACAGATTGGCACCCAACGGCGCAGCGAGGGCAACCACAAGGCCGCGGCGAAACTGATACAGTCGGGCATTCTCGGAACCATCAGCGAGGTGGACACCGCCTGGCATGACTCCGGCCCGCGTTGGGCCCGTCCCTTCGATGATGTGCGCGAAGAGGATGTCGATTGGGAGCAATACACCATGGGCGGACCGAAACGGCCCTTCGACCCTCGCCGGTACCGTTGCTGGCACCTTTACCAGGACTACACCTGCGGGCTGCCGGGACTCTTGGGAAGTCACCTGATCGATGTGGGCACCTGGTACCTGGATGATCCTCTCCCGAAGTATGGCAGCACGGTGGGGGGGATCTATGTCTGGAAGGATGGACGTGAGCACTGCGACACCATCGAATGCCTGTTCGAGTATCCCAAGGGATTCCTGCTGCGCTACTCCAACCGTCTTGGCAATGTGCGCCCCACCCCGGAGATTGTGGTGTATGGATCGAAGGGTTCCTTCGATACCACCAGCTGGAAAGCGGTTCCGGATGGCGGCGGGAAAGACAAGCTCGCTGAAGCTATTGACATCACCCCGGAACCCTCTGACAACCACATGAGCAACTTCCTCGCCTGCATGAGGAACCGTCAGACACCTAATGCCTCAATCGACATGGGGTATGCCCACTCCGTGGCGGCGTTGCTGGCCAGCGAGTCGCAACGGCGCGGAGTGCAGCTGGCCTATGATGCGGAGAAGCGGGAGTTCAAGGCAATGGGGAGATGAGGCAATCCCCTCACAGGGGAAGCGAAATCCCTGATTACCAGAGACGATAGTCCTCAATTCTCTCCGGTTGAGGCGCCTTCTCCTCCCGATGGCTTTGCTCCTCCTTTATTACGCGGCCTCCTCCGTCTCGAAGGAGAAGCCTTTTTCTGGGTAGTCATCTCCGGGGGTTCCATGGGGGGCGCATGGAGCGTCTCCTGGTAGTAGTCATCGAGCAGCATGGCTATCACGGCGAGCTCGTCATCACTCTCGCCCAGACTCCTGGCCAGCGGGATGAAACGCTGCATGCGTTCGTTCTGAATCCGGTCCCGTCCTCGTAACCTGGCTTCGAGTAAGGCCGTGACTCGTTCTTCGATGAGACCACGCACATCTTCATCGGTGGGAGCGGTCCGCACCTCCATGTCGATTCCATACCGTTTGGCGACACGCATCAGTTCGACTTTCTCCATCAGGTCAGCCAGGGTGATCGCCACCCCCGCTGCACCCGCACGCCCGGTGCGTCCCACACGGTGTATGTAAGACTCCGGGTCCTCGGGAATGTCGTAAAGGAACACATGCGAGAGGTTAATAATATCCAGACCACGCGCCGCCACATCGGTGGCCACCAGGAAACGCAACCTCTTCTCACGCAGCTTGCCAAGTACCTTCTCACGCGCCGATTGGGCCAGATCCGAGCTGATCTGGTCGGCGTCGTAACCGAAACGCTGCAACACCTGGGTCACATAGTTCACCTTCATCTTGGTGTTGCAGAAGATGATCCCAGATGCGGGATTCTCCATCTCGATGATGCGTACCAGGGCCCGGTCCTTATCCATGGCGGGAACCACATAGTAAATATGGCGAGTGTCGGTGACATGCACCTTGGACTCACTCAGGCTCAGGAATTCCGGATCGTGCATGAAGTGGCGGGCCAGACGCCTCACCCCCGGCGGATAGGTGGCCGAGAAGAGATGCACATCACAGGATTCCGGCAGATAGGAGCGGACCTGTTCCATGTCCGGGTAAAAGCCCATCGACATCATCCGGTCGGCTTCATCGAGAATCAACATCGAGAGGCGGTCGATCTTGAGCGAGCCCTTGAGCAGGTGATCGAGGATGCGTCCCGGAGTCCCCACCACCAGGTGCGCCCCCTCGCGGAATCCGGCCAGTTGCTCCTTGTAACCCACCCCGCCATACACGACCACTGTGTTGATCCCGCTTCCGCCCCCCAGCATTTCCGCCTCGCGGGAGACCTGCACCGCCAGTTCCCGGGTGGGAACCAGCACCAACGCCTGGCAGATTGGACGGCTGGGGTCGATACGCGCCAGGATGGGCATCACAAAGGCCCCGGTCTTGCCGCTGCCGGTCTGCGACTGGACCATCACATCCCGCCGTGCCATCAGGTAGGGCATGGCGCGCGCCTGGACCGGCATCAGGCTTCTCCAGCCCGCATTCCGCGCGGCATTCTGGAGCGATTCCGGAAGATCCTCCAATTGGACCGCTTCCAGGGGGTGCTCCTCCTCCGGTGTTTCCCCGGGCAATCCAGGTCTGTCTTCAGTCTCACCGGTCATGGTTGTTCCCTCTTTCTTCCTGAATCATGTCTGTGAGCTATTCGTACCCAGCCATCGTCACATAATACAGGGACCAGCAGTAGACACAAACCATGTGGGGGCAACTTGTTGGAGGACCAGCGGCTGGCGCGTATGGCGGCAGAGGGAGATCAACAGGCCTTCGGAGTCCTCTTCGAGCGGTACCGCAAGTTTGTCTATTCGCTGGCCTACCGGGTGGTGCTCAACTGTGAGGATGCGCGGGATGTCAGCCAGACGGTGTGGATGAAGGTTTCCACACGCATTGGCCAATTCGATGGACATGGAACCTTCCGCTCCTGGCTGGCCACCGTAGCCACACGCCAGGCCCTCGATCACCTGCGAGGGACCTACAGGCACGAGACCGCTACCGATCCTGAGGTCCTTGATAACCTCTGGGAGGAGAAGAGCGCGCGGGACTGCCAGCCTTTTCGCACGGATATCGGACAGACCGAGGAGCGTGGCCGTGTCGAACAGGCCATGAGCGCTCTCTCGCCTCAGCAACGCGCCATCCTCGCTCTGCAACTGGTCGAGGACCTTGGACCGAAGGAAATCGCCCAACGCCTGGGATTGCCGGACAAACAGGTCCGATCGCAGCTCCACCGGGCGATAGTGAAGTTGAGGGAGATGTTGAGGTAAATCTTGTTCGGAGTTCACGCTTTAGCGTGTGGGGGCAAGCATTCAGTTGAACTCTTTGTGTGACCAACACGCTAAAGCGTGAACTCCAAACGGCTTTGTCAGGAGGAATCATGAAACCCGATTCAGACCGCATTATGGCGTATCTCGCGGGGGAGCTCTCCCCCATCGAAGCCGAAGCCTTCGAAAGTGAGATGGAAGCTAACCCTGTCCTGCACGCGGAGGTGGAATCCCTGCGTGGAATGCTGGGCGAGGTCCGTGAATGGATGCTGGCTGACGCGCCTAGATGCGACCTCATCCCCCCAACCCCCTTCTCCCACGGGGAGAAGGGGGAGCAAGAAGTCCCCTCGCCCTGTGGGAGAGGGGATTTAGGGGTGAGGTGGGGAGGGTGGCGCTATGTCTTCCAAGCCCTGGCCGCCTGCCTGGTCTTCTTCCTGGGCTATATCTTTGGAGTGGTGACTAGCGTGCCGCCCTTTAGCGAGGATCTGGCTCCACCGATTCAACTGGTGGCACGTCCGCCTCAGGCCACACCCGTTCCGGAGGTGGTTCCCGCTGTGATGGATGAACCCACCCCCGCCCCGCCGAAAGCGGTACCCGAACTCCAACCGGTGCGTACCCAGGCGGTGGATGAGGGGGGACGTCTGGTGATTGAAACCACACTCGCCGGCTCGACCTCACGAGCGGTCTGGGTGGTGGATGGAAACTTCCGGCTCGAACAGCCGGGGACGTAGACGGAGGATGGAAGCAATGCGCGTTACGAAATCATTGACTACCTTATGTCTGGCCTTCCCAATCCTCATATGCAATCCAACGAATTGCCATGCAGAGGAAAAGCAAACGTTGCAGTATGGCTATGCCAGAGAACAGGATGGTCACATATTCCCCGGAGAGTCGTTTGACTATAGAGGTGTGAGAGTTACATGGGAGATGTCCGGCCAACCGAAGGATGCCACAGGTTCTTTTGGCTCTATCAGACTCGTCTCCGACCAAGAACCTTCTCAGGATCTTTCTCTGCCAGTCCTCCCCAAGAAGGTCGAGAAAGACTACTCGACCGGTGAATTCCCGCGTGATGTGGCTCGGTGGGACATCCCTATTCTTGTAGGTGACGTATTCCTTTCATTCTCTGCTACCGTGGAGGTTCTCGGTCCTGATCCAGTCCCCATCCTGGAATCGATTTATTGGGTGGCATTCTTCCAACCTCAACATCAGGCCATTGACAGCAAACCTTATGGGGGGGATGCATTAATACGAATCGCATTGTCCAGCTTGACACCGGTGTACCTGAACGACTGGATTCTTTCGATTGGCATGGACATGGTTACGTATCCTGATGGCAACGAGTACTTTCAGGTCAGAGCGTACAATCCCGTCCAAGATACGACAGTCACCCTGCCTGCCGTGTTCAAGAATAAGAGGAGCTTTGACAGATTTACCCTGGAAGTGACTGGGGGAAGACCTGAGGGACCTTGGAATCTGACATACGTCACCCTATCCGCAGAGCCTGACCTCACCATCCGAGGCGGCGACACCTATGTCCCTGACGGCATTTCGATTAACGACGGTGAAACGCTGGGAGCCTTCCTTGATCGGATGAGTAAGCAATATGGCTTCGAGGTCGAATGGGTGGAGTATCCGGGGCATCCGGAGTCGGTGGAGT
>CAYZUX010000115.1:0-18435 GCA_964481775.1 uncultured bacterium | reverse complement strand
AGGTTCCAGAGTTCTGCGACTGTGTGAAGCCCCTGGCGGCGGAATCGGTCATAGCGTGTAGCGATCAGATCTACCGCCCAATCCGCATACCCCCTTCTGAACAGGCCCTCCACTGCCCAGACAAAAGAGGGTTCCACCTGTCCGATTGAGAGATCAGGATCTTTCAGTGTTTTGGAGATGGCCTGGCATTGAGCATCATCGGCAAATCCGTATAACATCATCAGAAAATTGCAGTGTTCGCTGACATGCGGACTCTGCGCTCCGTTCACAAGTGCATCAGTGAATGCACCCTTTTCCTGATTCCAGTAAAGGTCTTTCAGGAGGCTGACCAGACTTATTTGCTGACCCTCGAAATTGCGAGCCTCTTCAGGTTTTCCCAGGACTGTTGCCATCAGGGAAAGGACTCGAAGGGACTCGGCAAGGAGTGCATTGGTGATCAACGGGATGCCGCGTCTTTCAAGATAAGCCCAATCCACAAAGAGAGTGAATGGTGAGGGACCGAGTAGTCCTCGCTCATCCGTATAATGCCGCATGAGATCAAGAGATTGGAGAAGTAACGGATAGAACTCACGCACGAGTTTTTCATCACCAGTGAGCTCATAGGCCTGCCAGATATGGAGGATCAGTTCAAAAGGCGATTCCGCATGAAGGCTGTAAATCTCATGTTTATTGCCCATTATGGTATGCGGCACGATTCCGTAACTCTGGAAGGCATGTTGCATGTCTCGGTAATACTTCCACAAGCGCCGGGTATCTCCATACCCTGTCAGTAAAGCGGGACCGAGTGACAGCAGGTCACCCGCATATTCACGCCGTTCACGCACCGGGTTATCCATGAAACGATCGTGAATACACAGGTCGACTGTCCGCATGGAGGCTTCCCATGCGAAATCAAGCCGTTCATCCGAGCACTTGAATGAGCCCCTCCTCGGTGCGGGATAAACCTCCTCAATAACATCGATTCCATGAATTTGCACAGGTTCAGTCATGAGCCTGAATGTGAGTTGAAAGAACTGGAAATTGCGCCAATAGAAGGTTTCCAGGGTCTGCCGTCCTTGACGTGTGATGAACTGGTCAGCAAGCGGAGTCCGGTGGGAAAGGTATGGGATCACCCGGCCATCCACCAGGATTTGTGAATACCCGGTTTCAATCACAGTCCCCGCCGGTGCGGTCAGGTCGATCCGCACACGGCCATTGAGCAGCTTCCCGGCATCAAAAGCAAGCACTGGATCATGAATCCCGGGAAAATTGTCATATCCATATTCATCCGACATGGGATGGATAAGAACCGGAGAACCTGCAGAGCTCTTGAGAAGGCCTTCGATGCCGGTTATCCGTGTGTATTTGGATGACTGTGGCACCTCCAGAGAAAGACGGATTGCGGCATCATTCGCACGCAACGCTTCGGCCCTTTCAAGAACCTCACCCGTATAAAGCAACTGGAGTGATTCCACCTTCCGATGGATAAAATGGTCGATGGGACGTGGTTCCAGTTTAAGCCATGGAAAGACCGCGCTCGGATGTGGATTCCAGGACCACTCTGCAACAAGTGGTGGAAGACGGACCACCTCCGCTCCTTCCCAACCCTTGTCGTCGTATCGATTCGAGGTCCAGCCGACCGGTTCGAGACGTGCATCGAACATCTCGCTGTAGGTCATGCGGTCAATCCGGGGGACATCCTGCTTCCAGGCGGTTGCCTTCATGACTCTCCACGATGAATCGCTGAGAACTGGAGGAAGCCCATCTTCGAAATCCAACTGGCAAAGAAAGCCACCTCGGCTGTGAAAAAAGGTGTTGCCGAAGGAATTGTCGGGTCCATTCCCGGAATGATGGACAATGGCCGCAAGAACATTAGTTCCAGGATGTACTTTCCCGGTGACATCATAGGTGTCATAGGTCTGCCAACGCGGTTCGGTAATGACCGGACCTGAACCAATGAACTCGCCATTGAGATAAAGGTGGTAGACTGTGTCAGCAGACACAGTCAAGCGAACACCTTTGGAGAGAGGCCCGATATCGAATTCATGGCGGAAGTAGACAAAGGTGTTGGGACAGGCTGGTTCACTGGTTCTCAACCAGATCCAGGATGCTTTCAGGTCATTGACAGCGGCAGGTTTCATGGAAGCCTCTCCATAAGAGGATGCTGAATTATTCACTAACAATAGGATTCCCACCTCGCTATGGCGATGGTGAGTCAACTGTTATCGCTACTCAAAAGAAAGCATGACCTCTTCCAGATAGGGGGTTGGTCCAGCATTCGGCGTAGTCAGCCTTGCACGGTATTGAATCCAGTTACCATTGATACCAGTCAATTCTGTAGAGGATTGAGTGATCCACCCTTCAGCTTGGTTAAGACCAACCCAGGCAGTGTTCTCAAGACCCTCTCGTGTAACAGCTGAACGGACTTGAAACATGACTGCGGTTCCCAATGGAGTGGTGGCCCGCCAATCAAGGCTGTGAAGTGTCATTCCCGAAGGGATGGGGTGAGGGGATGAGATGTAATCTTCATACAGTCCCCGATCAATCTGATTCCCCGTGTCACGGCAGTTCAGGGCATGGGGACCTACCCCTGGAAGTTCAGTCCGTACCTCCTCATGAATTCCCTCAGGGCCACCCCATAGGAGGTAAGAGGGAACCAGATGGTTTTGAGGGCCGGGACTGGTGGTGGAGCCATCCTTGCAGTGGTTGATGAAGAGGGCATCGAGCCATCCATCGCCATCATAATCCGCGATCTCAATCCCTGCTGAAGAATGGGTAGGGATCAGTTGAGGTGGAGCTGCCAGGTATCCACTTGGACCGCCCCAGTAAAGGAAGGAGGGAACATCTCTTTTGAAATTGTCTTTATAGCTTGGCAGGATCAGGTCCAGCCAACCGTCCTTGTTCAGGTCACCAATTCCCCCATCGGTTCCCGCACAGGAACGTATTGCCTCGATCCGGTCCCTGGAGAAACCACTGGGGCCTCCATATGCCACATAGGATGGGGTGTCTGTGCGGTTGCCTCTGCTTCTCACGGGTAACAGGAGATCAAGCCAGCCATCCCGGTTCAGGTCCGCAGTGTTGATATATCCAAAGAAGTCCTCGGTTTCCAGGTCAAGAGCAGCCCTTGGAACATGGATAAAATTCCCATCTCCCTTTCCATAATAGAATTCGACTCTTCCCCTTTCGAACTGGACAGCAAGATCAAGATCCCCATCCTTGTCCAGATCGGCTGTGAGTGGAGCACGGTAACTGCTTCCTGCCACCGGTTCGATGATGCTGCGTGCTTCTCGTGAAAATCCGTTTGGATTGCCCCAGAAGGTGGCCAATCCCTTGCGTGTGGGATCGTGCGGATCCGTGACCTCTCCCCCCACCAGGAGATCGAGCCAGCCATCGCGGTTCAGGTCATCGATTCGGACTCCACTGCCAGCAGAGTCAAGCGACAGATTCGTCCGGCGGGAGAAACCATCCTTACTTCCCCACAAAATGATCACCCTCCCAAAAATGTCTTCCCTTGCGCCACTGATGAAACGTGACTGGACAAGCACCAGGTCCACAAAACCATCGTCATCCAGATCGGCATGAGCGCCGCCTCCCATGTAGTGGGTGGGAATATCAGTTTTTCGTTGGGAGGTGTAGCCGCGTGTTCCGTCTCCCCAGTAAATGGATGTGTTGGAAGGCCCATCCCGGAAACCTCCCTCGTGGTTGCAGAAAAGGACATCAGGAAGACCATCATGGTTCACATCTCCAATGGTATTGGAGACTGATCCCTGGGTATCCAGCTGCGTGTGATGCCCGGGGTGAAAAGATCCTCCTTCGTTCCAATAGACGAAGGAAGGAATCGCAGCCTGGTTGGTGACCCTTTCGTTGCTGATGACCAGCTCGGGATAACCATCTCCATTCAGATCACCCGCACAGACGCCGGATGCCCCCATGGTGGGCAGGTTGATCTTTGGAATTTTCTCAAAGTCACCCTTCTGGGAGAAATAGACAGTGGATGTGATCCATGTAGCTCCATCGTCCCCAGCATAATTGGCTACGGCCAGATCATCATAACCATCCTGATTAAAATCGGCAAACACCGCACCCCGTGCATTTGAGGCTTTCAACTCGACTTTTCTGTCCATACTGAAGCCTGTCTCGGACCCAAACAAGACAGACACCGAGTTCCGGAAAACCAGGCCCAGCTCTTTCCATCCATCTCCATTCACATCACCTGCTGCGATATCCTCGGCGCCTTGACTCAGTTCGATGATGCCTTCCTCATTTTGTAGAGCGGATCTTGCTGAGGGGTAAAGGTAAGTCTTCCCGCCCGCGGACACGATCAGGTCATCAATCCCATCCCTGTCCAGATCCATGCTGTCACAGGCTTCGGCTACAGCGGAACTGAAGGCGAAGGCTCTCCGATTCTCAGAAGAAAATCCATGGGGTGAGTTCCAGTAGATGAAACTCATGGGTTCGCCCTGGTTGTCCAGGTAATTGTCCTGCCAGCGATTGGCGATAAAGAGATCTGCCCAACCATCGCCATTGAAATCTCCGGCAGTTATCCTTGTTGCCGCGATAGTCGGCAAGATGGTGCGTTTTGAGGCAGTGAACCCCTGCTCTGAACCATAATAGACATAAGTGTCCGTCTGGTAGGTGATCCCATTGTCGTAATTGCAGATCGCAAGATCATTGAAACCATCCTTGTTGAAATCGAGGATGATGGCTTCACGACCACCATTAGTGGGAATCCGGATGAGTGAACGTCCTTCGATATCTCCCCTGCCGTTGTTCAGGTAGATAAAAGCGTCCTCTTTCTCGGTGTGACCATGCCCGCTCGGGATCACCACATCCAGATACCCGTCTCCATTGAGGTCCCAGCGGTTGATCATCTGGAGCCTTCCCGCGGCGGAGACATAAAGGTTGCTTCCCCCATCCAGGAAGGAGCCATCGATGAAGTCGGCAAAGGAGTTTTCAGTCCACACCTCCCCAGCGCCGGAAGTTGTTGCGAGATAAGCCAAGAGTAGGAGGAGGCAGACCAGGCTGCAGGGGTGGTGATGAGTCAGTTTCATTCGAAGCGGATCTCCACACTTTTCAGGATCGGAGAGCTTGCGCCATTGCCGGTATCAAGAACTGCTCTGTACTGGAGCCATTGGATTGGTGGCAGGTGGATGGTTTCTCCTGATTGTGTGAAATAGGATCCCTCACCGGAAGGGCCGCACCATGAAGCTGCAGCCAGGCCCTCTGCACTTTCAGCCCCACGGATCTGGAATCGGACATGTGTGTTTGGGCGGGGTTCTTCGGCGTTCCAGCGGATGGAGACAGGTGTCCCTTGAGTCTCATGCGGAGAAGAGACATAGGCAAACTCGAACCGCCGGTTCCTGATGTCTCCGATATCAACCCCTGAATCATTGTGGACACCAGCGCTGGGAATCCCCAGGCGGTTGGTAATCTGGAACCCGGCAGGTCCACCCCAATACAACAAAGAATTGGTGAGATGATCTCCGAAAGACCCGATTTTCTCTGGATTCCCCTCTTTCCGGTGGCAGTAGAAGAAGACATCGGGATAACCATCCCTGTTGAAATCACTGACCAGCGAGCCCGTTCCTGAATCTGTGGGCAAGAGGATCAGACGAGAGGGATCGAATCCCTGAGGTCCCCCGCGCCAGATTCGTGACAGGGTATCACGGCTGATAGGCGGTCCTTTGGATTTGTAGGTCGGAAACAGGATGTCGAGCCATCCATCCAGATCGACATCGGCGATGGAACAGTTGCCACACCCCTCGATCACAAGGGATTCGCGCTGGGCTGACTCATAATCATTTTTGTCATTGCCATAGAGAACCAGGGCATTCGAGTCGACTGCGCTACGGGGAAACACAATGTCGAGATGGCCATCTCGGTTGAGATCAGCAACTTCAGGTTGAGAGGTTCCCTGGGTTTCCGGTAGAAGGGTCCGGCGGGCGGTGGTGTAGTTGCGTGATCCATCCCCCCAAAAGATCGCCGCACCTTCGGGCTGGAAGGGAACACCCTTCCGGTCTCCCGATCCGAAAACAAGGTCCAGGTAATGGTCTTCATTCAAATCGGCGATGTTAGCGGAGCGCCCGATGTGAGGTATCAGGGTCTTGTCATGTATACAGAAACCAGAGACCCCGCCCCACCAGATCGAAGTTCCCTGAAGCTTGGAGTTTGGATCCACTGCGAAGTCGCTTGCCACGAGATCCAGCCAGCCATCCCGGTCCAGGTCAGCAGTCTGGATTCCGAGCGTCATGTAACCCGGTAAGCCGGTGATCCTCCAGGGATCGAATCGATTCAGGTCATTCCAGAAGATCCAGTTTTCGTTGGCCTTGCGTCCCCCTTCTCCGGAATTGGTAAACACGATCTCCACCTGGCCATCATCATTGAGGTCGGCCATGACAAACTCATAGGAGTCACGTCCCGGCAGGCTGATCCGGTCCTTCTCCGAATACTGTCCTTCCGCATTTCCCCAGTAGATGTAGTTCTCCTCGTAATCCCCGCGTGAACGGGACATCATGGAGTTCACCAGAATGTCGAGGTTTCCATCTCCATTGAAATCGGCCACCGCATTCCCGGCGGCCCCATGCTCATAAAGACAGGTTCGACGAGCTGTGTCGAATCCATCCGGGGAGTTCCAATACAGAAACGAGGGGACCTCGTAAGAGTAAGCTTCCTGGGAATTGCTGATGAAGAGGTCCACCCAGCCATCCTTGTTGAAATCAGCAGCGGACACACCCCATCCGCCGATGGTGGGCAACAGCTTTTTGTTGGTCTCCATAAATCCAGTGGGAGATCCAAAGTACAAAACTGAATCGGTTAGACGGTTTCCGCTCTGGGAATACTGAGTGAAGAAGACATCAGTGTACCCATCCCGGTTGAAGTCCACTACCACGGAGTCCTTGGCACTGGTGGTAGTGAACTCCAGGCGCCGCTCCTTGCTGAATGTGCCAGCCTGGTTCAGGTAGGCATAAGAAACCTTGCCTTTTTCATTGGTGAAGACCAGATCCAGTTGTTTGTCATTATTTACATCTCCAATCGTAATGCTGCTGGCCTGGTGAGTAGGAAGACCAGTAAACCGTTCTTCCGAGAAGCCTGAAGGATCACCCCAATATACATAGGAGTCGATATCGGTGATTCCTTCTTGTGTGCTATTGGCAAAGATTAACTCAAGCCACCCATCGCCATTCAGGTCGGCTGCCGCCACATCCGCTGCCCCCAAGGTGGGCAGGTCCTGATACTTCTCAGGATTGAAACCCTCCTTAGCGCCCCAATAAATTCGTGAGGGTGAACGGTATTCTCCACTACGATTGGTCCGGTATTCCCAGTATCCCGCTGAAAAAGCGAAAGCAATGTCATTCAAGCCATCATGGTTGAAATCACCCACTGCTGCATTCTGGGCAGCCTTCGTTGGCAGGGAAATTTTGCTCTTGAAGGGATGAGGTGCGGGTGAAGCTCCTTCCTGAGATCCACTGAAGTAAACATAGGAGTCCATATCGGTGGTGGAGCCATTGGAGTAGTTGCAGACCACCAGGTCGGTGGCCCCATCTCCATCCAGGTCAGCGGGGGTGGCCCACTGGCAGCCATTGGCGGGAACATAGGTCTGGTTGGCGATGCTGAAATCCTTGCCATTCCCCCAGTAAATGGACATATCGATGGCTTCGCCAAGGGAATGGGTATTGGCAAAGGGAAGATCGATAAAGCCATCACCATTCAGATCCCAACGATTGACTGTCTGGATACGTCCTTTTGCTGAAACATAGGTGTTGGCACCGCCATCTTCGAAGATGCCATCTATGAAAGCTTCATAGCCTTCTTCTCTCCACACACTCTCCGCATTCGAGAAAGATCCAGCCAATCCGATGCATAATACTCCTACAATCATCAACCGAACCACAGCTGACCTCCAGAAATCCCGGTGGGAAGTAATCCTCAGGGAGCCTTCTCAACGAACTGAAAGGCATAAAGCTTGGTGGAACGAGCCTGAATCAGAAGGCGGACGGGTTTCCCGGACGCAGAGGAGACATCCTCCCCACCTTTCCAGGCCACCGGATGGGCGACATCATTGGCCATGATATCCACGCAGTCGTCAAGAGAGAAACCTGGATAGGGGTTTCCATCCATGTCCATGAGAGCAGCATGGGCGACTCCGACTGCGGAGGTGTTGATGTTCAATGTAAGCCGGTTGCCTTTGAAAACCAAAGGGGGAGTGAGCAAACGCCCACCGCCATATTCGAAGTCAGCGGAATAGAATCCATCAAGGCGTTGAACCAATCGTCCCATCCACCCCCAGCGCCTGAACTTCTCACGCTCCTGGTCAGCCATCCTGCGTGTTCCACCATGGCTCAGGTTCACCCCATTGTAGTATTGGAAGATTTCATTCCCCATTCTTACCACACCCACTCCCATCATCAGGAACTTTGAATCCCACTCACCCTCCATTCCCATGGTGACATAGGAGCGCCGATCGGGACGCATCCACTCAACGCTATCGCGGCTGCATGCCATGGAGACATCCAGCAGGCCATCATTACCCATCTCCCTGGGGAAATGATGGTAGTTGGCAGGAAACATGAAATAAGCGTTATCCGCCCAGGGATACCGGAAGCAGGCATTGGTGTAGAAGTCCACATCGGGCAAGTCTTTGGTATCGGGAGCGAAAACAATGGGGGGAGTATCTGTTGGCCATGGCTTTTCGATATCGTCCAGTTCCACACGAACCACCCGCCTCCAGGCGCCATCCGGATTGCGGGAGATTCCCATTTCCTCGATGCCACGGAGAAACGCAAGATACTTCCCTCGAACCGGGTCCCAGAAAGCATTCTGCTGGCTGTCGGGAGTCCATGGACTGACTGGTTCGGCCGGGATGGTGAAATGAATACCATCCGCCGAGTGGGAAACCCGCAATCCTCCTTTGTGTGGACCCACGGTATGGAGAAGTTTGTAACGCCTTTCGGGTGGTGCGTTGGGATCGAGGAAAACAGTCCCATCGACCACACTCTTCAGGATGATGTTGTTGTCTTTTGAGCCTTCGAACTCAACAATCCCCAAACCGGGTTTTTCCCAGTGAATGCCATCGCGGGACTCGGCGTAGCAGAGAAAAGCATCATTGTCCCAGGCATCCGGCGTGTGCCACTGGTCTTTTGAAAAACAGGAGTAATACATCCGGCACAGATCCCCATCCTGAACCACTGTAAAATAGGAGGTCAGGCGGAAGTCTTCCCAGGGACGGTCAGGCCCCAGTACTTGGCCCGCGCGAACAGGGGAGTTCATCACCACCTCAACACCATCCGATTCGGCGATAAAACGCTGGTCGAAGAAGAGTTGCTTGCCCGAGTTGATCTGAATGGGATCCACAGCCCAACCGGGTAAAGCGACTACTAGAATCATCGAGCCGAGGGTAGCTCCAACCAACCTCATCCCAGTGTGATTGTTCATCAGGCAGATTCCTTCCAGAACGAAAATGCAAACGTTTTCATTTTTTTTGAAACTATACCCTATTGAGTCTTCAGATCAAGTTCAAAAATGCAGACCATCGCAGACCTGTCCCCTGGCTCTCATTGGGTTCAGATGTGTCTGAATGACCATAGCGAGTAGGAAGAGGCTCTCCATCCCCAGCTACTCGAAGTCCAGGGCATAAATCTTGGCTTTCTTCATGCGGAAACGCAAAACGACAGGGTCTCCCGGTGACACACCCAGATCTTCAGCCCCTTTCCACCGGACTGGAGTCTGGTACTGATCACCCACGATTGGGATGGATTCCTCGAAAGATCTACCCGGAAGGGTCTTCCCATAAAAGTCGGCTGCCTCAACCCGTATCTCGCCTACACGGCTGGTCAGGGCATTGATTTTCATCCTGGAACCGGGTGGCAGGAAAGCGGGAGTGGTAAATCCTCCCAGATCCTGTGCCTCAAGAGCCATCAGACGTCCCTTGGGCCATTGGATCATCCCCCAGCGGCTTGCCTGTTTGCCACGGGGATACTTGTGTGGAAACAGATCTCCTCGATAGGGTAACACCCAGCTTCCATCCCCTCTTTCAACCAGGTTCGGATAGACAAACACACACCCTCCATCCCACTCTCCGAAGTCAGAGGTTTTCAGCAGGGGAGAACCCGGTGCCAAATGCCAGGCCTTCCCATCGTAACTGGTGTACAGATCCATGGCGGTCTTGTCTTCCGACTGGATATAACGGGATGGGAACATCACATGATGATCCGGAGCGCCGGGAATGGAGGTCCGGCAGTTCAGATAGAAGGTATCGCTTGGCGCCATGTCATTACTTGTTTCAATCACCACCTCACTGAAGGGGAACTCACGGAAATTTGGTGTTTCGGCGCGTCCTATCGCTCTCCTCTGCATGAACTGGTGCCAGCGTTCGTGTTTGAGAGGAAAGTCCTCCGCACGTGCTCCTACAAAGTAGGTCCGTGAATACATCACGTATCGTTTCAATTTCTGGTCGAAATAGACGATCTGGTCTCCATCGCTCACCTCCACCGTAAGAGGATCGGGAAGACGGGTCCAGCGGAATCCATCCGGTGAGGTATATCCAAAGATGGCATGAACACGTCCCGGATCTGTTTCAGTTGCCATGATGGAGTAAGGGCGCCGCTGTTTATACTTTTCCAGATCCTCGGGTGTGAAGCTACTATTCGAGGCAGCCTTGAATCGTTCTTCACCGGGACCATTGGGATCGATGAAGACGATTCCCGGTGGATTGCCATCGGTTAGATTGTTCTCTTTACTTCCATCATAGTCCACCATGTTGAGTTTGGGACGATTCCAGGTAATGCTATCGGTGGATTCCAGATAACAGTCGCGCTCCACACCATCCTTATCTTTGCACTTGCACCAGGCCATGATCTTGCCGTCAGCCTGAAGCAGCTGGATTGGATACACTCCTCCGGCCTCCCAAGGTTCCGTGGGTTGAATGTCGAAAAACCCCCGCTGGGCAGGTTCGGCAACAAGACGGATTCCGTAGGGTCCATCGATATCGATGAAGTGGGAGTCATAGGGCCCAGCCATGACACTCTTGTCTGCAAACACACTCTTTCCTTGATCATCCCGCCAATCCTGCTGTCCAGGACGAACCCAGTACCAGGTGGTGAACACCATGCGTCTTGCAGCCAATTCATAAGGTTCGCCAAAACCCTTGTCGTGGTACATGCCAACCGCTCCTTCGGAAAGTCCGAAGAACAGCCAGGCAGTCACGATGAGCCAAAGAGATTGGATGGACTGAACTTTGTCACCTTTGAGGTTCCTCGGGACAATCTTGATCATGGCAGGACTCCTTCTTGTTTGGATTCGGTTCATAGGTCGGACTGGTCTTGCACACACCCCTTCGGGAGTGTAGTCTTCGTTTTCACTGCAAACGTTTTCAGAAAGCAGGATACCTTTCCATGGATGGAAAGATCAAGGACCTTTTGGGAGGAATCGGGTTGATGGGATTCATCCGGACTTGGAAACTGCTGGGTATCAGTTTGGGGCTGTGTGTATGCCTTGTGTGTGGAGGGTGGACTGCAGACGATGAGGCGCGGAAGGCTAGCAATGAGTTTTTCAATTCCAACCCTCCCTTACTTCCTGTTGATCTTCGCACAGGTCCCCAGCTTCTGATCGATGACTTCCTGATCGAGGAAAGCCATGGAGTGACTAAAACAACTCATCCCCCCACCCGTTACGAAAACAATCCCATCCTGGGCAAGGACCAACATACCACTCAACCTTATGTCACTGTCCTGCAGGACCCGGACTCGGGACGGTTTCGCATGTGGTACAACGCCGATGCCGGTAGGGACAGTGCGATTGCCTATGCCGAATCGGGAGATGGAATCCACTGGGAGACACCGGTGCTCTCGATTATGGGAGACAATAACAAACTCTTGAGTATCAGCTCCGAGCACCAGAATGGCTATGGAGTCAGCGTGATTGATGATGGAGCCAGAGAACTGGATCCTTCCCGGCGCTACAAGCTGGTTTATTGGGGACAGGAGAAACCCTGGCCAGGTGGAGACCCGGGTATGCGGGTGGCATTTTCGCCGGATGGAATCCACTGGACAAAGTATCCTGGAAGCGCAGTTCTTCCGGATTTTTCCGAGCACGATCAGTTCGCCCTGGATGATCCACGCCGTCCCTTTGGAGTTGGAGATATCGTGGATGAGTACTGGGGCCCGATCCGGAATCACTATGGAGCCACTCTTAAAACTCCAGCGGTCTCTTCGGATGGGTTTGAAACTGCCCCCAAGGCGAATGTCTACATCCGCAGGCTGGTGAGCGCCTCGATCAGCTCTGACTTTCTGAATTGGTTGAGGCCCTGGCGGATCGTACTGCCTGAAAAGGAGGAGGGTCTGCTCGAGTTTTATGGCATCGGCGGACCTTTTGCCCGTGGAGGTCTTTTGATTGGATTTGTCAGGATGTTGCATGATGATCTTCCGGCCAATCCGGGTGGTCCTGTGGAGGGAATCGGTTATGCGGTACTGGCTACCAGCCGGGATGGGATTCACTGGGAACGTCACAAAGACATCTTTCTGGATCGGGGAAAAGATCCTGATTCCTGGGACCGTGCGATGACCTGGATTGGTTGCGCGCTTCCTGTAGAGGATCAGATGTACCTTTATTACGGGGGTTATAAGCGTGGCCATAAAGTCGAGGCCAGGACAGAACGTCAGATTGGATTGGCAGTGATGCCACGCGACCGTTTTGTTTCAATCGATTCGCGGGGAGCGGAGAAAGGGCACTTCAGGACTGTTCCGCTCTACCTTGCGGATGGAAAGGGGAAGCAACTATCGCTGAATGCGGATTGCGGGAAGGAGGGGGCTTTGCGTGTGCAAGTTCTCAATGCTCGTGGTGAAGTCTTCCCGGGCTACAGTTTTGAAGAGTGTGTGCCGGTGAAGGGAGATGGTCTGAAGTCGAGAGTGCGCTGGAAGTCCAAGGCAGATCTCTCAGCATTGTTTGCTCAGACGATTCACCTTGAGTTTGAGATCCAAAACGCAAGCCTCTTTGCCTTCGATGTCCTGTCTGAAGAATGAAATTGCATGTGACTCGTTTCCAGCTGGTGAAGTATGATGAACGGAAAGAACTCCAGAGGAACCTGTAAACCGGTTTTGATTGAGGGCTCATCATGACTCGTATCCGTCAAGCCTATCGCGCGATCCATCAGCAATCCTTCATCCCCATCTTCACCGAAGATGGGCTGGACCCGCACCTGTTGCTTGAGGCCTGTTTATTGGCAGGCTGCAAAGGCATCGAGTACACGTTACGCCGCCGGGATGCAGACCGGATGATTCCCTGGATCCGCGAGCAATACCCGGACCTCTACCTTTTGGTGGGGAGTACCCTCGACAACGATGGAATAATCCACCAGGCAAGGCATAAATACCCGCAGCTGATGACATTGACTGAAATGGCTGAATTGGGAGTAGATGGATTTGTCACAATGGTGGGCTTCCATGAAGAGACCATCCAACGCTTTGGACAAAAACACCTCATGTTCTCCTCCGTGATGACTCTCCCGGAGGCTTATCGTGCGGTAGCCGCCGGAGTGCATTTCTGCAAGATATTTGGCCCGGGGGAGGACCTTGTGAAACTGTGCCGCGGAGCCGGGGGGTTTGGTTTCTGTCCGGTCATGGTGACGGGCGGGGTTACACTGGATCGAGTAACGCCGCTCATCACCGCGGGATCGGTTGTCTTGGGGAGTGGCTTTGAACTGATTCTGCGCGGACAATCTGACATGAGTTCCCCCAGAGCGATTGCTTCGGTCCTTCGCCAATACATCGAGACAGCCCAGGAAGCCCAGCAGCACTCCTGGCCAGTGCTGGCGGAAAATGTGTCAGCGGATATGGATACCTGGCTTTCCATTCTCCCCCATCACCACCCGTTCAACATGGTGGATCGATTCGATCCTGAAGATTAGAAGGTTCCTGATATACCGGGAGCAGTTTTTTTTGGTGTTGTCTGAGAACAGGATGGAAGGATGATACTCACATGAACCAAAACACCCTTCACGAACTTCTATCTCTTTATCGTGCTGTTCTCCTCGATGATGTGATCCCATTCTGGATGCGTCATGCAATCGACCCGACAGGCGGGATCAACACATGCATCCGTGATGATGGAACCCTGATCAGCCGTGATCGCTGGAACTGGTCACAGTGGCGAGCAGTTTGGGTTTTCAGCCGTCTTTACAACCAGATTGAGAAACGGACCGAATGGCTTGAGGCTGCTCGTGGAATATATCGCTTTGTGACTGCCCATGGTCCGCTGGAAGATGGCCATTGGCCTTTACTCCTGGATGCCGATGGGAATGTCCTGAAAGGATACGAGAGTCTGTATGTGGATGGATTCGCGATTTATGGGCTTGCGGAATACTACCGGGCAACCTTGGATCACAAGGTGCTCCAACTGGCTCTGGATACATTCAAAGCAGCAGAATTTGCCTTTGCGCAGACTGAGTCGCCTCCCGCTTTCCCCTATCCCATCCCTTCTGGATGGATGCCCCATGGCCTCTCGATGCTTTTTTCGCTTGTCTACCACGAACTCGCTCAAGTCAGCATGGATAAGGAGGTTCATGCTGCGGCGGTTCTTCATCACCGCAGGGTCATGGAAACATTTCTTCGTCAGGATCGAGGGGTTGTACTGGAATGGCTGACAAAGGAAGGAACTGAGGTCCCCCCTCCGGAGGGTACAGTAGTTCTCCCGGGGCATGCCATCGAGTCCATGTGGTTCCAGATTCACATCGCAAGAGATCTGGGGGATCCAACTACCATAGGAAAAGCAGTCAGTGCGATTCACAGGCATCTGGAGGTTGGGTGGGATCCGGAATACCAGGGACTCTTTCTGGCGGTTGATGCAGAGGGAAGGGAAGAGGTGGCATGGAAGTTTGCTGACACCAAACTCTGGTGGCCCCATACCGAGGCGCTTTATGCAACACTGCTCGCTTATGAATACTGCGGGGAAGACTGGTGCCTGGAATGGCATCGGCGAATCCATGAGTATTCATTCAGCCATTTTCCTGTCCGGGAACATGGTGAATGGACACAGAAGCTGAACCGTAAGGGGAATCGGATTGATGATCTGGTGGCGCTTCCAGTGAAAGATCCATTCCATTTGCCGCGGGCATTGCTTTACTGCATCGAAGTACTCGAACGACTGACGAGTGAGTAGAGCCGGATGACATACCGGATTCTGTCAATGATCGATCTCAGTCCCTTTCCTGGGCTGCTTGATCCTTTGGGCAGAGTGGCAGAGGTTGATCAATTGCCTTCAGACCAGGTATTACTGGAAGAAAAGATTTCCTGCTATGATGGATTCCTGACCCCTCTTACGGTTCAGACAAGCCCGTCAGTGATCTCCCGCGCGGTGAAGTTAAAATTTGTGGCAACAGCATCAACTGGGATTGATCACATCTCCATGGCCCAGGCCCGTGATCATGGGATAACTGTTTTATCCCTGAAGGACGACACTTTTTTCCTGAGTCAAATCACCTCTACCGCAGAGCTTGCCTGGGCTCTCCTGTTGTCTGTCATGCGGCATATTCCAGAGGCAGTGTCATCGGCACGTCAGGGGCACTGGGCACGAGACCATTACAGGGGCCACCAGTTATCCGGAAAGACATTGGGTGTTCTGGGATATGGCCGATTGGGAAGGATCGTGGCAGAATATGGAAAAGCCTTCCGGATGAGAGTGCTTGCATGTGATACAAAGCCTGTCCAGGTAGCGGAGGGTGTTCAATTGGTTGGCTTCGATACCCTGGTGGCTTCCTCCGATGTCCTCACGATTCACATTCACCTGACCGAAGAGAACCGTCTGCTCTTTAATCGCGATGTTATCAATAAAATGAAATCAGGTGCTGTCCTCGTTAACACGAGCCGTGGAGGAATTATCGATGAAACGGCGCTTATCGGCGCACTGGAGAGTGGACATCTCGCTGGAGCAGGTCTTGATGTGATCGATGGTGAATGGCGGACTGATCTGGATCAACACCCATTGATCATCTATTCCAGGCATCATCCCAATCTGGTTATTACTCCTCACATTGGTGGTGTTACTTATGAATCGCAACGATTGGCCTATGAACGCATCATCAGCAAGGTCATCGAGTTTATTGAAAATCAGGAAGAAACGGAGGAAAAACCATGTATCAGATGAATGGTAAATGCCTGACCGTGTTGTTGATGATTTTTTTATGCTTACTCTCATCGCAGACAGTTTCTGCAAGTGAAACTTCAATCCAGGTCGAGACCGGCGTTGCTCAATTATTCGTCGATGATTATTTGATTGAGTCTCAAACCAATCTGAAGAGAATTCTGCATCAACCGGTCAAAGAGAATGATGGAAATACGCCAGTCATTGAGTTGCCTGCTGACACATTCGGGAGCTACTCTTTTACCCTTGAAGCTAATGGTTCACTCATCTATGACCCTCAGATTCATCGATATGTGCTGTATGCACTGGCTTACTCTTCTGAAATGGGAAAAGACAAAGAGCGTAACTGGGAGAAGGCACGTCTATACCGATTCACCTCACCAGATGGGATGTCCTGGTCGCAGGGTGAATGGGTCTTTCCACGATCCAGAGAGGATTTCCGTGATCATGCAAGTGGAAACTATGCAACCAACATGGACCTATTCTCTTGTTATTATGACACGAAGGATCCCGGTTACCCCTATAAAGGGTGGACCTGGTATGCAAATTGGGGTGAGGATCTCGAGGGGATTCATTTCGTAAAGTCCAGGGATGGGATCAACTGGGAACGAGGCAAGAAGATCATTGATGGATGGACAGGCCCCTCTGACAGCAGCTCACGCGTCATCCAGCAGAATGGACGGACTCTCGTTGGGGCAGGCGATGTGACCCTGTTCTACAAAGATCCACTGACTGATAAGTTTCTTGGATTGATCAAGTTTGTCAGCAAGGACCTGGTTCCCCCCAACAACCGGCTTCGTTCACGCGCCTATGCTTTTCTTGACCGGATTGATGAACCCTTTGACCTGGGGAATATTCAGCATGTGGAGCTTGTTCCCAAGGCTGCGACTGATGAGGGAGATCTGCCCGCGGATGAATATTATGCCTCTACAGGATGGAGGTATGAAAGTCTCTGGCTGGGTGGGTTGAAGGTGTGGCATGGCGAAGGAAATTATGCCTACTCAGCTGCGGGTTCTGCTTTTCTCAAACTTGCGGTAAGCCGTGATGGACTCCACTGGAAAAAAGTCCCCTTTGAAAATGAAACTGGAGATCCAGAGGTCTGGATACCCAATGGGCCTGAGGGGGGGAATCATGGCAGGAATGATGGAGGTTACATAACTGAGTTCAGTACAGGACCGTTGAAAATGGGGGATGATTTGATTTACTACTATGCCTCCTCCTCATATGGGAAGAACCATCCCACAGGTGTTCGAATTACTGGTGGTGGCATCTTTCGATCACGGCTCAGACTCGATGGCTTTGTGTCTGTCTCTGGGGGAAGTCTCACCACACACCCATTCGCCTTTACTGGACAGAAGTTGACCGTTAACAGCATCGGACCAGTCCAGGTGATCATTCAGGATCGGATGGGGAAAGATCTGGGATCGGTACAGCTCAATTCTGATTCTCTGCGTCATGATGTATCAATCGACGGAAAACAGCTCTCAGAAAGAGTTCTTGGTGGCCCGATTCGTCTCTGCTTCAAGGTGATGGAAGGAGGGCATCTTTACTCTTTCACAGTACACTGAAAGATTTATAAAAAATCCGTAAGATTACTTAAGGAAACCATAAGCCATCACTCCCCATGCTTGGAGTGGCGAAAGCAAACGAATCACCCTCGTCAAAAACGGTTATGTGACAGCTTTCTCCTCTGGAGCGGTGAAGGTATTTTCAAAATACTTTCTACTGCAAATTCTTGATTTTCAGGTTCCGGAACTCAATCCGGTAACCTTCTCCCTCAACTCCTACCAGGCCTTTCGGGTTTCCACAGAACTCATATTGACATGTAACAGCTCCATTTACCCATAGAGATAAAGTTGATCCACGAGCTGTCATCTCGATGGTGTTCCACTCCCCTGCCGGTTTCACTCTTCCATCCACAACCTCTTTGTTCGTGGTGAAAAACTTTTTTTCTCCATCAGGCCCGGGTGTTTCTCCAAACAGATAACCACCATTGCCATCTCCTATCTGGGCCTGATGCCAGATAGAGCCATCCTTTGAGTTCCGTATATAGATCCCGCTGTTGTAACCGGTTACGCCATCGACCTTGGTATAGCGGAACTCTGCATGGAAAACCACATCACCGAATTCCCGGTCACATAACAGCATGTCATGCCCCCCCTTACCGTCACAGACCAGAACCCTTCCGGAGTCTTCGACACTCCATTGCTCCTGACCAAGTGGATCATTCGGTGGAACCGGGACGCGTGACCAGCCGTTCAGGTCGGCCGGGGGCATGATGTCGATCCACCCCGATGGATCAGTCTCCATTGCACTGGGGACAAG
>CAYZUX010000114.1:0-18538 GCA_964481775.1 uncultured bacterium | reverse complement strand
AAAACAGGAGTATCAATCAGTATGAGTAGCGGAAAAGTTAAGTGGTTCAATGACACCAAGGGGTTTGGTTTTATTACCCCCGACAATGGTGGCGCCGATCTGTTCGTTCACCACTCGGAAATTCAGGGGAATGGCTTCAAATCCCTGGCGGAAGGCGCCCGGGTCGAGTTTGAAACCGCCCAAAGTGACAAAGGCCCCAAAGCGATTAAAGTAGTTTCAGTCGCTTAATCCTCGAACCAGTCTGTAACTAATCCACAGGCTGGGGGAGATCGCCCGATCTCTCCCAGCCTGCGGCATTTGGGGACACGCTGGAATCTATTTCTCCCCTCTCAATAACCACACCTCCGCCAGGTGCGACTGCTTTCTCCAATTCAAATGGGTTTCATCGAGCTTATCCCAAGTCAGCAGAATTTCCCCATCCTCAAGCGCTTTCCTGGGCACAGAGAACTCCTTGAACTCACCTATCCTTGTGGAGTAGCTGACAGGTGGAACCAGTTCCCCATCAATACGCAGTTTGGATTCTCCTTGGCCGGTCAAACGAACCAGGTACTCACCTTTAGGTGAGAGACCTTCGTAACGCATGCCCACCGGCCAATCCATGTAAGATGGCCAGGACTGGCGTGTTCTGCTGAGGCCACTATCCCACCACATATAAGTTGGCTGGGGTGTCCGTTCGAGAGCATAGCTCAGGTCGGTGTTTTCACCACGGATCACATGCTCCGACTTTCCGGGATGACCGACATCATCATAAAAGCTGCCATGGCTGGGGTTCTCCCAGCTCGCGATGATCTCCAAGCGCGCAGCTTTCTCTTCTTCGGTGGGCATGGCAGTGATCGTTTTGAATTCATCCTCCAGCCACCAGCGGTTGTTGAGGGGACGATTCAGAAAGTCCATCACTGCTCCACGTTCCGCGCCGCTGGCATGATATTTCTCGACACTGGTCTGAAGCCCCACGGTCTGGAACAGCAAGTCCGCGAGTGTCTCAATTTCCCGGCGAACCTCCGGCAGGGGACATTCCGTATCCGCCCGAGCGAGAATCTCCGTGGCCCTGTTGATTACCTCACTGGAACCCGTTTTCCGGACCAGGGCCATGACCTGGTTGGCCTGCTGCTCAAGCGTGTCCTCGAAGAGCAGACGATGGCGTGTGTAGTAGTCATAATTGGCACGTAACAACAGACAGAGCCAGCGCCAATTATCCCGCTTCTCGGGAAGCTGCTGGTTCAGACCGGACCAGTAGGTGTAGTTGGTGTCCACCGATCCATTCTCAGCGAGACTTCCCTTCCAGTTGTTTTCCAATGCCAGGATTCCATCCGCAGCCTTTTCCGCGATACGGGGTCCAAAGAAGAAACGGCTGTACTCCACCAGCACATCCCGCACCTGCCTGGAGGGATCCCAAGTCAACTGGCTCCAGACTGCCTTGTTGACATCATCATGGACTCCATCCGAATACGAAATGAATCCATCCGTGAAGGGAATCAGGAACCGGATCAGTTGAGAATAAAAAAGAGGCCTGGGATTCACCGCTTCACGTCCCGAGGTGAGCGCAAAGGCCGGATCAAGCCAGGGAACCGGGTACTGGCAACGGACCACATGGGTGATATCGGGGTAATCCCGCAGCTGATAGCTGGCTGGAAGGCGCCGGCGTGTTTCCGGAATCGGCGGGCTGGAGGGACCCGCGACTAATCCGCGCAACCAGGCGGGTTTTTCGCGCTCCAGGAATTCATAAACATAATCGACCTGTGTGGGATCGAATCCCTGCATGGATAACCAGACTCCCGCCTGGGGATGGTGTCTTACCAATCGTTCAGCGATGTCTTTCAGGAAGGGCAAAACCAGCTGGGGAGGATTGTCTCCCGGATCACCGCCGGGGAAGAAGACTCCATCCAGACGGGGGCACTGTGCATAGAAGGCCTCATGCCGTTCAAGCGCCTCTGTTCTTTCCTGCTGGTCATCAAGAGGGAAAGTAGCTGGAGTCCAGATCCAGTGGTCAATATCGTATTTGGCGCAGATCTCACTCATCCGGATGTTCATTTCCTCGCGTGGCAGCTTCATCAGGGGGGAGGGAGCCGAATCCTGGAAGGGGATGTTCTCGATCGCATTAGCACCAAAGAGGACCAACTCGCGGATGTACTGGTCGAATTGTTCCACACTCCAGGCATCCCAGCTGTTGGCGGTTGCGCGGTACCCGAGCTGGTGGCCACGGATACGCTGGACAGGCGAGCTTGAGAAATCCACATCGGAGGCAATGAACGCAGTGCCCTTCCCCCAGAGCATCTGCCTCAATACCCATCCCACTCCGAACAGGCAGCCGCGTGGATCTTTCCCGATGATCCACACCACCGGCTGTTGACCCTTTTGGACAGATATTCGGAATCCTTCAGGTACCTCCGGGTTTGGACCTCGATCTGTGGGTGTGGGTAAGGGATGACCGAACACATCGGTTGTCCCCGAACGTGTGATTACCACGAGCGGGGTATCTCCCCCAGGCCACTCCTGCGAAGTGACCATCTTCATGCCAGTGCGCTTCTCCACTTCTTCGGCGAGAATCTCACCCGCCACTCGGACTGGCCGGGGCACATCACCCGGTTCGACTAACAATCTGGCCTTCAGCAGGTTGAAATGTGCTTCTTCCGCTGAACTGCAAAATGGAACGAACAGGAGGAGGAAAAGAACGATCACCCGATGAATTCGCACAGTTACACTCCCTTCGATAAGGTGAGTGACCATACTACAGGATGGCGGGAAGGGGGAACCACTTAAAACGTCTTCAGCTCCCTCCCTACACGCCGCGAAGGAATGGATTTGGGGGGGGCTTAGTTCATCTTCCGGAGTGCTTCATTTACATCCGAAAAAATCGGCAGGATTTCATGTAAGGCTGTCACTTCAACCGACTGACGAACGATCGGAGAGAGTCCACAGACACCAAAAACCACCCGCATCTCACGGGATTTTCTGAGCGCTGATACCAGCATTGCCAGCCCGCTGGAGGCCATATACCCGACCCCATCGAGGTCGAGAATCACTTTTTTGGGATATTTCTTAAAAACGCCATTCAGGTGTTGAGCCAGATCGGTGGCATTCGCCACATCCAATTCCCCGGTAACCTCAACGACTGTTGCGCCTCCGACTTCGCGCGTTTGATAGGACATGTTGTTAGGACTCCTGCCTTAACAGGGCTTAGGCCATCACACTCTCTGACCAACGATCCATTTCCTCTGCCCAATGCGATTTTACTACATCTACCGCCTTTTCCAGAGGGATTTCTTCACGCTCCCCTGTCGCACGGCAGGTGAGCTCGCAAACTCCCCTCTCAAGAGACTTCTGCCCTACCGAAACCTGGAAAGGAAGCCCGATCAGGTCGGCATCCTTGAACTTCATCCCTGGACGTTCCGCGCGGTCATCATAAAGCACATCCAAACCCGCTTTTTGAAGACCCTCAGCTAACTGGTCACAGGCACGAACAACTCCCTCGATGTGCGCCCCCAACGAAAGGACATGCACATCATATGGAGCCACTGTGGCGGGCCAGATGATCCCCTTGTCATCATGGTGCTGTTCGATGATGGCTGCCACGGTCCGGGTGACTCCGATTCCATAGCATCCCATAATCATCGGCTTTTGAGTGCCGTCTTCATCCTGAAAATTTGCCTGGAGAGCGGTGCTGTACTTGATTCCCAGCTTGAACACCTGTCCGACTTCGATTCCCCGAACAATCCGTATGGTCTTTTCCGGATCGGCCTCGCATTGGTCTCCGGCCACAGCCCAACGCAGATCGAGGACCTTGGCGGGTTTGAAATCCCGCCCCGCCACCACATGAAGGTGATGCTTGCCGCTCTGATTCGCACCGGTTACCATCTCCGGCATGGCCATGATCTCATGATCGGCCCAGATTTCGACACTCGCATCGAGTCCCACGGGACCCGCATACCCCACCGCCGCACCGGTTACTTTCTCGACTGTGGCGGCATCCGCCATGTCGACCGGCGAGCCAAACTCACGGCTGATCTTCACCGGGTTGGCATCACGGTCTCCACGCACCAGCACCGCAATGACCCTGTCTCCCGATTTGAACAGGAGGGTCTTCACCAGTTCCTCAGGCCGCTTACCAAGTAGCTGAGTCACTTGTTCGATGGTGGTGCTGTTGGGAGTGTCGACTGTTTCCAGAGCCGGGATGTCTCTCTGGTGTTTCACGGCGGGAGGAGGCACAGTCGCGCAGATCTCCAGATTCACGGCGTAGGGTGTTCCTTCGCAGACCGCGATTTCAGCCTCGCCCGCTTCCGCGAGCGCCATGAATTCATGGGAATACTTCCCTCCAATCAGACCGGTGTCCGCCGAGACAGGGCGAGTGTCCAACCCACAGCGTGCAAAGATCCGTTCGTAGGCGTGGTACATGATCCAGTAGCTGCGGTCACAATCCTCCTCGTTCCGGTCGAAGGAATAGGCATCCTTCATAATAAACTCACGCGCCCGCATGACTCCGAAGCGGGGACGGGTTTCATCACGGAACTTGGTCTGGATCTGGTATAGGTTCTTGGGCAGTTCACGGTATGAAGTGATGGAACTGGCGACCAGGTCCGTGATGATCTCTTCGTGGGTCGGACCGCGAACGAACTCACGGTCATTGCGATCGGTCAATCGCATCAGCTCCGGTCCCATGGCATCCCAACGTCCGGATTGCTTCCAGAGCGCATCAGGCTGCAGCGTGGGCATCAGGATCTCCTGCGCTCCTGAAGCATTCATCTCATCCCGGATGATGTTTGAAACTTTCTGGATAACCCGCAATCCCAACGGGAGATAAATATAAAGTCCCGCCGAGACCATGCGCAGCATACCGGCACGCAGCATGAGAATGTGGCTGGCAACCTCGGCTTCTTTTGGAACTTCTCTGAGTGTCGGTGAAAATGCTTCAGATGATCGGACAAGTAGACTCAAGACACCAACTCCTTAATCCAGTTGAACAACCCCAGGCGGTCGAAGTCATTGTAAAAAACAAAAACAAACAGCGGGATGAGGATCACCAGGCCCACATACTGAATGGCTTCCCTTGTTTTTAAGGAGAAGGTCCGACGGCTGATACCTTCACAGAGAGCCACCACCAGATGGCCCCCATCCAGAATCGGAATCGGCAACAGGTTGAGGAGTGCCAGATTGGCCTGAAGGAACGCACAAAGCCAAAACAGTCGTCGTAATCCCTCTTTACCCACTCGTGCAGATAATTGAAGAATCGCGACTGGACCTCCAATCAGGCGGTGGTTCACCTGGCCAGTGAAAAGCCCCTTGAGGACAAACCAGGTTTCAACGCAGGCCTCAATGGTTCCTCTAGCTCCCTCAGCTATGCTTCCCAATAAGCCAAGGGGCTGCGAGGGCTCTTCAAAGGTGATTCCCAAACGGGCCAGTGGGAACTCCTTGGCGGACTGGAGCCCGATATCGCTCCGCATCGGGGTGAGTTCGATGGTCGGAGTCAGTTTGGCGCTTTGGACACTCTCGCTGCCGGGATTCCGCCAGGTCAGATCAACCGGAACCGCCACTGCGTCCTTGGCTCCCTTGTCCTCGGGGATGGTGTATGAGAACGAGACCGCTTTCTCCACCTGATCCGCGTTATCAATAAGATTGCCATTAATTGAGATGATCTGTGCGCCTGGCTGGATGTCCGCTTCCGCGGCAGGGAATCCCCGTGAGACTCTACCCACAACCGGTGGAATCTTGGGAGTAATTCCAGGCGAAGCCTGGCCCATGCCAAAAAGAGCCACAGTGTCGCCGGTGGAATCACGAATCAGGGCCGGGGTAATTGAGGCTGACTTCACTTCTCCGGCAGTTGTCCGCCAGGAAAGGGTCACTGTTTTGGCGAGCGGACCAGAGGGTGTTTCTTCCCACAGGCTCTTGGTGATTTTACGGAACTCAGACCATGTTTCGGGTTGCTTCCCATCCACAGCCAACACCCGGTCTCCCTCCTTGAGTCCCAATTCAAAGGCGGGACCGACCGGATCACAGAATGAGAGAACCAGGCACTTATCCTGGGCCTCCCTGGAAATGGGCAATACAATGTTCAGGTTTTCGGTTCCACGCTGAACCGTGAGAGTGACTTCCTGCTTCCTGTCTTCACGTGCCTGTGAGATGGCTTCCTGATAATCCTGCCAGGTTTCGACCTTGGTCTCATCCACGGACAAAATCGTGTCATTCGGCTTGAGGCCCGCCTGGTCTTCGAGACTTCCAGCGATGACGGTTCCAACCACATTGTAGTCATAGGATTTCCCGAAAAGAAAAGCCAAACCGAAGAGGATCAGGAAAGCTCCCACGAGATTGGCTCCGGGGCCTGCAATGATGGTTGGGATCCTCCGCCAGGGCGAGATCGAATAGAACTCATCTGGCTTTCCAGTCGCTTCGGCGGGATTGTCTCCCGCCATTTTCACATATCCTCCCATCGGGATGGGGGCGATGATGTACTCAGTGCCTCCCCGTTTGAAACTCACCAGAGCACGACCAAAACCGATGGAGAACTTCTCAACACGGATTCCCGATAAACGAGCGAAGATAAAATGTCCGGCCTCGTGGATCATGACCGCGATCCCGAGAACGAGCACAAAGCTGAGACCACTCAGCAGGTAGTTGTAAATCTGATCGGTAATCATACAACCTCGGATTCTTCGTGAAATAAACGCTCTAAAATTATAGGGGGGGTTCTTTGGGTGTCAACGGAAGCGATAACTCCCTCCCCCCTTGCGGGGGAGGTCTTGAGTGGGAGGTAATATGAGGACAGTGGCGAATTAGGGGAGGTCTTGGGTGGGGGTGGGGTTTCCCAAATAATCCAAATGAGTGATCATCCCGTCCCGAATCCCATGCGTATTCTTGTTGACCAGAACATCCCTTATGCCCGTGAAATCTTCTCCCAGTTCGGGGAGGTAACTCTAGCACCGGGAAGATCAATCGTCCCGGAACTCCTGGAGGGTGTCGAAATTCTAGTTGTCCGTTCGGTCACAAGGGTGGATCGAACCCTTCTCTCAGGTTCTCCGGTCCGTTTCGTGGGAACCGCGACGATTGGGACTGACCACATCGACCTCTCTTACTTGCGGGAAGCCGGAATCACCTTCGCAGATGCGGCAGGCAGCAATGCCACCTCGGTGGCGGAGTATGTCACTGCTGCTCTGATGTTCCTCGCCAGAGATAAGACCTTCGACCTTTCCTCACATACATTGGGGATCGTGGGTGTAGGAAATGTGGGTTCGCGAGTCCAGACCCGGGCCTCGGTTCTGGGGCTCAAGGTGCTCCTTAATGATCCTCCACGGGAGCGGCGAGAAGGTTCTGGTTCCTTCGTTCCACTGGAGACCATCCTTACGGCCTCGGATATTGTGACCTTTCACACACCGTTGACCCGCGAAGGAGAATTCCCAACCTATCATCTGGTGGGGGAGAAGGAATTCGATCTCCTGCGTGAAGGCGCGATTCTAATCAACACCTCTCGCGGCGCTGTGGTGGACAACCAGGCTTTGCTTCGACATATAGACAAGGGAAAGCTGGGTCCCACTATCCTGGATGTCTGGGAGGGGGAACCCAATCCCAATCTGGACCTCCTGGCGCGTGTGACACTCGGTACACCTCACATTGCGGGCTACTCCTTTGATGGCAAGATCGCCGGGACACGGATGATGGCCGAAGCGGTCGCGCGCCATTTGGGGGTTCCCCTGAAATGGGATGAGTCGCTCGGATCCGAGTATCCCGCCGCGCCGATTACAGTGGCCGGGAGTGGTCCAGCCGCTATCCGCGAAGCCATCCTGAAGGCCTATCCTATCGAGGAGGACGACCTCCGTATGAGAGCTATCCTAGATCTGCCTCCAGATGAACGTTGCCCAGCCTTTGACCGTCTGCGCAAGGAGTACCCCATCCGAAGGGAGTTTAGGAATTTCAGCGTATCGGGTGAGAATCTGAGACATCAGGACCGGGAGGTTCTTCGTGGTCTCGGGTTCCAGTTTGTCTGAATTAGAGGTTAGTGTTCTCAAAGAAGGTGGGAGGAGTAAGATCTCGTTGTAAGGAAATACCTCTTCAATAATATACAAAGAAAGTGTGGCAGCCTGACCTGATCCTCTCACCACGATATTCATTTCCATCGTGGCGGGAACACCTTTGGTTCCATCCGCACCAATTTGCCAATTCCTGCACGCTGATTACACAAGGGTCACCTATTCCTTGGCAAGACAGGTTCAGCGCGCAAGTCTCCGCATTTTTCTTTACTCGAACAAGGTTGCAAGCTTAGCCATCACTTCGTCCATGATGATGGGCTGAACACTTTCCAGCTTGCGGCCGTGGCGCGCGCCTATATCGAGGGCACGGGGCTGATCGCAGCGCACGACTCCGGTGGTGTGGGTACCCGTGCCTGTTAACGAAACGGTAAAGCCCGCGGTCCGCGCGAAGTTGCCGCCGGTGGTGATCGGTAGGACAATGGGGGTTCGGGTTAGCCGATTGAATGCACTCGGCGACACAACCAGCACGGGACGCGTTCCCTGCTGCTCGTGGCCGGAAGCTGGGTCGAGTGTAACGAGATAGATATCGCCGCGTTCCATTACAGAAGCTCATTCCCGACTGGCCGAGAGTCAAGCCATTCACGATCCTCGCAGGACAAGTCCATGTTCGGGTCGCATTGGGCCAGAAGCTCATCAAGCGTATAATGCGGCCGGGCCTGCGGCTCGACTACAAGGCGGCCGTTATCGATGGCCAAACCGACCTTGTCTCCTGCCCCAAGTTGTAGAACATCAAGAAGCGCAGGAGGGACAGCAAGCATAATGGAGCCGCCGACCTTACGCAGATTGGTGGTGTGCATCTGTGGCACCCCCGTCAAGAGTTATACTTTAATATAACAAGTGAAGTGCAATCGTGGCAACCCTTTTTCCAGCCGATCCATCACCATCCAATCGGGCGGAACCATTGAGGACATCCAGTCAGCGCACCATTAGTCAAGGGGTGATCGAATCACCCCTTGTTAATGTTTCCCTGACTCCTCTTTCTTTTCCATGGGAAAAGAATCCCAATATGTTTGAATACATTCCTGAAATTAATCTCCCATAAGTGTCCCTTTCGGTTTCCAATCTTTTGCCTCTGCTGGTAGATCTAGCTCTAGATTTTTGAGCCATTCCTTGCAACCTGCTGGAACCTCTGAGACTTGAGCGAATGCAAAAGGAAAATGCTTCTTCACCACGAAACGAATCTCCCCAACTTTCTCGATTGGAGCCGACACATAAAGAGTCGTGTCCGCCGCGAATACATAATCTCCCTTCGACGGCATCCAGAAAACGATGCGTCCGGACTCCCTGCAGGAGCACAACGATTTGGGATCATTCTCCATTCTCCTACGCAGAGAGTTGGGTATCAGAGAGCGCGGGAATACAGAAATCCTTCGTAATATGCTCTTATTCTTAACGGAGCCAATATACAACCCCTTGGAATCCATATAATGCTCTGTTCCCCAGCCAACTTCTTGTAACTCTTTGGGATCACCACTTGGAGGATTTGGTGGAGTGAAGGTTGTGTAGACGACGCCATTATCGAAAAGGAAGTAATCCGATCTTCCCAGAGGGAGTGGAAACCTCCCATCGAAGAGGGCCGTTGTCTTTCCCGTAACCACATTCACCGTCTTTATAATCGAGTCGAGCGACTGATACAGAATTTCCTCGTTGTTCAGCCAGTAAGGACGGTATCTTTGGCCTACCATCGTGTCCTCTAGAACAGAAACAGAGCCTGATTGATCGAGAACCGCAATCTTAAATCGATTGCCAAAAAGTTTTGTGGTGCCCTCCCCACCGTTAAGGAGTTCTTCTTCCCACCTCCTTCTTTCGTCTTCTGGACAAAACGTGAAAAGGAGATTCCTTCCGTCAGGAGATGAGGCGAAGTAGTAATTGGCGGCAGGACGATCTGTTTTGAGGACCAAGGGTTTTACCTGCCCGTCACGGCTGGCCTCATATATCCCATTGTTGACGTAACATACTAACCTATCAGGATTGGTCCGGACCAAACACGTCTTAAAGAAACCGTCCTGCCGCCAAAGAGGGTGAATTGTGTCTGGATCTGAATCAACATCGTAGAAATACACCTGACCGCGTGAAGTGATTAGTAGACTCTGCCCCGTCGGCTCGGGCTTGGATTCCCACAGGCCGGATAGGACAAACAGCAGGAGGAAGGTCTTCATTTCATGACACCCACTGGAACACTACCAAGCTACTCCTTCGGCTGGTTCCATACAAGTTCGGGATTGTCAGTCCGTTTCCAACGGACTTTGTAAACGTAGCCCTGGGTTTCAACCCTAGCGGGGTGGAGACTCTTGGTAACATGCGACCCCTTCAAAAAAAATTCGCGATACTGACAAGGCTTCAAATCCGAAGCGAATGAATTCGCCACTCCGCTGTTCGTTGGACCTGGCCTTTCCCCTTGTCCCCACACTCCTTCGCTCCCTCCCCAAAGCATGTAAAATCAGTCCTTACTATCAATGCAGCCCGCTTGGGTTGTTTGCGAAGGAATGCCAATGAATCTTCTTGTCGTGGGTGGAGCGGGGTATATCGGCAGCGTGACCAGCCGGGTGCTGGCCGGGGCGGGGCACAAGGTCACCATACTGGACAACCTTTCCAAGGGCCACCGGGAGGCCCTCCCTGCAGAAGCGGACTTCATTCAGGGAGACCTGGGTGATGGTGCTCTGGTGGAGGATATCTGCCGCCAAAGAGCCATAGACTGCGCCCTGCATTTCGCGGCCTTCATCGAGGTGGGAGAGTCGGTTGCACACCCCGCCAGGTATTTCGAGAACAACACCCTGAAGACCAAGACTTTGCTGGATGCCCTGCTGGCGGCGGGAGTCAGGCAGTTCATCTTCTCCTCCACCGCCGCTGTCTATGGCGAACCGGTCGAGATCCCCATCACCGAGGATCACCCGCACGCTCCCACCAATCCCTATGGCTGGTCGAAGCTCTTTGTGGAGGAGATCCTTGGCGCTTACCGGATGGCCTATGGCCTACGTTCTGCCTGCTTGCGTTACTTCAATGCTGCCGGGGCGGGTCTGGGCCTGGGCGAGGATCACCATCCTGAAACTCACCTGATTCCACTGATCCTGGAGGTGGCCCAGGGGAAAAGGAATGCCGTCCACCTTTTTGGAACCGATTGGGATACCCCCGATGGGACCTGTGTTCGTGATTTCATCCATGTCGAGGATCTGGCGGATGCGCACCTGCGCGCGGTGAATCTGCTTGCCAGCGGTTCGGAGGGGGGCGCTTTCAATCTTGGGAATGGCAAGGGACACTCAGTCCTCCAGGCGGTCGAGGTAGCACGCCGGATCACTGGTCACCCCATCCCCACCGAACCAGCGCCACGCCGTCCCGGCGATCCAGCCCGATTGGTGGCCTCCAGCGCGAAAGCCAGAGCCATCCTGGGCTGGACACCCAAACACCCCACCCTGGAGGAGATCATCGGCTCTGCATGGGAATGGAAAATAACCCACCCCGAAGGGTATGCTGCGTCATGAGCATTGATCTGCGAGGTTTATCCAACAAGTTTCATAAAGTGTTTGGCCTATCCCCTCATTGGGCTGCACGCGCGCCGGGAAGGGTTAACCTGATCGGTGAGCACATCGATTATAACGGAGGGTATGTCCTCCCCGCCGCGATCAACCGCGATGTGGCCATGGTGGCGGTACTTGCCCCGAATGGAGATTTCCGGATCTGTTCGGAGACCTTTCAACAGGAGTTTACCTGGCCGGTGGATTCTCTTCCCGAGAGCCCCAGCCCGCTTGGATGGCCCAATTATTTTATTGCGGTCCTGGAACAATTCCTGAACAAGGACATGAGGATTCCCCCTTTGTGGGTCATGATTGATGGGGATGTCCCTGCGGCGGCGGGACTTTCCTCCTCGGCGGCCTATGAGGTCTGCGCGGCACGTCTTTTCCTTGCGGTCCAGGATCAGGAAATGCCGGGAGCTGAACTCGCCCTCCTGGCTCAAGCCGCTGAACACAGCCATTGGGTGGGTGTTCAATGCGGGATCATGGACCAGTTCATCTCCGCCAATGCGATAAAGGGACATGCGCTCAGGATCCACTGCGGCACTCTCGAATCGGCAGCTGTGAAGCTGGATCCAGCAAAGGCCAGCATCCTGATCATCCACTCCACAGTCCAGCGCGAGCTGGTCACATCCGCCTACAATGAACGCCGTGCCCAATGTGGCTCTGCCCTTGAGCAGCTCAACAAGGCCTCGCATCGGGCCAGGACCTATCTGGTGGAGTACAGTCCGGCTGACTTTGAACGCTGGGGGAAAGGTCTTTCTGATCCCGAGGGACGAAGGGCAAGGCATGTGATCACTGAACAGGCACGTGTCCTTGAGTGCGAGAAAGCCTTGAATCAGGGCGATGTGAATCAAGTCGGCGAGCTGTTGAACCAGTCTCACTGGAGCCTGCGGGATGACTATGAGGTTTCCTGCAAAGAGCTCGACTCCCTCCATGAAATTGCCTTGTCAATCGAAGGAGTGTATGGCTGCCGGATGACTGGGGCAGGCTTTGGGGGATGCGCGGTGGCCCTGGTGGAACCACGAAAAGCGGAGTCAGTGGCACAGCGGCTCGCGGACCAATTCGAGAAGCAATGGGGAAAACGCCCCTGGACCCTTCAGACACCGGCCTGCGGTGGAGCGGAAAGCTGGGAGCATTGAAGCCCGCCTTGTCTGAAAGAAAGGGCCGTGCCAAACTGAAGGCATGCCTTTGCTGAACTGCGTAGTGCATGGCCGTGTCCAGGGAGTTGGTTTCCGGTTCTATGTTCAGGAGGAAGCGGATCGACTGGGCTTACGGGGCTGGGTAAGGAATCTATCCAGCGGTGAAGTCGAGGTCGAAGCAGCGGGAGACACCGAAGGATTGAAACAGCTCCTCAAAGCCATCCAGGTCGGTCCTGTGCTCTCCCGGGTGGACTCGGTTGAAGTCAACTGGGGAGAGGGTGAACCTCGTGTGGATCCCGGCGGACTTGGCACCTGCTATCGTTTCTAGCCACACATTGTGACCCAAACTCAACAAGAGATGGATCGATGATTTCCAGGCTAAAAGAAAAGATCAGGCGCTTGTTAGGTCCCTCCAATGGTGCTCTTCCGAAGGGACCCACCTTTCCCATCGAACCTGAATGTCTCCACATCGAGGTTTCCTATACCTGTAACCTCCACTGTATGATGTGCCCCCGTCACTTTGAGGGGGTTCCGCAAGAGGTCTTGCCACCCGAGCTCTTTGAAAGATTGAGGCCTTACCTCGGACGTTTTCCCTATGTTCACCTCACCGGTTATGGCGAGCCACTCATGTCACCGCATTTTGTGGACTTTATCAAGGCGGTTCGTCAGGCAGGTTCGAGGCCTGTGGTCACCACCAATGGACTGCTCCTGAAAGGGAAGCTGGCACGGAGGATCCTGGAGGAACGAATCGACTGTATCAGTGTCTCTATCGATGCAAGCACACCTGAGACCTATGAGCAGGTCAGAGGAAAAGGAACCTTTCTGAAATTACTGGAGACTCTCCGTCAGTTTGCGGAACTCCGCCGTGAAATCCGCCCGGAAGTTTACATGGTCTGGATCTTCATCCTGATGCGGTCCAATTACAGAGAACTGCCCCAAGCGGTAGAATTCGCAAAAGAACTTGGCTTTAATCGGGTTGTCGCCAAGCACCTGGAGTGTGCCCTGACTCGTGAGGGCTTCTCCGAGGCACTTTTCGACACGGGTTATGTTCCCCCACCGGAACCGGAGTTGATCGAGGACCTGGAAAACGTGCTCACCCGGAGCCGCGAAATCGCCGGGAGTGAAATCGAACTGCTGGTCCATCCATACCAGATGCAGGTGGAGGGAATGTGCCTGGTGAAACCGGTGACCAATGTGGTGGTTGATTACCGGGGCAATGTTTCCAATTGTTGTTATCTTATGGAGCTGGAAACAAAACCTTACATGGATCCACCACCTCAGGATCATGGTGTCATGGGGAACATCAACCAGCAGTCCCTGGATGAAATATTAAGGTCCTCACGCCACATCCAGTTCCAGCGTGACTGGATGGAGGGAAGAATTCCCAGGATCTGTGAGGGATGTGTTCAATTGGCGAGGATGAAGGAGCAGAATCACCTCCAGATACCCATTCGGCAAAGGTAGGGTTCATAAAGCGCCCTTTTCTGCTTTCAACGAATCATTGGAGAGACCTGCCATGAAGAAGAATCCATGGTTGTTCATGATTTCAGCGGCGTGTTTCCTGACCATTGTGCCAGCAGGTTATACCGCTGATGAAGCTACCGCCGCCGCCAACTCCTACACGGACCAGATCACCCGCCTGCTGGCGGTCACTCCGGAGTCAGTCACCTCCGAGCAGGTAGCACGTGAGGTTTTCGAGGAGATCGATCGCTTGACCCGCCAAGCGGCCCAGATGGATGATCTGGATACCGCACGCAAACTGGCCGAGAAAGCGCGTGGGCTGTTCCCCGATCAACTCCGTAGTGGTCTTTTATTTGGCTGGATACAAGGGATCTCCGGGAAGATTGATCCAGCCATCGAGACTCTCAAGGTCAGCCTGGAAAGGAAGACAGATCGTCTCCCCGATCCGCAGGGTCTCGCCCGGGCGGAACTGCTCACCAACCTGGGGGGATTCCTGATTCAAAGTGGCAAACCCAGAGAAGCGATCCCTCATCTTGAGCAGGCCCAAATCACCAATCCCAAAAATGCATTGCCCTCCCTTTTGCTGGGCGAGGCAAACCACAACCTGGATGAACCTGCGGCGGCGCTCAAGGCTTATGAGGAAGCCTTTGGTCTGGATGAAACCCTCGCATCGGTCAATGACTACATCTTCTATGCCTGGGCGGAGGATAAGGCGGGTGATTACGAGAGCGCGGGAGGTGTTTTGAAAAAAGCCATCGAACGATTTCCGCTTTCTTCCGGACTCCGCCTCAATCTGGGCTTGAACCAGGAAGCCCGTTCAGCAACCCCGGAAGCCTTCTATGAATACCAGATGGAATTGCTCCTGTCTCCCAACGGCCCCTACGCTGATGCGGCTCGAAAACGGATCGAACGCATCGAGAGAACCAGTGTAGCCGGAGGCCAGAGCGACACAAACCTGAAAGGGGTGCTGGAATATCTGGCCCGCCGCAAAGAAAAGGAGAATGAACGAGCTGGCAAAGCCCTTGTCAAAGCTCTTGAGGGCAAGAAGCCAATCCACCCATACCTTGCTCATCTCCATGCCGAAATGCTCATGGATGCGAGTGATCCGCAGGGAGCGGTCCAGGTTCTTGAGGATGCTACCAAGAATTATCCCAATGAAATCCTCTTGTTGATCGATCTGGCCGGTGCCTATGGGAAGGCGGGGGATAAAGAGAAATCAACCCAGCTGGTTTCACAGCTGGTACTTATGGCTCCGGATCACTGGAAAGTACAGGAACTTGCGGGGCCGAAACCTTGACGCATTTATCCTTAACAGGACACTCCTGTTTTGCGTTGACGGCGCCCGGAACGGATTTTGGCGAGTTCTGTCACACGCCGGCGAAGGCTGTCTGCTGAAGGCCCGATTCCAGCATCCTGAAAGTAGGTTGTCCAGAAGGTCTTAAGATCCTCTTTGCCAGCGCCCAGCTCCTGAGTCAGAGTCAACAGTACCTTTGAAAGATCTCGTTCCGGGCAAGGGGGATCTGCGCCGAGTTTTCGGCGGATGCTTCTGAAGAACAGGCAGTCTCCTCGATCCAAACGGGGCACATCGATCAAGGCCAGTCTCTCTAAGCTCTGTTCATGTCCATGAATGATTGAATCAACTATCCCTGGACTTTCCTCTTTTTTCACCTGATCTTCAGGAGTGGAGACGGGTAGTTCTTGCTTGCGAACATAAAAATGCTTTAACCCTGGACTCCGGTAGTAGTAGTTGTGACGGTGGAGGACTGCCATCAATCGAGCGATCTCCCGGCAGAGGAATTCTTTCTCTCCGGGGTGCTCACGAATCCATTCGGAAGCAGGGACATAGTCGGAAAGTCCCTCCAGAAGCAGCAAAGTGGCCACAGCCCCCCACTTCCCTCTCTCTTCGGCCAGGATCAACGGTTCTGGTACCCGGATCCCAAGGGTCCTGAGTTTTAGAAGGTTGTCGAACTCCGTGGCTGCCCTTTGACGAAGAGCGTTTTTCCCCGGAAAGATCCGGTAGATGGAAGATTCAGGGAACCGCCAACGCTTGAGGTAAACCACCCTATCCAGCTGGCCCGGGAGTTCAACTCCCGGGCCAGCTGGGTGGATCCGCAGAACTTGCCGGTCCCCACGGTCATTGATGATTTTCCCTGGAAGGTCTTCTCGCCAACCATCCTGTACACAATGAAGGCCGAGTGACTCAACCAGTCCCTCGGCCCCAGGTGTGAGACGGATGGTCTCCTTGTGTTTAGACATCGCAGATCTGAATGGCCTGCCGCAATGAGGCCATGGGATCCCTTTTGGGAATGAACTCCTGTCCGATAAATCCCTTGTATCCCGTGTCGACAATGGCCTGGATGATAAAGCGATAATTGAGTTCCTGGGTCTCATCAATTTCGCCACGCCCTGGAACCCCACCTGTATGAAAGTGTCCGATGTATTGGATGTTGTCCTTGATGGTGTGAACTACATCTCCCTCCATGATCTGCATATGGTAGATGTCATAGAGCAGTTTGAAGCGTTCTGATCCGACCCGCTTGACCAGTTCCACTCCCCAGGCAGTCCGGTCACATTGATAATCCTTGTGGTCCACCTTGCTGTTGAGGAGCTCCATGCAGACAGTGATGCCAAGTTTCTCCGCCAGAGGCATGATCTTCTTGACTCCTACAGTACAGTTTACAAGTCCTTCTTCGTCGGATAGACCACGTCGGTTGCCGGACATGACGATCATGTTGGGGAGTTCAGCCTTCCTGATCAGGGGAAGCAATTCTTCGCTGCTGGCGACCAGCTTTTCGTGATTCTCGATACGGTTGAAACCATCCGCGATGTTCCCCGGACCGTGAGGCATAGCGCAGGTGAGCCCGAACTTTCGGACAGTTTCCCAGTCTTTTGGTCCGAGGAGCTCCACAGATTCGATGCCCATCGCGGCGGCATTCCTGCAGAGTTCCTCCAATGGCATCGGAGAAAAACACCAGGCACTGACTGAGTGGCGGACATTCCCTTTCAGAATTTCTTTGGAACCGGTTTCTTCCGC
The DNA here is from genome assembly GCA_964481775.1 of uncultured bacterium. Taxonomy (GTDB): domain Bacteria; phylum Hinthialibacterota; class Hinthialibacteria; order OLB16; family OLB16; genus OLB16. Next base: position 1,377 of record CAYZUX010000114.1, on the reverse strand, counting down.
CAGGGTCGAACGGTTGGTCAGGATGGCTCCGGCCGCTCCTGTTACACCTGCGAGGATTGCCTTACGGCGTGAAATCGCGGCTTGAATTCCCATGAAGCCTCTCTCCAAGTCATCAGTTTTATGGATGATCATCACAGGAGTATATGTCGATGAGAGCCTCTGACCAGAGTGGCCCCCTTTCCGAGGTCAATACAAAAGCCAGTTGCTCACTGCCAATGGTTGGGTCGGTGAAGGGGTTGGGGTTGCTGTGAGCGTGGGGGTCCTTGTAGGCGTAGTGGTTCTGGTCGAAGTACGGGTTGCGGTTGGTGTGGGTGTCAGTGCGACGGGTATGTCGCGAAGATGGTAAACCTCACCGGTAGAATAACCGGTAATATAGAGCTCTCCAGACTCATCCTCGCCGAAGGAACTGATGTTGAGCGGTGTGTCCACCCTCTCAATCATCTCCCAGGTCCCTGGTGTATTTTCCTGAAGTGACCAGATCCGACCTGTCCCGTAATCGGCAAAAAAGTACAAACCAAACATGTCCGGATAAAGGGATCCCCGATAGACATAGCCTCCTGTGACTGAAAACCCGACTCCACGTCCATACTCTGCAATGGGGAGCTTGAGGCCAGTCATATCGCATCCAGTGGATGGATTGAAGCAATGAAGTCCTTCCATAATCCTCCAGCCCAGGTTATCACCTTTCTCGATGAGGTCGATCTCCTCATAGGATCCCTGGCCCACATCTCCACAAAACAGCCTTCCATCCTGACTATCAAAAGAAAATCTCCAGGGATTGCGTAAACCATAGGCAAAAATCTCATCGGAACCCGGGATTTCACCCGCAAAGGGGTTATCGGATGGGATGGCATATCCTGGAGGATTGGAATCCACATCGATTCGCAAGATCTTGCCCAGAAGGGTGTTGATGTTTTGCCCATTGTTCTGTGGATCTCCCGCACTTCCCCCATCTCCCAACCCGATGTAGAGGTAACCGTCTAATCCGAAAGCCAGGTGACCTCCATTATGGTTCTGATAGGGTTGGGATATAGGGCCCAGGATAACTGTTTCGGTGGGCTCAGCTACATTCGGATCCGGGGAGACATGGTATTCAGCGATAATGGAACTTCCATCGATGGCTGGCTCACCAGAGGTGTAACTCACAAAGAATCGCCCGTTTTCAGCATAGTCAGGGTGAAATGCAAGGCCCAGCAAACCACGTTCATTTCCGGTCTGGTTGACGCGGTTCAGTCCAGTCGCTCCCAGATTCAGGAAATCCCTGGGCAGGAGGTTTCGATCCGCATCCAGAATCCGGATGCGTCCCCTCTGTTCGACCACAAACAAACGATTGCTTCCATCGCCCGCGTTGGTGACATACAGGGGGAGCGAGAAGCC
>CAYZUX010000113.1:0-18849 GCA_964481775.1 uncultured bacterium | reverse complement strand
GTAAGTCCAATGGAATCAACGGTTAAGATGGTCGGGGCGACTGGATTTGAACCAGTCTAGGTATCCATCTTAAGCTGCTGAATTATCAGCACTTGGAGTCTCGTCCAAATTCACCTTGTGCAACTTTTTGCATTTTTCTACCTCAGCATCGATGTGGCAGACCACTTCATGATGTAGCTTCTCCACAAAAGCATCGGTGCCTTCATTCATTCCCTCATCAGCAGACTGCTCCGCAAGATAGGCTGCCTCGATCATCGTTGCCGGTGCATGACCGAAATACCTTCTCACCCAGACGGACATCCATTTGCCTTTTTCCGCTTCTGTTGGCAGCGTGTTCCGGAAATCCTTCGGCGGGATTTGGCATGATGGGTTCCACTGTTTGAGGGATCTTTTGACCCGATGGCAGTAGGCTTTCCACGAAGGAGTCTGGATGATGAGGTCGGCACCGGATGTAGACCTCCTGGTCAAGTCTGCTTCATGTAGTATCCGAAGAACCAATCTTGGTAGTGGTAGCTTGCGAACACGATGCCTGTTCTTCACCCCTGCGGTGTTGGGGTCTTGTCGGCGGTCCTCCTCGATCGTGATCGTTCCGCCTCTAAGATCGACTCGGTCCCACGTCAACCGTAGTGCCTCCTGAAGCTGAAGACCACAAAACCCCTGCAAGGCGACTCCAGGCAATACTGAGGCTGCATGGGTGTGGCCGGGCAGCCACTCGAGGAACTCCAACAGAGAACCAATCGGAAGATAGGATCGACGATTCTGAGCACTATATCGTAGAGCATTTCCCGCTTTGGATGGTAGTCGGAGACTCTGAGTGACATGGCGGAATGACTCTGGGTGATTGGTGGCAGCCCAGGTACTTGCCAATCGTACTGGTTCCAGATAATGCTGCACTGTCTTCCTGCTGCATCCACGCTTGAGGTGGAACGCTGCATACTCGCGGACATGCTGAGGCAGGATCTCATGCCAGCACTTCAGATGGCGCCGTCTGCACCAATCAAGGAAATATCCTGAGTGCTTCTTGAGAGTAGCCCGATGGTAGGGCTCTCCACCTGAAGACTCGAGGCAAGCCTCGAAGACCTGCTCGATGGTGAGGATTGGCTTCTCTGTGGCAGGCCGGTCCATCTTCCCAAAGAGTGCTTCGGTGGTTCTGGAGATAGCCTCCTGGATTCCCGCTGCATCGAGAGCCTGACGCCGTTGGTTGTTCTTCTGTGGCGTTCCGAAGACAAAGCGCCATCGCATCGAGCCCATTTCGTGGAGAGTGAACGTTCCCTTTGGTCCTGTTACCTTCCAGCGCCCGGCTCCGTGACTGCGCGCCGTCCATTCATCTAAGCGGACGATTTCCTGTACACCCTCTCTTTTCAAAGAACACATGCGTGGTTCCTTTCCGGCCACGCATCACGTTGACACCCTGATCTTGCTAAGACATCTTCCTTTAGTCAATAGATTTATGGCAAATCAGGAGCCCGGTTTCATCTTCCACCCTAGATTGGGACAGATATCGTCAACCGGATCGACTCAATCACAATCGGTTTATATGAGCATTATAAGAGAAAAGTTGTGCTGAAGTTTGATACCTCACCTGACTCAACTTCGATATACTCACTAGACTAATTAAAACTGGGCCAGGAACACAGCTCATTCCTGACCCAGCCGAAAAGATACTGTTCGGAACCGGTTTAAAATCGTTTCCCTGGATGCTCTGGGTGATCAGGATGCTCCCTAATTAATCCTTGAGCCCGACGCACATCCACATTTAAACCTCTTCAACGGGCATATTCCGGTGTCAGAAGGATGCCCACCTGATTCTTGAACTTAGTCTTCTTACCCTTGTGCTTGACATCGAACTTAGTCTGCATCGGCACGAGATCACTGCCAACAGCAGTAATAGTGAACTGAGAGTGTACCCACCCCCCTCCTTTGGTCTCTCACAGACGCTATTGGGGTGGGTACCGCCAAACGCAACTTGGCCTCTCAGTGATCGATCTGCTTCATCCAAGTTCGCGCGAAATCGAAAACTCTTGGCATTACATCTGGTTTCGACTTCCTCGCTTCCATTGAGATCAGTTCAATGAGGTCAGCTGCGTCAATGCGACCACTCCCATTCGTGTCATGGGTTGGAGGACCAAATCCGAGGCTTTCAACACGAACAGGAATCTGGACCACAGGATCACGGTTGTTAGCAAGCAGCTCTTCCGTGCTTTTTGAAATGGCGTCCGCGTTGGTGTCCTCACCCACAATGAGGACACCCCCAATGCCAAAGCCACTTGTCATCTGAGCAGTAAGCCTGAAGCTGAGGGTGAATAAGACACCATCGCCACTTAAACCATAGGGTTCATACCAAGTAGATACAATGTTTCGGACGATCCCTGGGGTCGATGTGTCAACGTCAAGGGTTAATGTTTCATGTTCTCCTGATGCACCCCGAAGGAATGGACCTTCTGCCCAGCCCAAGACCTCGAGTTCACTCGAATCGTAATAGAATTCAAGCTGATAACCAGCAAGGTCTTCTACATCTTCGATAATTATCTCCACGGATATCTCATCACCAACCGCAGGAACAGTACCGGATACACTCGGCCTAATCACAGCAATTGGCATTGTGGATTTATCGATTCCCGCGAGATTGGAGGTCGACTTCCAATGACCACCACATGAGTCGCCAAAATGGAGAGTCACAATCAGGACATCGACCATGTCAACGCTTCCGTCACTGTTAATATCCGCTCTTGGATCATATGCGGGATGACCCGGGTTCTGACCAAGGCTTCGCAAAACTATCCGCAGGTCAAGAAGGTTCACACGACCGTCGTCGTTGGCATCCCCCAGAAGATTGCAGGTGGGAGTTGGTGTAAAGGTCTCAATGGGTGTTTTCGTTGGTTTTGGAGTTCGAGTATTTGTCGGCGTTCTACTTGGCCTCTGAGAGGGTGTTGGTGTCTTTGTTTTGGTAATGGTACCTGTCTTTGTTGGTGTAAATGATGGCGTTAATGAAAGGGTTGAAGTATAAGTCTTCGTTGGAGTTCCGGTAACAGTATCAGTCGGAGTTTTCGTAATTGTCGGAGAATCAGTGACTGTGTGAGTTGGTGTCATTGTAACGGTTGGAGTGTCAGTGACTGTGTCAGTTGGTGTCTTGGTGATTGTGGGGGTATCGGTAAAGGTTTCAGTTGGAGACTCCGTGATAGTTGGAGTATCGGTGATAGTAAGAGTTGGTGTCTCGGATATGGTGTAAGTCGGTGTCTCTGTAAAAGTCGAGGAATCAGTGGGGGTATTGGTGATGGTATCAATGGCAGTTTCAGTCGGTGTTGGTCTTGGCATTAACCCATTTACGAGAAGAAAGGTGGAAAGATGGTTCGTTTGAGCGCTTGCGATGTTATCCATAGGGTGAATGGTTGTCTTTAGGGGGATCGTATCTCCAAATGAGTCAACTCGAACAACAACAAGCTGATTCTCTGGGATAGGGGGTGTGGTGTTATCAACGAATCCATCCTCATCAGCGTCCGGATATGCAATTGTAATTGTGATCGTTGATGCCAATGGTTGATTTCCAACCAAGTCAATCTTAATTTCGGCGAGAGTATTAGCTCTCAGCACTGGATCCTCGATATCAGTTATTCGGTCGGGGGGTATTAACTCAACCTCAACACTTGTACTAGAGGAAACGGAATTCGGGGGAAAAATAATCAGACTACTCATATTTGCTGCCGGGTCACCTATGGAAACAACCGTCTCACTTTCTGAATAAACCACAGAACTGGTTATATGATTTCCCAATTCATTGGTGGTAGAAATGACTTCAGCATTATATTGGTCAATTGTCACACTGATTGTTGGACTAAGAATCAGGGAGTTATCCACATTTCTGGTGAGGCTCCGAAGCGTTACAGTACCTTCTTCAGTGGAAGTGTTCCAGGTTACAACATAAGGTGCGGAAGCATCCGGGTTTAAACCACTTGACAGAGGTTCGAGGGGTATCCAACCCTCAATTGATTTCCTCTGAAACAATACTTCACGTACATCTGAAACAGCACCTGTCAGAACTCTTCCTTCTACAGCAATCGCATTTCCTCCAACTACTGCTCCATCATTGGGAGCTACAAGAATGGCGGGACCTGGAGGTACTGTTGGGGTTAGTGTAGGTTCGATAATATGAGTTGGATCATATGTATATGTGGGGGTCGAAGTCGGAGTATCAATGATTATTTCGGTCGGTGTTGGAGTATAATATTGATCACAATGATTTGAAAGATATTTGTCACCACCAATAGCCCTTATAATGGGTGTAAGACTCCCATCCACAATGTAACCGAACTGGCTTCCAGTACCCCACACCTGAGTGCCACTGAGACCCACTTCCGAAGTTGCCGAATAGGACAGGGTTCGATTTTGGCCGTCCATAAAGAACCATCGAACATGGCGGTTTATCGGATTCCATTGCCCTCCATCGGAGACATAGGTTGCTGTCCATCCCGAAGGTAGAACCTCGTCGACTGTGTATGCGGTGGAAGCATCAGTGAAACCAACAATCGACAAACTGACGGAAAGAGACTGTCCATCACAGTAGGAGTCAGGTAAATCTCGTGTTGCTCCTACTGGAATCGGTTTCTCGGTGCTGGTTGGTGTGGGAGTGAAATAAGGCTCACAATTCTTTAAAAGATACCTTTCTCCACCAATCGGCTTAATGATGGGTGTAAGATTCCCGTCTACAATGTACCCAAACTGGCTTCCAGATCCCCACACCTGAGTACCACTTAGGCCCATCTCTGATGTTGCCGAATAGGACAGGGTTCGATTCTGACCGTCCATAAAGAACCAACGAATATGTTTGCTGATCGGGTTCCATTGCCCTCCATCAGACACAGAGGTTGCAGTCCACCCCAATGGTAGAACCTCGTCGACTGTGTATGCGGTTGAAGCATCAGTGAATCCAACAATCGACAAACTGACAGAGAGAGACAGTCCATCGCAGTATGAGTCAGGTAAATCTCGTGTTGATCCTATAGGGATCGGTGTTGCAGTGTTGGTTGGTGTGGGTGTGTAGTAAGGTTCACAGTTCTTTGAAAGATACCTTTCTCCACCAATCGGCTTAATGATGGGTGTAAGACTCCCACCCACGATGTACCCGAACTGGCTTCCAATTCCCCAAACCTGAGTGCCATTTAACCCCAATTCTGAAACTGCCGTATAAGACAACGTTCGATTCTGACCATCCATAAAGAACCAACGAATATGGTGGTATATCGGACTCCATTGGCCTCCATCGGAGACAGAGGTTGCTGTCCATCCAATTGGTAGAACCTCGTCGACTGTGTATGCGGTTGAGGCATCAGTGAAACCTACAATCTCCAAACTGACAGAAAGAGACTGTCCGTCACAGTATGAGTCAGGAAGATCGCGTGATAACGATTGGCTTGATGCCTGTGTTGTGTTGGTACACACAAAAAGGATGAATAAACACAGCATAATGAAGATACGATAGGCTGGTTCCTTATTCATGGACATGCACCACTTTCCGGCCACCTCATTAGCGCTGAGATATACGTGCTACCCATCACAGTCAATCGATTCTCTCATTCTCTTTGTCTTTGTCAGTGACTTCAATTAGTATCAGAATAGTCTATTCTCAACTCCAACTCACACAAATTTAACCGATTATTCTTTTGCAGCACGAAAAGTAACTGTATTTCCGTTGTTGTGTCCTATCGGCTAACTTGAAATATGATTCAAATATGCTGCAATAAATATCTCTCTCCACTGATGTCAACTGATGTTTTCCTTCTTGTTGTGCTTCCTCCATTGCTTCACTCACGTACGATTCGAAAACCCACAGTACTCTGAGTACCCGGTTCGTATCTGACACGCATTGCAGATCGATGATTCCCTATCGAACCGTTATAACCCCCACCCCGAAGAACACGATACCCAGATTCAGGATTCAAGCAGACTGGATCAGGTAACGTAGCTTCCGGCTGACTATAGAAATCCTCCTGATACCAATCCTGACACCATTCACTAAGATTTCCTTCCATGTGTAATCCAAAAGCATTCGGCAGTTTGGATCCTACCTCTCCCAACACGTTTGTGTTTCCACACCAAACAACGTACTTATCAAAAAAGGCGTTGGGTTCGCAACTTGTTACAGCATATGTTGGATCATCTCCGAACGGAAGAAGGTCATACCGATTCGGATTCGAGGAGGGGCCTCGATATGCATACTCCCACTCAGCTTCCGTCGGTAATCTGAATATCCCCAAACCTTTGGTATTAAGCACGTTGATGAATGACTGGCAATCATTCCATGAAACATTATACACTGGCAGATTAGGTCCAACACCAAATCCGGACGCAGGGTTAGTATTCATTAGGGCATACCATTGTGCTTGTGTAATCTCAGCTTCTCCAATATAGAAATCATGAGAGATTGTCACTTCATGTTGAGGAAATTCACACGTGCAATCTCCTCCACACCAGTCGAAACATACTTCAGTGTCGCGTGGATTTCCTGAGTTGCCCATTAGAAACGTTCCAGCTGGGATACGAACAATGCGGAGTGGGACTGCGTCGTTAGGAAGATTTGGGAGGTCGATGGGCACAATGTCAGGAGCAGTCATCACGATGCGAAAGCTTACTGTGTTATTGCGGTAATCAGGATTGGTCAGAAGGGCACTGCTGTAACGTACCGATGAACGGCAGTCCCTTGCCAAGAAACCCCAGGTACCCCCTCGGAGGACATGATACCCGGAAGCATTATTAATACAGACAGGTGAGGGTCGTGTGGCTTCTGGGGTGCTGTAAAAATCTGCCTGCCACCAATCCAGGCACCATTCCCAACAGTTCCCGTGCATGTCATAAAGACCATAGTCATTTGGTGATTTCTGCGCAACTTGGCATCGTAGAGGACTAGGATCGCCCCAATTGCCACACCACCACATATATTGGTCTAGTACCTGGCTGAAATTACAGGAACTCAGGTCTATCCCCGGATCGTCCCCGAAAGAAAAAGGATCATAACGATTTGGATTCGCTGCTGATCCACGACAGGCGTATTCCCATTCGGCCTCTGTGGGAAGACGGAAATAACCTTCATTTCTTGCATTGAGGGCATTAACGAAAGATTGACAGTCATCCCAAGATACATTGTATACAGGATAGTCATCACCCACACCGTAGCCTTCAGAGGGATTTGTTCCCATCACCTCACGCCACTGTGCTTGGGTGATTTCTGTCTCACTGATGAAGAAATCTGAATCGATAGTCACTTCATGACGAGGATATTCACACTCAATACACCAGGAATTCTGGTCCCTTTCTGTACCTGTATTACCCATCAAGAAGGTTCCCGCAGGAATACGGACCATCTTTAGTGGCCGCGCATCAGTTGAGAGACCGGGAAGTGAGACCTCAACTGCTTCGTAATCTGAATAAATCCCTCCCCTCTTCCAGATTACAGCGGCATACAACAAACAAGATGTTGTATAACCTGGATCCTCATTCATTAAGTGACCCACATAAGAGAGGAGCTCGTATGTGGAAATTACACAGTTGTAATCCATATCAGCACAGTGATTACAGTTTTCAGGATCCGGTGTAGGAGTGGGTGTGGGAGAAGGCTGTGGATATTCATCGACTCCGATGTCACATGTTTCACCAAATCGAGCATCACCATCAATATCCTCAATTGGAACTTTTTGGTCGATCGCAGGTCCCACTCCAGCATCAATACATAGTGAATTTGCTTGTAAATGGAAATCTCCATTTTCTGGATCAACAAAAAATGGATCAAGATCGAAATTACCTTCTCCTGTGTGGCCACCTTGGACACTACAATGTCTAACATTTACATTTCCATCAAATCCATTAGTGTCATTTTCCCAAACGATGCTATTCCGCAACGAGAATGTGCTTGAGTTCACGTAATCCGATATCACATTGCCTGGGGAGTAATTCTCCAAGAAAACTGAATTGTATAATTCGATAAATGAACCGAAACACCTAATGGCACTCCCTGCGATTAATGAGGTATTCCTGTAAAATATGCTATTCTGGATTATTGCAGATGAGCCATCATCACAATATACTCCTCCGCCATAATTTGTTGTATTATTATTGAATGAACACTTGTCGACTATAGTAGAAGAATTGTAACAATAGAGTCCACCCCCAGAATGTGCATTACTGTCTGTGAAAGAACATTTTCTAATTTCAACAACAGGGGAAGATGTACCAGGAGAAGCTGAATAACATGAGCTGAAGATACATCCACCAACAAAAGCATTGTTATCAGAGAACTGGCAGGAATTTAACTGAACAGAAGAATTGTGGGATAAGATTCCTCCACCCGCACCTGATGGTGGTGGTAAGGTGATGCCATTCCAGTCCCCATTATATGTTGCAGTATTAGAGGAAATTTTGGTATTTGATATTGTTACCGATTGGACATTATTGATGTAGATACCACCACCGTTGCTGTTTGTCGCTATTCCCCTTGTGATGGTAAAACCATCGAGAAGAACGTTGCTTGCACTTATGACCACACGCCTAGATCGCTGGCCATCAAGGATGGTTTTGTTACTCGAAATGTTACGACTCCAATCACTCTCGGAATAACTTCCATACAGATCCACCCAAGGCTTCATGACAAATGCCGCCGAGGCACCTGTCCCGGTATAAGTTCCTGCAGCAATCAAGACAGCATAAACCTTTGTCGATGAGGCATCGTTGATCTGGGAAAGTGCGAAGTCGAGATTTTGCCAAGGCTGAGCCTGGGAGCCGACACCGGCCACATCTGAACCGGTCGAGATGGAGACATAACGGACCTGCTGGTACTGCCCAAGATCAGGAGACTGAGCTACAGCCTGATTCGATATACTCAATAGACCAACTATGAGCAAAAGGAAAAACGAGAAACCTAATCTGGCTGAAAGGAAAATACGGGCAAAGGTGTGAGAGAACATGACCCACCTCCTAGGCGAGTGAGAGGTGCCGATGCAATGACCTTTCCCAAATAAACACATAGGTGCACTTACATCGTAGTCACCTTATTTTAGAAAAGACACATCTTTTTTTAAGACAAAGCTCAGAACGGCATAACAGCAGAGATTAGGGGATATTAAAACAAATCGAATATTCTGAAAAGATAATATTATGGAACTAAAATAAAATAACACATAACTCTAATAATATCAATGATATATGACCATAGAAAAAAGTGAAAAATAGTAGCATTGCCATGTTTACATCTCTGAAATGAAAGTCCTTTCAAACATCTCTCTTGAATGAGGCAGAATTTTAAAGATTATAGTCATCCCCGCTTCCGAGATCCGCTTTGATCCCAATGGGTCGGGGGACCTGCGAATTGACTCATAAAAAAAGCTACCGAAGGTGGAGGCAGATTGGGGGGTGGAGGGATACGTTGACTCATTATGGAGGACACCGAAAAAGAGGGGGTCCGGCAAGTGAGTCCAACCGCGAAAAGGGAGTATCTGGAAGGGATCCGTCCGCGCTATCAAAGGGCGGGTAAGAGGGAGAAGGGCTTGATCCTGGATGAGTTCTGTGAGGTGTGTGGATATGACCGGAAGCATGCGATCCGCCTGTTGAAAAGAATAACAGAGCTGAAAAGGAAAAGATCTGGGAGGAGAGAAGACTGGCCAGGAGGGGATCACCCTGGAGTTGTTCGGCGAGTTCCTGAAAACGGTCTTGAAGTGAAAGAGGGGGGGTGTTAGCTTTCATTTGCGTGAATGTGGGGGGAAGGAAACTTGGTTATGGGCCGGTTTCCTTCTCCCAAACAAATATCCTTTCTGAAGTCTTCCTAGGTCTTTCATCTTATCCCTTTCACTGCCAGCTGACACCAAACTATTTCTACTCCCGCGCAGACCATCGACCGGCTACTACGGCCAGTCCGGGCCAAACTGACGGGGAAGGGCTTATGTGGGACCAAGCCGGGGACCCTCTTGCGCAACCAGATTCCGATCCGCACCGAACACTGGGACATCACGCAACCCGGCTACTTGGAGGCGGACACGGTGGCACATTGCGGTAACTCGATGGCCGGAAATTTCGTCTGGAGCCTAACATTTACGGACATTATGAGCGGTTGGACAGAGAACCGGGCGATCTGGAACAAGGGTGCGGTAGGGGTTCTCAGGCAAGTTCAGGAACTCGAACAAACGCTGGCCTTCCCGATCCTCGGTTTCGATTGCGACAATGGCTCCGAGTTCCTCAACTACCACCTCCTACAGTACTTTCAAAAGCGCCCCCGGCCCGTCTCCTTCACTCGCAGCCGCCCCTACAAGAAGAACGATAACGCCCATGTCGAACAGAAACAGTGGACCCATGTCCGCCAACTTTTCGGCTACCAAAGGTTTGAACAACCCCAATTAATCGAACCGATGAACGACCTCTACAAGCACGAGTGGTCACTCTTCCAGAACTTCTTCCGCCCCACCTTCAAACTGGAAAAGAAGGAGCGCATCAACTCCAAGTACCGCCGCATCTACCCCAAACCGTTGACTCCCTACCAGCGGCTCATCGCCTCACCCCAGGTCACTGCCGAAGCCAAGAGAAGACTCAAAGAGACATTCCGCTCACTCAATCCCTTCCATCTCAAAAAGGAGATTGAAAGGAAACTTCAGACGATCTTTAATCTCCATCACACAGCCCCATCTTGGGTCAACGCTCCACTCCCGCTCGACCGACCCCTTTGGTAGCTTTTTCTAATGAGTCAACGCGACCTGCATCGCGTTTGGTGCTTCCCTCTGAGAAAGGACTTTTGTCATCATCGGGATGGGAAGATTTCAAACCAGGAAAATGGAGATCATTATCCTTCATTATTGATGGGAATCAATTTTCGTTCCTTCAGTAAAAGCCTATAAGGTGCCCTGAATGCTTGTCTCACTCGCTATATCAATCATGCTGATGCAGGGTGCAATTTCATCGCTTCGAACCTGGATAAGCGATTCCACCCAATCCACCACTTCTACCTTCAATCTCTCCACAAACTCCTCGGTTCCCTCTTCGACACCGATGCCGTTATGATCTGCAAGGTATGCCCGCTCCATCTGGTTGGCAGGAGCATGTCCGAAATAGCGCCTGAACCACACAGTCATCCAGCCTCGATTGTTGAATTCAGTTGGAAGGGTATTGCGCAGGTCGCTTGGAGGAAGATGACATTCTGGATTCCAGGCTTTGAGTATATGTGTCAGACGGCTGCAATAAGCTTTCCAGGAGGGGACATTGATAATACGTTGATCACCACTCGGTCTTCTTTGGTGGTCGCAGGCCTCCTGGAGGATTTTGAGGACAAGAGATGGGACAGGTAATCTTCTGACACGGCTGGAGTTCTTGATCCCTGCCGTTCGAGGGTCATGGCGATAGTCCGCTTCGATTGTTACAGTTCCATTCACAAGATCAACTCGGTCCCAGGTGAGGCGGGTGGCTTCCTGGAGTTGAAGCCCACAGAGACCCTGCAGGGCCACGGTGGGCAACAGGTCGATTGATTTTGGCTGGTCTTTCATCCACTCTAACAGGTCCACCACCTGTGTAATGGTGAGGTACTCCTTGGTTTTCTTGCTGGCGTACTTCAAAGGCTGACCGATCTTTTTCCCCATGTGAAACCCTTCAAAGAAATCACGATATCGACCATTAGTGTGTTTGACTGCCCAGCGGGATGCACCATGCACAGGCTCGAGGTAATGCTGGATCGTCTTTCTTGTGTTGTTCTGCTCAAGACAATGCTTCACATAGTCCATGGGAGTCACCAGAACCAGCAGATCATCCCAATAGTAAATTTCTCGCTTCTGACACCATTTCAGAAAGTAACCCGCATGCTTCCAAAGAGTCTTGAGATGATAGGGTTCCCCGCCACAGTCTTTCCACCATTCTGCAAAGACTTCGGCGATGTCCATCATAACCGGCATCCCTTTCGTGCTGGCAGGACCAAAGAGGAGTTCCACCGCCTTGAGTAGGGCTTCCTCAGACCCGGATGCGTCATAGGTCAACCTTCGCTGTGAGCGATTTGAACTTCTCCCGTAGATCAATCTCCACCTGCCGTTTCCCAGGTCGTGCAGGGTAAGATTTCCTTCGGGTCCGGATGCTTTCCATTTGGACCCTGGTTTGTTCCTGAGTGTCCATTCGCCGATTTTGATGGTTTCCTGGAAGTCGTTTGGTTTCATCATTTTTTTCCTTGCAACACGGTAAAGACATTTGGGGGTTCCGGGATTTCGCGCAGGCACGCAATGCCTGCAGCAGATCATCGCCCAGGTAACCACGCCCCACTGACCGTAAACCATGATCACGGAGTCGTTGGATCTTGACCAAACCATGGATGAGGTCCTTGACCTTCTGGCTGGTATAGATCTGATTGGGTTTGATGGTCTCGAAATCGTCCAAAGTCCTGATACCCGGCTGCTGCCTTTTGTAAGTTCTCTTTCCGGCGGTGTTTCGCCCGTTCCAGAAAATATACGTCTTTTTCTGTTTACCCAGATAAAAGCACTGATCATGGTGATTTCGGACCACAGATCCCTGGGTTTATGTCTGGGAAAAAGAAATTTTACCTGTTTCTGGGTGTCATGAAGGTTGGCACATCGCCACATTCCTGTATCAGGAAGGTCTTCATAACATACTGATAATACTAGTATTACGTGATGCTACAAATTATTTCTTGATAATAATAAAAAGAAAAAGGACTTTTTAAACAATATAAAGAATATCGTAATAGTTGAATAATCAACAATAATATATATTTGTGAAAGGTCAAATATTATGACAAAAAAAGATAATCCAATCCCTCTAGTCCAATTCTACACTAAGCAACAGGTCGCTGATCGATTCCACCTCTCCCCTCGCACCATCGAGGACAAAAGCAGGCAGTATGAACTCACATTCAAGGAAATGAGGAGTAATCCCTCCAATTCTCCCGCCAATGGACTCCGCAGGACCTACACCTGTGAGACAAGGTACCTCTTCGACGAAAGAGATCTGGTCGAATATGAGATGAATGGACTCAGAGAAAAGGTCGGAGAACCTCTGGCCAACTGGCGTGGAGATCTTGGGTCGTGCGCCAAGTTAGCGAAGAAAGGAAAGAAAAGAAATGTCATGTAACTTACTGATATCATTGTGGTTAGCGCGTACGACCTGTGGGCATGGTATACACCCAATCCCATTTGGAGGTTCCTTCACTCCAACCGAGGGAAACCGCGCTAACTGTAAACAAACGAGGGGATTTAAGGACTGGTCGTACGACCAGTCCTCACATATAGAGGAGATACAGAATGTGTCCTATAGACATACTACCGTGAATGATGTAGGATCTACGGTAGATACGGAGAGGAGGGATTTCCATGGATGATCACATATCACACATTGAAGGTATCCTGCAGGAGATTCCCAATCCTCAAGAGAGGAAGCGTCTGAGATATGGTTACAGCACTCTCAAGAAAGCTCTGGAATCATGTGGGAAAGAACTTTCATCAGAACTTCTCTTCTCACCCGGTTTGACCGACTTTCTGGAAACCACCCTGTGTCTCACCCGGAATGCCGCCCGGGCACGAGCTGCCGAGATTCGTAAAATTGCCAGTCAGCTGGAAGCAGGAGGATTTGTTTTTCCTCCTAATAATCTTTATGAGTCATTGGGGTATCCTGATGATCCTTCCCTGTGCCGGACTCGTTCCTTGTGGAAACGCTTTCGATCTGAAGTAATCCGGAAACGTGTTCCTTCCCAGAAGATAACCGTTGAATGGCTCTCAGACTTCATCCAGCATTTGAGATCAGAAGGAAAACTCGCCAGTCAATCACGCTACGAGGATTTCAGGAAAGAGTGGGTGCTATGGAAGTCTGCCCATGATCTTCCCATTCCGGAATTGCCGGAGTGGGAGTCCAGACAGGATTTCTATCATCTGCCCTGGGGATCTTTCCCGGATCACGTTCGCGAATCACTCGAGGGTTGGCTGAACGCAACATCCCGGACCGGTCGATCCCGAAAGCAATCTACGACTACTGTCTACCGGAATCTGCTGGAGCGTTACTTCGGCTTTCTTTCTGCCGAACGCCCGATTGATATCTTTTCAGGCTCGATCGGGAATCTTATCACTGCAGAAAATATCCATCAGTTTCTGTGTTGGCGCCGTGACCGGACAAGAGCAGCAGGATCGGAAACATGGACCGCCACCCTTTTCTGGGAAGCGGGTGCATTCGCCCAGTTACTGGAATATCTTGGAACCCGCGAAGGAGCAGACCAGCTTCGCCGTTGGGCCGCTGATCAGGATGTTGAATCCAGCCGCGTCATTTCTCAAAGTGTCACTTTCACCGAACTTGTTCAAGCTTCCGAAAAGCATTTAAGAGCAGCATTATCGCTTGAGGAGGGACATGTGCGAGATTTGGCCATACGGGATGCCTTGCTTTTCCTCGAGGCCATTTTAACTGGAAAGAGTGCCCAGGACCTAGCAAAACGGAAGATGGTGGATGCGACCAGGATCTGGCCCCCTTCTTTGCAGGGACTGCTTGATCGATATCTTGTTCAGATCCGGCCACGTTTGCTGGGTGGGAAAAAATCTCAACGGCTCTGGATTGCTCAAGGTGGTCAACCACTCACAGGCGTATCGATCCGGACTCTCCTTCAGAAGATTCTGTCTTTCCATTTCTCAGAGCAGGTGACACCCAAACGGATTGAGGAAGCCTGGCTTGCGGAGTACCTGAAGGATCATCCCAACGACATTTTAACCCCTGCCAGTCACCTCATGCGTAACCCGCTCTCGGTCAACGTCAGGAAAGAAAGAATCGAAAAACGATCTGCCATGAACCGTATCGATGAATGTCTACAAGGAGGTGCTGGCCAATGAAGAATGAATCTCTCTATGAATCTTTATTGTCACTTTCGGAACAACTTTCACCTTGTTATCGAAAAGCAGCTTCTGCGGCCCTAAGGCGTTGTGAGTCACTCATCCAAAAGCGAATGGAAAAGGGATCGATGGATGTCTCTCAATTCCGAACTATTCTGCGATCTGCAATCCACAAGACAAACCTTTCCCGTCGTGTCCGTAATAATTATTGCAGCGGCATTGAACAGGTCATGGACCTCGCGGTGCAGAATGGATTGATTGCTCGGGCCCCTGCCATGGATCGTCTAGGTTACCCTGAGATCGAGAATGATTTCGGATTCCCGGTTGGAAAGCGTTGCTATGATTACCTGGTGACATGGGCCCTTCGCAAAAAGATTTCTTATACTGATCTTGGCTTTGAAGATCTATCCCGATTCTGGACATATTTGAAAAAGCGCTTCAAGCCGGATACAGTGCGACATCTCCGGAGTGGTCTCAAGGCCTTCTGGGCTGAGGGTGTTAAAACAGGTGTCCTGAAAGAACTTACTGTCGCTTCAGGCCCTGTTCATAGTGAGCGGAAACCCATTGGATTGCGCTACCGACAATGGCCAGAAGAAGCGAAGAATGTCTGGAACTCGGTTGTCCAGCGATGCCATGACAAGACCAAATTGACAAAAGATCCCTGGCCAGTCTCCTGGTCAAAAGACAGCATCGCCACCTATCAGCGTCAGTTGACAATCTATCTGGGTTATCTGAAAACCACTGGCAAGCTTCAGGACCCGCACTGGAATCTCCAGGAGGCGTTGGGTGATGTCACTGCGATTCAAGCCTGTCTTGATTGGCTTGAAGAACTTCAACCGGGACGTTACCATGACCGCTATTATATGCCCTATATCTGCTCGATGCTCCTGCGGCACTACTACAAGAACAACGAATCAGCAGACAAGGTCGAACAGATCAAGAGCAAGAGACATTTCCCACCGCCCAAGACTCCTGGCGTACTCAATGTCTCTCTTGACGCAATTCAAACTGGACGGAATCAGTTGGTCAAGAAAATCGAGACCCTCTCATCAGAACAAAAAATATCTGTGAGGGAAGTGGCAGAAATCAGCGATAAGGTATTGATGCTTTTCCTGATGACGCGGCCTGTCCGGTTGCGCAACCTGATGTTGGCAGAGTTCGAAAAGAATCTGATCCAGGACTCAAACGGAACATGGCATTTGAGCATGGCCGACTACCAGGTCAAGAATGGCGAAGAAATCCGCTTTGATCTGCCCTCTGACTTGGGACATTGCCTGGACCTCTACCAGCAAGCCCGTGTTCAAGCGGGACTTGGAGATGTGAAGGCACTCTTCCTGAACCAATGCGGAGAGGCGGCCTCATCCATGACCATCCGCTCCAGGGTCAAGAAGATTTCAATTGACCTCTTTGGTGTTGATCTTTCACCGCATGCCTTTCGGAGTGCTGTGGTGTCTGCCTATACGACTGAGCATCCCGAGGACCTGCTGGCGGCCCAGAGCCTGCTTGGACATACTACCGTGAACACCAGCCTGAGGTATTACATTCAACCTGATCAGTTCACAACCCGCGAACGTGTCCGCAACTGGTTGGAAGGATTGCCCTGTCTCGACGGTCTGAAGGAACTTGCACGGGAGGTATCGTGTGAGGACGCAGAGAGGAGTCATTGAGGGAAATGATGGAGCCGGGGTAGATTGTACTCCGGCTCCACTTGAGGGGATTTATTCGCTATCGTCGTCATCATTATCCATCTCGGACAACCAGGTCTCGAGTCCTTCAAACAGGTTAACCTTGTTGTCTTCCTCAAGAACCTGGTTGACTGTTTTTCCACCGAACAACAGTGACATCAGTGGACGGTAGTAGCGGTCCATGGTGGACAGGTTATAACCGACCAGCTGATGCACGAGGGAACCGATCTCAATCTGGTCAGAGAGATCGATGCTGGTCCGATAACGGATCTCGCCGTCGGCCCAATCGAGGTCAAAACCGCCTATGACTAGGTTGTAATTGACGCGAGTGATATATTCCGCAGCCTGTGGCCGCATTTCTCCCGGAACTTTTGTGGGGAAGAGAGAAAGAAAGAGCAATTGTTCAGATTCTTCCTTCACATGCGCCACCGATTGCCATGTACCCTGATGCCCTGAGAATCCCATCAGAAGAATCCCCTTGGATTCCTCCTTGTGATATTTCCATTCATTTTCCGTAAAGTATTTTTCAACACGATCCAACAGGTAACCCATGATAAAACCTCCTTATTATTTTTGTCCTCCAGACTGGAGGATTTTAGTTGAACTGACTTGTGACTCATGCGGCAGTCGCCATGGATTCGACTTTTACCGAAACTACACCAGAAAACACCAAACAATCACGTAGGTGGTCAATCGTCAATCCGGCCTTTGACAAGATTGATTTTTCGGTTTCGTTCCAGTGCGGAGAATGTCTTGCAGATTTCTTCAGTAAGGAATGGGTAATCCTTTTGTATTTAAGTTCGTCATTCTTGGCCTGAAGGATTTCAGCCAGATCACGCCAGTGATCGCGCAACCAGGATGAAGCGAGGATTTCAGCGAGTTTCTCGAGATCTTCTCCACGACGCGGCCCCCAGGTACGGCCAGTCCTCCACAAGGAAACCTCGTTTTCAGAATAAATCTCACATTGGGCATTCAGCATCCGTCGCCAGACCTCGCGGTTGGTTATTCCGAGATCTTTCATTCGATTGCAGATTTCTTGCTGAAATTGTTTGATGAGATCGGGTTGAAGAGCCTCGCAAACCTTTTGATAAATGAGCAATACCTTGTCCTGTTTCCGGGTAATCACCAAATCACCTGGTGATAAATGCCGGACTAGTTTTTCCTCAACATCACCTCGTTTTGGCCTTACCCACACGCGGCTGCGTTCACTCAGATGGAGAACATGATGGTTACCAAAGACCACTTGATAATGAAGCGTGGAAGTGTTCGTTTCTTCTGCAGGCACAGGCGGTTTATCCGTATGGAGAGGTCTGACTATCGCAAGGGGTAGATCAGTGATACCGGGCTGAGGGTGAGGCAATTCCATGGTGTCGGTGGCCATCGAAATTTTCTGAATCTGGAACTGGCTCAGATCGATTTCACCAGACTGGCCTAACCACTCCCATTCCAGGTCGTATAGAATCACCAACACCGGTGATGTGACATTTTTGAGGAGATAATCTGGACACTTCATCAAGGTATCTGAATCCAGCAGAGTCCAGAGAGTGTCTTTGCGGATCGCATTCAGACTGGTCACGCTCCAGTCATAGGCTGCAAGGCCAAAATCGCAGGAAGCTTTCTGGATGGCCTTCCCCACACCGCTAGAATAAAGATGTGAAACAATTCCGAGTTTCTTTTTCCTATCTGCAGGCATTTCCTCAAAAATCCTGACCAGCAAATCCCATTTGGGTGTGAACCGATACCGACGCAACGCAATAATCTGGTGAACTGTCTTTCTGAGCTCATCAAGGAGATACTCCGCATCCTCACCCGCTGAGGAAACCTCATCACACAGATCACGCAGGCTGAGCAGGTCTTTCCATAAAGCCTCCTCGAATTCCTCAAGATTACTTCCAAAGCGAAGCCCCGATGGCAGGACTGGTAATGGAGAACCCAGGAGCCGGGTCTGAAGATCACGGGTGACTCGACTGACTTCCTCAGACTTATCTGGCCAGGCTTGAATGAGTTCATCAGCAGCGACACGAAAGTCCAGCCAGAGTTCACGCTCGGGATTGGTGAGAGGAATGGAAAGACCATAGAGCTTCCCATCCTCCAGTTCATTGGGGCTCCAAGGAAGATTCATTGATGCGACAACCGGTTGTTCCAGGGCAGCCTTGACAGTCCGTTCCACCATGCGCTCCACTTGATGATCCTCGAGATGAAATGGATCGATGAGTGAGCAGGCCTTGTGGAGCATGGTTGACAGGCGGTGACGTACCTGCGAGGAAAGGCCGGACTGCCCAGCCTTCTGGCATGCTTGATCAAACAGGAGCGAATAGACCTTATCCCGCATC
>CAYZUX010000112.1:0-18928 GCA_964481775.1 uncultured bacterium | reverse complement strand
TTGTCCTTTTTCTGCCGACCACAACCTCATTTCCTGCTGAGTGGATCCATCGGGCCCCTGATGATTTTCTGAAAAGTTGGATTGAAGGCCCCATCCAGTTGAGTGAGCAACAGGAGCTCACTTTGGGACTTCCTCAAGCTTCTCCAGTGCAGTTCCTTCGTCACACTCAGCTTCTTCCAGATCAGGAATCGATTCCCATAACCTGTATTTTCACAGGAGTGGAAGCCTGGCGCGACTTTTATACCATCCAACCCCTTAAAGATGATTCTGGATTCATGGTTTCACTTTTTCGGGAGGGGAGTTGGAAAGAAGCTGGAGATCTTCCGGGTTGTGTTCTCAATGATTCTGAATGGTTTGAGGGTTCAATCTACCTCCTGATGAGGCCTCTTAAGGCAGCTGCGACCTCCACGCACTTATATCGTTCACAAGTCACACCTTCCGGTATTATCAGCCCACCAGTCTTAGCTGCTCTTGCACCACCCGGAGTGATCCTTGAGAAGTTTGCCGTTACTCAAGGTGGTCTTTTTGGAGTGGGACGTACTGTGGGAGATGACACAAGGTTTCTGCTCGGCCTGCGTGGATTGGATTCTGGTTCACCGGGTTGGTCGTATTGTGGCAATGTCAATTATGCCAAAGGAGAGGTTTGGGATCTGACTTCGTGTGGAAGTCACCTGGTTCTTTGTTCTCCCTTGTTTCGCGAGATCGAGTATTGCATGGCACCACGGCTGGGTGAGGAAGTCCACTGGAATCGAAGACGTTTGGATACAGGCCCGTGGAATCAGGCACTGACAGCGGTTCTGGATGATCTGGAAACAAAATCCATCATCCCTCCAAGACTGATTCACCAGTTCAATCTTTCAAGTCCGGCGGAGGTTCGCGGTGTCCGAGTGGAAGTGGCTGGACAAGTCTTTCCGCGTTTGCGTTGGCGAACGGCGAATACATCGACTGATGTGTATGGAGAATGGTCAACATTCACGACACTGGAACACTCACCGATCGGCAAGACCGCCCAGTTTGTCCAATATGAAATCAGGCCACCGGATGATTCCTCTCCTGTCAGCATCCATGAGGTGGCTCTTGTTCTTGGCGATGCACTCGGAGCCTCCGGTTTCAGCAGTTCCAAGGATGGAGACAGCAAACTGACCGCAGCCAATATGCATCAAGATCCCGGATCCCTTCAACGAATGAAGAAGAACCAAACCACATCATCTCCTGGCCGCTTATCAAAAAATGATTCAGTATTTTCCACGATAGGAGAAGAAGACAAGGCTGAACCAGAGATCTCCGGCGGGAAGCAGCCTGAAGACAATCTCTTTGCGGGCGATGAATTGGATCCCAATCACAATCAGAGGGAGGAAGGAGCAGAACAGGATTCAACGGGAATCTCAGGCGCCAATACACCACCGGCAAATAATGGGACTATGGACAGTGAAGCCAATGAGTTGCAAACCAGGGAAACCCCGGAACGATTACAACCGATGGATGAAAATGAATCCCCCAGGACTGAACCTCACAACCATCAAGAAGCCCCTCAAGTGGAAGGGCAGGAAATGGATCCCCCTGTCCCAAGTCGGTCAATAGATAAAGGTTATGGAAACCATATGGATTCCGGTCTTGACGGGAACTACGATTTATCAACAGAGACCGCCGAATTCTCCCCCTTTTCTTCACCTCCATCTTCCAATCAACCTGAAGGTCCTACTGACATTTCGAGACTTGGAATTGTGGGGAATGGTAACGGGCAAGGCGAGAATGGGGGAATGAGACCTTCGGGAGAATCAGCGGCTGAGGGCGACCAAAGCGTTGGAACCGGTATCACAGGTGCATCCCTCAACGGGAATGAGTCGGGAGGAAATGGTCCACAGGGTGATTCGGCTGCACATGAACCAGACAACACAATTGGTTCTTCAGGAACTTATTCAAATGTGGGGAAGGTCAATGGGAGCGAAATAAATTCCTGCCATGACCCGATCGGACAACACGAAATGGCTTCTCCAGCGAATCCTGGTTCATCAACTCCCCCTGAAATGGACCCCATGGCCAGCGGTTTACCTGCATTGCCACAAAAATCCAGAGGACAAATGAGCGCTGCCGATGAAGAGGGTTCTGATCGTAAGGCGGGTGAAGCCACCCCTCCAAACTCCACATCCAATTGCTCGCCGTCGCAAGACATAAGGAAGTCTTTTTCATCTGAAAGGTCTTCCTCGGCTCATGGGCTTTCGATTCTGTCTCACCAGAGAAAGGGATCCAAATCCCATTCCACCCACAGGCCAGTCAATTCCATGACGGATGGCAAAAAAGAAGCCTTTTCCAGTGTTTCATCTTTGCTTGAGAACGCAACGGCAAATTACCTGATACCAGGGTTCCTCGGTCTCATGCTTACCCTCCTGACGGCCTCAGCTTTTAAGGAAATGACCGGCCAAAAGCAGTCAGTGCTCTCACCGATCCCCCAACCCTTGGTTTCACCCGAAAAGTGGGAAGACCAAAAACGCATGGAAACCACCGAGGCAAACGAGCTTGCTGCCGAGAGCACGTTTAGTCATGGCTCTCCCATCCGAAACCTGTGTATTCCCACTCTTCCCCAGTTCCCAGAAAGAGAGAAGCACAAGGTTGACTGGCGTGTTGCTGAACCGCTTCCATGTCCTATGGCGCCTGCCACTGCCTTTTATCACCAGGGGGCGGTTTATGTGGTGAATCCACATGGTACTATCGCTTATGCCCGTCTTCGCGTTGATGGGGCCTTGTGTCCTTGGGGGGTGCGGGTGGGGAGGCTTCCATCCGGGGCAGTCAAGGGTGTGACTGCATTTGTCGAACCGTTTATTGTGTGTATTTCAGATGGTGAAATACACATGGCGCGAATCGATGGAGAGGACCTCGGGGATTGGAAAAGGGGGGGAAAACTGGATCGTTCTCACCAGGTAACGGCAGCTGTGGGAATGGGGAACCGCCTTTTTCTGGTGGGCGGAGGAACCAAAGGAAATCCATTCCCCACAGTCCGATCGATCGTGATTGAACCTCAGGGGCAACTGCGAGAGAGTCAATCTCATCCCCCGCTTCCCCTGGGGCTGACCGGAGGAACACTTCTGGCTGAGAAGAACACCCTTTATTGGTTGGGAGGAAACTGTCACGGGAAGACTTCCCGTAAGGTTTTCTCGGCATGGATTGGACCGGAATCCCAATTTGAAGATTGGAGGATGGAACCGGATCTCCCCTGGGGGCAATGTCATCCTACCGCGAAAACCTGGGGGGACACTATGTGGGTGATTCTAAACAAGCCCATGGGGAGGGAAAGTGTTGTTTTCCGAGGTGGAGTAACCAGCGGTGGCAGAATCACTTCCTGGGTGTCAACCGGGAAAAAATTACCAGATCCGGTTCTTGGGGCTTCCATGCCTTTTGCGGGTGGGCGGTTCCTCCTTGTTGGTGGCTGGATGACATCGGAAGGAAATGTGCCCCGAACAGAGGTTCTTAGTTGGCAACCGGCGTAAGTTTACTCCCATTACTGCTGCAGCGGACGGATCCCTTGGCGAAGCCGTTCGGAAAGGGCGGCATTGCCCTCAGATTGGATGCTCAACCGTTCGTAGACTGGTTCCAGCCGCTCCCTCAGGCGGATGGCATCGGCAAGGATTTGTTCCTTCCTGCGGTCTCTCGATGAGTATCTTACCTCTCCAATGAATGCCACCACATCATTCAGGTTGGGTGCTTTTTCTATCCCTTTCAGTTTCTTGAAAGCTTCCTCATAGGTGAGACCCGGAGACTCATGGTACTGAAGATCCATGCCAAGATAGAGAGTGATATCCGCAAACTCAATTTTCGGAATGCGTCTCTTTCGGGCAAGCCTTACATCACTCATGGAACGAGCCAAGGGTAATTCCTCACCCTGCTCGAGTTGATCAGCGAAGCTTAAAAAGAGACGTTTTGATAATTTTTCTTCACCGGGTTTAATGTCGAGCCAATAGTTGAGAGGGTCGGTGGTTTCGGGAAGTAGTTTTTCAGGATCCACTTCCAGGTTAGCAATCTGGACTGGCGAGGATTCCTCCACAGTGATCCTGTCAATGTCGGTGTTCTCGATGAAAACCTTGGCGCCTGACATCAGTAAAACCTCAGTTCGTGCCTCGCCCGTTACATGACTTTCGGCAAGTAGAGAACTTCCGGACTTGAGGAACACAATCTCCACTGCCTGGCCAAGGGAGGGAATAATTACCAAAAAACCAAAACAAACAACCAACAGGAGGCAACGATGAGGTATGAAAGCGTTCATCTCATTGAAACCTGAGTTCCTTACTCAGCTCTTGCGCTTTTGGGAGGTATCGTGGGTTTACGCTGGAAGAGGTCGTTCATGTCCAGTTTCACATAGGCTCTTTCATAGGCTTTCAATGGACCCGTCTCATTGTCCCCGCGAGCATTTGCAGTCCAGACTGTCATACTGGTCAGGTCATAAACCGCAACCTGGAGACTTCCTGTACGGACAGTTGGCAGGATTTCCCGGACTGTTACTTCACCTGTCAGCTTCCCATAGTTTTTGCGCAGCATGTCATGGAGAGGCTTGTCATAGGAAGGAACATTCCAGCTCATCCCCCAGTAAACGATATCATCGATTCTGGGATGTGTCTCAGTCAGAGGTTCCAGATTGGCTGGATCGAATACATTGCAGAGGGTCCTGGAGGTCTGATAAGAGCGGGCCTGTCCCAATTCTCCATCCCCGACCGCGTACATCAGCGAAGTGGTGCGTTTGGCATTCCTGATTCGATTGGTAGCTTCATCAAGTGATTGATCGAACTGGAGGATATCGCGAAGCATGAACATGAAAGGGATGCCATCGAAGGAATCATTCGCCTTGTCATAGTCATCTCCAATTTCGCTGATGGCCAGGCGTTCGGAGGAAATCCCTGTCACCGCTCCAACCATACCTGCCCAACCGATGTTCGCAAAAGGGTGGCCCTGGCCCTCATGGGGGTGGTAGACAATGATCAGAGGGAAATTCTGAATCCCCGCATTGACCTCATAGTCCAGTGAACGTAATTGGAGCAAGTGTCCTGTACTCTCGGTAGCCTTACCCCATGCTCCGAAAAGAGAGCAATGCCACTCACTGGCCTCGCCAACCATGTTGGAGCGGATAACCGCTTGAAGATCGATCCCGGCTCCATCTGCAATCCCACGCAACTCATCGAGGAAATAGTCGCTGACATGGGGTTTCACCGCATTCCAGACCTGATCGAGCAGGGAAACATCCGATTTCATCTCGCGGGCCATGGCCTCATTGACCTTGTTCACATACTCGGGAACCTGCTTTTTCAGAAGTTCCCCATGGGCGTACCCCATCTCGTAAGGAGTTCCCCAGACATGCAGGATGTGTATCTCATCCTCACCACTCCCTGCAATCTCCAGACGGCCATTACGGGTTTCTGAAACCAGTACGGGAGGGGAGTCATAAATGGGTGAGTTGTTGATGACAATCTCAAGCCCCCAACAAGGTCCTCCCAAGACGATGAGGAACAACCCGGTCACAAGAATTTTTTTCATCTGGTTCTCCAAGAAAAAGGCTCAATATCCGGTACAAGTCAGGTGGTTGGGGCTGGTTCCGCCACCGTGGTCCACTCCAGCTCCTCTGCCAGCAATTTGAGTTTTTCAACGAACGTGGATTGATCAATCCCATCCAGTTTGTCAACAAGCTGGTGGTAGTATTCAATTCCGCTGCGGAGTGTTTCCTTGAACTCCTTGAAGTACGAGGGCGTCTGACTCGATAAACCGATCAGGTGTTTTTCAACCTCACGGCGGAGGTAGTCGATGTAGATCTTCAGTTCACGGATAAACATGTGAGGCCGGTCAGGATTGGTCATCAGAGACAAGCGCCCATAGATGTGAGAGACCATCTCTTCCAGAGTCGAGATCCTGGAAAAATTGATGATGTTAGGACCACAACACAATGCGGTTGTGGCATTGGGATTGATTCCGAGCACCCGCTCAACTGCTCCGGCAAGGTCACGGCAAAGGCAGGATTTACCCAGGATATACTGACGGACCCAGCGGGTTTGGTCAGGAGTCAGGTTCTCTTTGTCCAGGTTGGTGAGTTTCTTTTTCTGGTAAGCCTGGGAGGCCAGACAGATTGGAACTTCAGTGAACTCGGTATTCGAAACGAGGAACCGTTTGGGGCAGGGACTACCCGGTTTTCCCTCCGTGACCTGTTCTTCCCGGAAGATTTCGCTGGCTGAAGTACGGAGATTCCAGAATGGAACACCCAACGGGGAACTATCACTCAGATAGACATCCTCTTCACCGGCCTCACAAAGTTTGCGCAGGTGCTCACCATCCACATTGGCCACTTCCGGAACCAGAAGGAATGGAGTCGCCCAGCCAGTTCCGTCGACCTGGTAGTACTTCAAGAGGAAGGCATCCTCAGTATGAGTTCCAATGCCTCCCTGGACTGTCACCCGCATCTCGTAGGGACTCTCGACTGTTGGACGGCCCGAGGCGGCTAGGCCCTTGTTGTAAACCGCATGAAGCTCCTCGCGGAGACGCTCCCTTTTCTGCTTGAACTCTTCCAGAATCGGGCCTATGAGGTGCCCTTTGGTTGCAAACGCATGACCACCACAGTTTAATCCCGACTCAATGCGATATTCAGAAACCCATAGTCCTTTCTTGGCCAGAAACTTTCCCTGGATCTCGGCGGAACGGAAGTCACTCACCTTGATTATGATTTTTTTCCTGAGAAGTCCCTCCTCATTGGGGAAGAAATCCGGAAAGTGGGCCGCATAGGAATACAGACGTTGATTCAATCCGGCCGACATGACTATGGAGGACTCCAGATCGCTTTTGGCAAACCCCCTCAAAGCAGCCAGGGCATCACTGAACTCAGGGGGCAGTTTTTTGCCGGCACGATAGGTGTCTCGATCGAGCTTGGTCATAATGTTGACATCGATACTTCCCGGCTCCGCGGCCTGACGAAGCTGAGCATCCAACTTGCTTCTCTCGGCCGGATCCCGCGTTCCAAGCATTTGTCGATAGACAGTTTTCAGCATCCCCTCGGGAAGAAGATCGTAGTAACGGGTGATTTCGCTGCCGGGCACAAAGAGTGAGTTCTTCAGCCGTACGACCTGAGCTTTTACCAGTTCTTTCACCAGGTTGAGATAAGCGGTAATCCGTCTGGCTCTCGAGTCTTCCTCCTTCTCACCTATCGGTTCATAGGGGAGCCCTTCCTTGCCACAGTGGTAACGTCTGACCTCCTCGATCAGCATGTCATCCACAATCGAAATAACCGAGGAGATACCATAGCGGGCCACCTTAAGTGGGGTATCGATGGTGAATCCCGTTCCCATTACAGGTATGTGGAAAGTATGTCTCCCGCGAGCCATCTGCGGAACCAAGTTCTTCAAGGTTTCAATCATCTCATCACCTCTCGAACCTCTGAGCGGAATCGCGGACCTGAGGATCTCGCGCGGTCAACAGGCACTCGATAACTCACTTAGAGGATCCCATTTTTGTCCAGCAAAAACACGCGGGTACACTTGGAATATTCTCCCCCCAGAGGATTGGGGAAAAAAGCTTCCAGGTAAAATGCGGAATAACCCTCTTTGGGAAGCGGTATTTCAATCGTAGCCTCACGCGGATCGTCTGAATCCACTGGCTTGCTCCCCCACTGGGCATCTCGGAAATCCCTGTCAGCCTGAGTAGTAGTCCAGATTTTTCCAGCGACTGCGTCAGTGTTGGCAGTGACATGCAGCTTGACCTTTTCACCTTCTTTTGAGGTTTTCCATTGAAGAATAGGGTCTTTCTTTCCATTCGCGATGGTGGCAAAGAAAGCCGCCAGGTTTTTCACAGCCTCATCACCATCCCGCAGACCATGTCCGGCATTGGCAACGTAATGGATGCTCTTATCGCCCTTGAGATCATCATAGTAAAATTTGACCGCATCGACGACCCAATACGGATCATTGGTTCCCATGAACAGGAGTTTTGGCATGGTGAGTGAGTCGATGTAAGAGTAGGGATCGACAATGCTGTTCAGGACTTTTCCTTCCTCGCCTGCCAGTTTTTCCTGGAGACCCAGCCGTGTATAATCCTCAATCTGCTCGCTGTATTTCCCCCATGATTCAAGCTGGTAAGGCATTTGCTTTTCGAAACGGAGGGTGTCAATCACCATCGGTGCGATGGCAGCCACACGCTGATCGACCGCACCCGTCAGCCAGGTAGTCCAACCGCGTTTGGAAGCTCCCGACACCACAAACTTTTCGACTGGTGGAAGCTGCTTGGACTGGCAAAACTCCTGGACCGCATCCATTGCTTTGACCGCACTTTTTGCCATCGGCTGGAGCAGCGGCCAGGTATTATCACCCGTTTTAAGAAACTGGTCATAAGTGTAAGAGATCAAGTCGTCTTCCTTTTTCCCGCCATAGAGGGGCTGGTTGGGTACCTGTTTGAGAACCGCCACAGGAGATCCTGTAAGGGTGGCGATCTTTCCTATTTTGGCCAGCTCATCATTCATGCCTTTTTTCATGTTTGGCATGCCATTTTCCACACTGCCACCCGAGATAAACAGGAGAGCATGTCCGGTACCCTTCGACTGGTTGGGAACAACCACACTCAGCTGATGACGCCAGGGAATCTCACGCCATGTCTGGGATTGAAGGAGAAGGTGATAAACCGTGACTCCCTCATGGGTCGCTGAGTCCACAACCTCCCACTTGTAGGTGGGATCGGGCTTTTCCACAAATGTCTTCAACGTGGATTCCGCAGTGGCGATGGCTTGAAGCCACATACCTGAAACTGTAAAAACAAAAAGAAACTGGGCAAAAAATGAGCGTGGCGAAAGAACCTTCATCGGGTGTCTTGATCCATCCTTTCAGAGTGATTCTCTGAAGTCTAACAGGAAAAGGTTGCGGCTCCAACTACCGACAGGATTCAAACCAATTTCAGGAATCTCCGTTCATTACCACCATTCGGACCAATGGTTCAAGTGGCTTTCAATGGTTTTGGTCGATAAATTGGGAAATACAGTGAATATTGAATTTCTCATTTATGATGCTAAACTTCACTGCCATGGGAACACAGCCGGTTGTTTTCACTGGGAGTCACCCAGCTGCCAGACGAGTTCAAAAAGGGGTTGCGGTGAGTGGCCTTAAGGCTACAATCCGGGAGATTGATCAGTATTTGATGGGGGTACAAAACTGGGTGCTGAAAAGTAAAGAAGGTCTGACGCGTGAACAGGCGCGGAGAATTTTCCAGCGTTACCATAGCCCGGGACAGAAAGACCCTGCCGAACCGCAGGTGGAGGGATCATCGCCTTCAACTCCGGAACGCCAAACACACCAGATTCAACAGATTCTACATTATATGGAACAGACCACCCAAAGACTTGACGTGATCGAAAATGACATCGGTTATATTAAAGAAAAAGTCGATGCCATCCTGAAAAAGCTTTGAGTAATCGATCTCGCTTTCTCCCTTTTTGGATTCTCGGTTCACTTGCAAATCCATTATTTGGGATGCCGATGGAAGACGCCTACAAATGGTTGGAGGCCGAAACAGTACGTGCCGCCAGTGGCTCTGTACTCCTGGCCCACAATGGAGTCCGCATCTACACACCCGATGGGTCTGCTCACTATCAAGCGCTCTGGACACGTGATTTCTATTACCTTCTCGAGGGTTGCCCCCCAGCCGTCCCTCTGGAGGCCGCTGAGGCCAATTTCAAGTACCTGCTTGAAGGCCAACGTGAAGATGGTGCCATGCCTGACCGCGTTCAGGCCGATGGTCTGGCGGTGTATCTTCCAGGCCCGGTTGGGAATGGAATCGGGAAACTCCCGGCTACCGATAATCCCGCTTTCATGGTGAAGATTGCCAGACTCCTCTGTGAACGGCGCGGAGATTTTGATCTTTACAAGTCATGTCGGCAGGCCTTGGTCAAAGGTCTGGAATACCCGAAAAAAAGTCCCGCTGGACTCCTTTGGATCGACCCCGTTGACCCCCATTCGTCGTATGGCTTTTTTGACACCATCATGATGACTGGTGAGCTCTTCTTTACCTCGGTGCTTCAGTGGGATGCTTACCAGGCAATGGCTCACATGGACAAGGAGACCGGGTTTGATGAGTCCGCGGAAGAATACAAAACCAAGGCAGATTCCCTGAAAAAAGCCCTTCAGAAGTTCTGGCTCCCAGAGAAAGGGATGTTCCGTGCAGCGACAGTGGATTGTAATCAGATCGATATCTGGGGCTCGGTTTATGCGGTCTTCACAGGGCTGGCTGATACCGAACAAGCCGGTAGGATCGCGAGATACATGGTCGATAATCATTCGGCACTGATGCAGAAAGGCCAACTCCGTCACTGCGCCCCCGGGGAATACTGGCAACGGTCTCTCACTCCGAAAGACCAATATCAGAATGGAGGCCACTGGGCGACACCCTTCAGCTGGTGGTTTACGACTGTTCACCGGATCGATCCGGATCTTGCGCAACAGACCTTCCTCGAATTGGTAGAGGATTTCCGCGCCAGGGGGATTCATGAGTGGGTTCTTGGTGATAAGAAGGCAGTCCCTGACTATGTTGCCAGTGCAAGTCAACCTCTAGTGGGACTGAGGCGTTGTGGTTATATCCAGCCTTCCCGATGACCCTCCGCTTCCGTCTATCCGGTTTCTGCCAGCAAGGCTTGCGCTTTATCGATAACCTCACCCTCCCCATGGATTCCCGCTGGGGATTGGCAGCACGAGTCTGGGGGGATGCACGTTGGTCTTTCCTCTGTTTTGTCTTTCTGCTGGTGGTCTTTCTTCATCCACCCGATGGCTTTTCCTTCCGTCTTTGCCTTTTTCACTTGCTTTATGGCGTGGATTGCCCGGGATGTGGTATGACTCGGGGACTCAGTCATCTTGTCCATGGCCATCTCCTTACTGCTCTTCAGCACCATCCATTCTCACCCATTGTTCTGTTGTATCTCATTCTCCAGTCTTTCTCCCTGTTCCTGCCCTTGGAAGCCAGGCGGAAGATCGCGGTTGGACTCTCAAGGCATGGAAAAGAACTGGGGGTCCTGTTCTGGGCATCAGTGGGATTGTTCCTCTTACATGGATTGGGAAGGGCCACGGTGCAGCTGGTCAGCCAGGGAGGCCCATTTCCCTCAGGCGAAGCTCCATCTTTCCGAATGGGATGGTAGGCATTAGCATCGCTGAATTCTGATGAATTGGCCGCTGGATATTCAATGAGTCTTTTACAGGCATCTCATGTTTTCAAAACCTTTAAGGGTAAGACCGTGGTCAACGATGTCTCTGTCGAAGTTGGTCCGGGGGAGATTGTTGGACTTCTGGGCCCCAATGGAGCGGGGAAGACCACCACTTTCCGGATGATTGTTGGACTTATTCGTCCAGATTCCGGAACCATCTCCATTGATGGAAAAAACATCACCCGTTGGCCGATGTACAAACGCTGCCGGGCTGGTTTGGGATATCTTTCCCAGGAACCTTCCATCTTTCGTGGTCTGACAGTCCGTCAAAACGTAAGGGCAGTGCTCCAGGTCTGTGGGATTCGTGGTTATTATGCCAGCCAGAGGACCAATGAGCTCCTGGAACAACTGGGAATCGAGCACCTCTCCGATCAACTGGCTCACAGTCTTTCCGGAGGTGAGAAAAGGCGCCTTGAAATGGCCCGTGCCATGGCCAGCGAGCCTTCTTTTATTCTTCTTGATGAACCCTTCGCGGGTGTTGATCCAATCGCTGTGGAAGATATTCAAAGCCGGATCAAGGATCTCCGTGATCATGTGGGCATCGGGATTCTGGTCACGGATCACACTGTGCGGGAAACTTTAGCGGTAACAGACAGGGCGTACATTATCAGCGGGGGGAAGATAGGAGCATCAGGCAGTCCCAGTGAACTAATCAATAATGAATGGGTAAGGCAGATTTACCTTGGTGAAAAGTTCTACATGAACCTTCCTCCTGATGAAATCGAAGAATCCACCGATCAAGACTCATGAAAACGATCCTTACTGCATTCATAACTCTTCTTGGAGGAGTGTCCTGTTGGGAATCCCGGGCGGAGGTATCCACGATGCCATGCCAGATCCAGATCTACACCACTGCTCACCAGGTGGATCAATATCTCTCCAGTCCTGATCTGCGTGAACAGGTTGCTGCAACGCTGAAAGAATGTGGGATCACCAGGATCTACCTCGAACCGGTGCGTTCAGGGTACAAAGCCAATCCCGAGGTGATATTGGCCAGCCGGGATTACTTGCGTGGGAAAGGCATCGCTGTCTCATCAGGTTTTGCCACCCTTCCAGGGCCGGATTATGGGACCGGAAGCAATGGCTCCCAGTATGCCATGAACTATGAAGCCCCCGAAACCCGTGCTGCCCTCAGGGAAACCATTGAGTTCTACGCCAAACACTTTGATGAGATCATCGTTGATGATTTCCTGATGACCGACGACTCCAGTGAAGAGTCTCTTAAGGCGCGTGGTAACCGCCCCTGGTCCGAGTACCGTCTCGATCTGATGACCACCATCGCACGTGATGTCCTCATTGGTCCTGCCAGAAAGGTTAATCCCCGGGTAAAGGTCATCAACAAGTACCCCCAGTGGTATGACCGTTTTCATGTGTATGGATATAACGTCATCAGCGGCCCCGAGCTGTTCGACAAAATCTGGGCGGGAACAGAAACGCGGAACCCGGAAACAGAGCGGTTCGGGTATGTTCAACCGACCGAGGGATTCATCAACTATTCCTGGCTGGCCTCCCTGGCCAATGAAAAAATGGGTGGGGCCTGGTTTGATGCACTCGATTGCACCCCCGAGGTGTTCCTCATGCAAGGCTACCAGAGCGTGCTGGCAGGCGCCAAGGAGATCATCCTCTTCAACCTTGGTGAGTTAATGGAATCCAACAGAGTGCTTGATCTTTTCTGGAAACGCTTGAACGCCCTGGAGGATTTGGCACAGGTTGTTGGAGACCGCAAGTGTGTTGGTCTGTGCGCCTACAAGCCACCGCACAGTGAACCGGGACGGGACTCTTACCTCTTTGATTACCTGGCCACTCTGGGTATCCCCATTGAGATGACTGGCATTGCCCCTGAAAATCCGAAGGCCATCCTCCTCTCCTCTCATGCCGCTTCCGACCCGGAGATTGTGACCCGCCTGCAAGGCTGGCTCAATTCAGGCGTGGTTGTTGTCATCACTCCGGGTTTCCTCGAAAAGGCCGGCACCCAGCTTCCATCCACCCTGTTCAGTGCCCCCCGAAAGCTTGCAGAACTCCAAACAAGTTCTCTAAAAATCGGCGGTGAAACCCTCCCACTCACCACACCTTTGACTTTCCTTCAGCTTTCACTCAATGATTGGAAAGCGCTTGCCTCCTTCCAACAGGAAGGTCAGGAGATCCCCATACTGGCTGTCAAAGAATATCCCTCTGGAGGGAAAGCAGTTCTACTCAATATCTCCACTTTCGCGGAGGATGTGTTCAACAAGGAGGAGCTCTTCCTTGCTCCAAAACCGTTGGCGATCCCCCATTGGCCGAGGGAACTTGCTAACGCCATCCGCGAGCAGATCCCACTACCGGTTCCGTTGCGTGTGGATGCGGCTCCGCCCTTTGGTCTTTATTTGTACGGCACAGACACCCTGGTCATTGCCAATTTTCAGGCAAAGGATCTCTCTGTCGGAATCGAGCTGCGAGATACGTCATCATTGGAGATCATGGTTCCCCCGTGGGAAGTGGTGTCGAAATCCTTCTGATCGGGAAGGGAGTCTGACAGGCATCTTCTTGTGGTGGATACCCGGGAGGCACTCATGAAAGTTCTGGTCATAGGAAGCGGGGGCAGAGAACACGCCCTGGCGTGGAAGATTGCCCAGAGTCCGCAGGCGGAGAAGGTTTATATCGCTCCGGGAAATGCTGGAACCGCCGAGGTGGGAACCAATGTCAACATCGGTGTTGACGACCTCGCAGGACTCCTCTCTTTCGCCCGGGAGCAGAAGATCGATTTGACTGTCGTAGGACCAGAAGCTCCTCTCGTAGCAGGCATTGTGGATCTGTTTGAGTCCGAGGGATTTGCCATCTTCGGACCTTCCCGGAAGGCTGCGCAGCTCGAAGGTTCCAAGGATTTCGCCAAATCATTCATGAAGGAGTTTGGCATTCCCACTGCGAATTCCCGAACATTCAGCGAACTCGAACCCGCCCTCAGATATGTGGAAGCACAGGGAGTCCCCCTGGTGATCAAGGCGGATGGTCTGGCAGCAGGGAAAGGCGTTACGGTAGCCCTGGATCTGGACACCGCACAGCGTGCACTCAAGGAGTGTTTCGAAGATCAAGTTTTTGGCGAGGCGGGATCCAAGGTTGTCATTGAGGAATTCCTGGAGGGTGAAGAGGTCTCGGTTCTGGCGGTGTGTGATGGCACCCGGTTCCTGACACTTCCTCCCTCGCAGGACCACAAACGCCTCCTGGATGGGGATGAGGGGCCCAATACGGGTGGCATGGGCGCATATTGCCCAGCTCCAGTGCTGACTCCGGATCTCCAGAGATTTGTGGACTCCAGAGTGATCAAACCCACACTGGATGGAATGGCCCAACGCGGAACACCCTACAAGGGGGTCCTCTATGCGGGGATGATCCTCACCAAGGATGGTCCCAAGGTCCTTGAATTCAACTGCCGGATGGGAGATCCAGAAACTCAGGCTGTGCTGCCGGT
Organism: uncultured bacterium; assembly: GCA_964481775.1. Classification (GTDB taxonomy): domain Bacteria; phylum Hinthialibacterota; class Hinthialibacteria; order OLB16; family OLB16; genus OLB16. Next base: position 4,283 of record CAYZUX010000112.1, on the reverse strand, counting down.
AATCCGGAATGACCTGCTCCAGTTATTCGTCGATGCCTCCGCCGGAGAGCTCAATCCGGTGACCAAAATCGATGTGGATCCACATCCAGCGGTGTGCGTGGTCATGGCCTCCGGAGGGTATCCCGGTTCTTACCCAAAAGGTCTTCCGATTCAGGGATTGGATTCAGTCAGGTCAAGCCCGGACAGTTTGGTTTTTCATGCAGGTACCCGGATCGGTCAGGATGGTTCAGTTCAGACAGCGGGAGGACGTGTGCTGGGAGTGGTGGGAAGGGGTGGAGATATCGCTCAAGCGATAACGGCCGCCTATGCGGGTGTCTCAAAAATCCACTTCCAGGGTTTCCAATACCGGCGGGATATCGGCAGGCGGGCCGTTACTCCTCCCTCCCTGTAATCTCAGACAGGGGGGCAAGCCGGTAGTGGAGGAGAGTCCGGACAGCCACGAAAAAGTCAGGCCATCCAATTTTCTTGCCCTCCCAGACTGTCCGGGCACGAAAGTGGACTGAGACCTCTTTGATGGTGTAACCGAGCCGGAGAACTTTGGCGGTCACTTCAGGACAGAATTCAAATCCCTCACAACACAAGTCGATCCGGTCAAGGACTTCGCGGCGGAAGGACTTGTAGGCAGTCGCCTCATCACTCAACTTTGTCCAGAAGAGCCAGGCTGCAATTTTAGCCAGGAGCCAATTCGCCACCCGGTTGGGAATGGCCATGCGTTCCAGTCCACCCAGGAAGCGTGATCCATAACAGACATCCGTCTCACCTCGGACAATGGGTTCCACCACGGATGGGATCTCCTCCGGGTCATATTCCAGGTCCGCATCCTGAATGATTACGATTCCCCCTGTCGCTGCCGCCAACCCTGTACGAATGGCAAACCCTTTTCCATGGTTCCTTTCATGAAAGATTACTACAGTATCAGGGCGTGTGCGGTATTGCTCAAGGATCCGCCTGGTTCCATCACTGGAACAGTCATCCACAAGGATGATCTCCTTGGGGGAATAGGAAACGGCATAGACACGCTCGAGGACCTCCTCAAGTTGTGGTTCCTCATTGTATATCGGAATGATAATCGAGAGCCTAGGGCTTTCAGTCATTGAATCTCCCACTAAACCGAAGAGAGGTCCATTTTGACCAGCAACCGGTTTCCGGCGGACAGGGTCACCGGCTGAGCGAGATCAATGGTGATGATCCCGGATTCACACCGCCAGGTGGTGGAGACTGGCTCGTCATCAAGAGTCACGGAAACAACCTTGGCAGTTTTTGCCAGAGTGAAGCTCAGTTGCTTGAGGGGAAGCTGCCCGAAACACAGGAACAGGGAATCGGTCTGTGATTGATCCTCTACTTTTTGTTCAAAGGAACCCCATCCCTGGGCAGTCGAAAAGAAGGAGGCATGGTCGGAGGCCCCCAGGGCCGGGTGGAATCCAAGTGACTGCCTGGGACCATCGTAGTTTTGTCCTTGGGCTGAAAGCAGCAGAGAGTAGCTGCTCATGGCACGCGCATAGTGATCTCCGCACTCGATCTCATTCCAGGGATTCCCCACCCCCGAGGGGTGAGTTCCTTTGCGCAGACGCCCATCGGAGCGTTTACGAACTTTGGTGACAATCTCAATGGATTTGTCAGTGAATCCCTCGAACATGAGATGACCGGCGACTTGATATTCAATCCCGGTCCAGACCTCATCCACATACAGTGTAGGCACATCCGGCCGCCCCCCCTTGGGCCAGGTACCAATCAACAACCCACTGTCATCAGGAGCGGCATAAACTCGCGGGACCTGCTTGTGATCCCCCAATTGTTCACGCCAGTTATACTTGAGGACCGCTTCCAGGGCGCCTTTAATACGGTCCTTGGGGAGGATATATCCCAGATTAAGGATGTGCGCCCACCATTGCCCCACTACCTGGTCTGCGAAGCAACCTGTTCCGTAGTTGCGGCCCTCCATCTGAGTCATATCACCGGGTTGGTAGTAATACTCTCCATTCCAGCATTCTTCATTGAGCTGGACCTTACCCTTCTCAAAGCGTTCACGGCATTGCCTGGCATAATTCTCATCACCCATGCGTAAGCTCATCTCCTCCATGGCTCGCAATGCGGCCAGATAGAGGGATCCGATGAAGGGATTGATACCATAGACGGCATCATCATAGGTGTTGAATTGACGGTCACGGATAACCCCTTCGCCATTGGGGTCATGGTTCTTCCAGACAAAAGACATCGCTTTACGCGCATTGACCCACCACTTCCCAAGGAAGGCATCATCAGGACAGCGCTTATATTCACGGTAGAGTTTGAGGAGTGTGCCCAGTTGACCATCGAGTGCCTCTCCGCTACTGCGTGGAGCAGTCAGGGGAAGCGCCAGACGGTGGTGGATCATCCCTTCCTCGGTAAGCTGGATGCCAAGGTCCTTGGTACGCACCTCCCGTTCGAGACTGGGATAGAGGCAGGCCATGGTTTGGGCATAGTTGTAAACATGGGTGCAATTCATCGGGCAGCAACCCTGATTTACTATAACACCCTCCCAGCCTGCGAAGGTTCCATCTTCCAGCCACATACTGGTCTGGCTTTTGAGAATCGAGGCTTGTGAAGTGACACAATCGAGGAGCTGGACCGGAAGACTGGAACGGTAAAAAGCATCATGGAAAAGGTAAGTGAGTCCTTCCACCTCCTCACGGTTGCGAACAAAGGTTTCGAAGACATCGCGAGCATTTTCGAATAGCGTGTTGTATTTGTTCCCTACACGGTGAGTGGCATCCACAACACCGCCAATGTAATGGTTGGAGAAGTACCAGGAAACAACAAATGTCTCACGGCATTCCTCACCGGGTTGTAGCGAATAGGGAACACGCAATGCTCCAGCGAAGGACTCACCTAGCGGGGTTATCACTGACTGGTACACACGCCTGGGAAATCCACCCCCCAGAAAAGCAAGAATATCCCCGGGATCGGTCCACACGGGCAGATTTTCAGCATCACCATTCAAACACCCCAAAGCCATATTCCCAAAATAGGGAGAATCTTTGGGTGTGCCAGTCCGGGAGGTGTATTTACTCCCCGTCAGGTAGGAGGCCATCCCTCCCAGGAGTGCCTCCAGATCACCTGGATGAACTTCATTCAGGTCGAAATTCAGGAAGATGACCTTACCCTTCCCATAGGGTCCCACAATCGCGAGTGGTGATCCATGAGCAGGGCCGGTTACCGCCTCCGCGCCATCCTTCAATCCCAAGTTCTGGAGAACTCCCAGTTTCAAACCTCCTGTGAGGGGCAGCTTGATGGTTCTTGAGAGCGTGCGAGTTCCCCGCCATGTCCCGGTAGGTCCATCCTCCAATGTGATATCATCCACATTGAACGGAAGCAGGTCTTTGATCAGCGCCGCTTCTTCCGGAGTAAAGGCCATCATCTCCTCATCGGAGAGACGGATATCATCGACGTTGATATGCCCCCAGCCTCCCTTGCCTTCATCCACGATTTCCAGGTGTCCTTTTTTCCCTTTGAACACTGAGACATCCCAGATCTGACGACGCAGGAACTCGCTATTGACTCCCGCGGTACGATGAACCACTTGCCCATCGACGATCAGACGGAGTTCGGTATCGGCACTGCTGCCACCACCTACCAGAAACTGAAGGTAAGGTTTTGAAATTTCGAATTCAGGCGAGATCAACTTCCCGGTCAGGTCATCATTATTGTTGTAGGAGTTGACCAGACCGAGGCCGATGAAGCCGGTCACGGGATTCTGTTTTGAAAAGGTTCCTTTGGCCGGTCCTGTGCCGAAAGCCTCACCTTCGACTCGCCATCCGGGAGCATACTGGTCACCCTCGAAGTCGGCGATCACGATGGTTCCATCTTCAGCAACACGTGGCTTGAGGATCGCTTCCACTGAACTTCCTTTTCCACCAGAAATGACCAGGTTCGTGCCTTCGCGGACCGCCTTTGCCAGAGTGGTGACAGCGGAGGGTTCTCCACAGCTGGATGCATCAATATTGCCCATCCAAACCACATCAACACCGGTTTTCAATACCGACTCGGAAAGTGGTATCCACCGGTTGGTCCAGGTTCCATCGTAATGAACCTTACTCTCTCGAATCCCATCGAGAGTCCGCTTGATATGTCCATCGTTTGTTGCAAAGACCACTGATTTTTCAAAACTTCCGGCTTTTCCAGAGACTGCATCAAAATAGAGGTGACTGGAGTGCTTGGATCTGCCGGAACGTACATGGTTCCGCCCATATCCACCAAAACGGTTTCCTTTCACCGCCGAGAATCCATCATGTCCAACTGCATTC
>CAYZUX010000111.1:0-18957 GCA_964481775.1 uncultured bacterium | reverse complement strand
CCTGATCGAGCTCCTCATCGTGATTGCGATCATCCTGATCCTGATCTCGATCGCCATGCCCAACTTCCTCGAGGCCCAACTGCGAGCGAAAGTGGCCAAAATGAAGGCTGACATGCAGGCCATGCGCACCGCCCTGGAAGGATATCAAACCGAGTTCCGAAATTATCCTTGCTCAGCGGTGGACTTGTATACCTGTAAACGGAAATGCCTGATGGGGGTATACACGGTCAGTGATGGCCTGCGGATTGTCACAACTCCCATCCGGTATATGACCCGCCTTCCAGTCGATATTTTCAATCCCTGCAAGGACCTGAGCTGCTTCCCGGGAGAGATGTCTCTACTCTGGACAACCGAACCGAAATGCAAAGGAGCTGCCAACTGGAACCTGGTCAAGACAGGAGGTTGGGGGATCGGATCCCAGGGTCCCAACCAGCTCTGGGACTATGCCTTCGGTCCGGGGAATGATCCGGATGACGAGCTGGTCTATTCCCCCACCAATGGAACCACAAGTGCGGGGGATCTGGCGACCTATGGGCCATGAGCCCATGTCTGGTGGAAATTCTCCATGATTCCTCTGCCAAACGGATCGGGAGATTCATATCCCTTGAAACCCGCCTGGTTTCTTTATGGCCTCCTTGTTCTGGGAGTGGTCTTTTCATTTCCCGCTGCCCAATCCGGCTCGACTGTCCAGCTCGAGGTCTGGCATAGCTGGGGAGAACGCCCGGGCCAGGAGGCCTGGCGTGCCATTAAAGAAGGGTTTGAACGTGAGCACCCTCATATCCGTGTCAACCTGCTGGTGGTCCCCTGGAACAATCCACAAAAACTCCTGACTGCAATCGTGGGGGGAGTGCCTCCTGATCTGACCATGATCGACCGTCCCACCATGCCCCAGTGGGCTGCTCGTGGAGCGCTCATGCCTTTGGATGAGTTCATCGAGCGTGATCATTTTGATGGGAGTGTGTTCTTCCCGCACACCTGGGAGGAGACCTTTTATGATGGCCATCGTTGGGTGCTTCCTTTCAACACGGATGGGCGGGCGCTCTTTTACAACAAAGCCCTTTTTCGTGAGGCGGGACTTGATCCGGAACGTCCTCCCAGGACCTGGCAGGAACTGAAGGAATATTCCGACCGGCTTACTGTCCTCAATGACCGGGGGAGAATCCAGCGTCTCGGTTTCGCTCCACTGGTGTCAGCTTCAGGTTTCGGAACCGCAGGGCTGGAAACCTATGCCTGGCAGCTGGGGGGGGAGAATGTGTCCGCGGATGGGACACGGGTTACCTTCAATACCGCACCCTGGATATCCGCGCTGGAATGGGTTGTCCAGTTTGCCGCCAGCTATCCCGGTGGTGGCTTGCAGGGACTGCTCGGTTCTCTCGGCGATACAGGAGTCTATGGCCAGGATCCCTTTATCACCGGACGTATCGCCATGTGGGAACATGGTTGCTGGTATCTGAAAACCCTGCGCAAGTATGGTCCCAATGTGGAATTCGGTTTGGCGGATATCCCGATCCCCGAGGGGGGGAAACTGGCTTTCCTCTCCGCTGGATATTCCGTGGGAATCCCTCGAGGCAGCCGTCATGTGGAGGAGGCCTGGGAATTCGCCAAGTACTGCACTGGACAAGCCGCCCAGGAATTAGCCATGCCGCTGGTCGAGAGCATCCCCGCCAACCGGATCGCCGCCCATTCCAGCTACTTCATGGATGACCCCCATTGGCGTTTTTTCATCGAACGGATGCAGTACGGTAAGCATCGTCCCGTCATTCCAATCAACAGCTTTTGTTATAATGAAGTCCTGCGTGCGGCGGAACTGGCCATTTCCAGGGTAAAGTCCCCTCAGGAAGCGCTCGATGATTCGGTGGAAAAGGTCCAACATGAGCTGGACCAATACACCAATGAGAAAAATTATCCGCTGTTGGATTGGAAAAAAGTTTATCTTTCGACCGGTGTCATTGCAGGTATTCTGATCCTGGGTTTCCTGATATACGTGTGGACTCATACCGGGTCATACCTTTCACGCCGTGAAGCAGCCAGCGGATATCTGCTGGCCTCGCCGTGGCTTGTCAGCCTTGTCTTTTTAACGACCGGTCCGATTATCTGCTCCCTCGTTTACAGTCTGTGTGAATACCATGTACTGACACCTGCCCGTTATGTTGGTCTCGGCAATTACCACCGCATGATTGTCGGTGATGAGCTTTTTCTGAAAAGCCTGGTCAACACTCTCTACTACACTCTCTTGTTTGTACCCCTCTCGATCGTTGGGGCCTTGTTGCTGGCATTATTACTCAACTGCAAAGTCCCGGGTGTGCGTTATTTCAGGACGGCTTTTTACACACCTTCGGTGGTTTCGGGCGTGGCGGTCTGCGTGCTGTGGATGTGGCTCCTCAATCCCGAAAGCGGACTTGTCAATCAGGCCCTGGCTCGTTTCGGGGTCCAAGGGCCATTATGGCTTCAGGATAAGCATTGGTCCAAACCCGCGATTGTGCTGATGAGCCTGTGGGGTGTGGGGGGAGGAATGGTGATATTCCTAGCGGGACTTCAGGGGATCCCGGCGCATTTTTATGAAGCAGCACGAATCGATGGGGCTGGTTCCTGGCGCTGTTTCCTGCATATCACGCTTCCGATGTTGACGCCGACCATTTTTTTTAATCTCATCGTGGGATTTATCGGCGCCTTCCAGGTCTTCACTCAGGCTTATGTCATGACCGATGGAAAAGGCGGGCCGGCTGATTCAACCCTGTTTTATGCGCTCTATCTCTTTCGTCATGCCTTTGAGTATTTCAACATGGGATATGCCTCGGCCCTTGCCTGGTTCCTTTTCATCGTGGTTCTGGTGATTACTCTTGTTCAGATGGCCGCTGCGAAACACTGGGTCTACTATGAGGGGAAAACTCGATGAGGACAAACCTCGTAAAAAGACAATTCATCGGAAAGGCCGTCATTCTCATTCTGCTTATGACTGGCAGCATAATCATGTTGCTTCCTTTTTTCTGGATGCTGAGCACATCCCTCAAACCAGATGATCAGATGTTCTCATCCAACTGGATTCCCAGTCCTGTCCGTTGGGAGAATTACAGGGATGCTCTGACCGCCATACCCTTTCTGCTTTACCTGAAGAACACACTGTTTATTTCTTTCTGGACAATCCTGGGCACAGTCCTTTCATCGGCTCTTGTGGGCTATTCCTTCGCTCGTTTACGCTGGCCCGGACGGGATATTCTTTTTGGAATCATGTTGGCCACGATGATGATCCCTCCCCAGGTTACGATGGTTCCAGTGTTCATGCTGATGCGTGGTTTTGGCTGGTTCAATACCTTTCTTCCACTTACTGTTCCTCCCTTTCTTGGAGGATCCGCTTTCTTCATCTTCCTGATGCGTCAATTTTTCCTGACCTTGCCCACGGATTTGGAGGATGCCGCACGGGTCGATGGCTGCGGTGTTTTGCGAACCTTTGCGATCATCATGCTCCCACAGGTAAAACCTGCCCTGGCGACTGTGGGAATTTTTACTTTCATGGCTTCCTGGAATGATTTCATGGGCCCTCTGATCTACCTCTCGGAGGAGCGAAAATATACATTGGCCCTGGGTCTGCAATCCTTTCTTACTGAAAACATGGCTGTATGGAATCACCTGATGGCGTTTTCAACCGTTCTCCTCGTCCCTCTGCTGGCCCTATTCTTCTTCGCGCAAAGATACTTTATTGAAGGTATTACGCTGACTGGAATGAAAGCCTGAAAGGATTTGCTGAGATGCCTGTCAAAGCGGTTTTGCATATTATTCCCGGTTCGCACCTCGATTATGGATGGGCAGCCTCACCGGGTGAATGTTTTGCCTACATCACTGAGAATATCCGGATGGCAATCGATGACATTCTGGGGGATGAACCGGACTACAGGTTCACGATTGAATATGCCATCTTCATGAAGCATTTTCTTGACCTATATCCGGATTATCTTCCAAAGGTGCGTCACCTCATCCGGGAAGGAAAGATTGAGGTGTGCCCCTCGATGTCAGGTTTCATCGAACAATTCCTTGATGGTGAAATGGTCATCCACCAGTTGGTCAGGGCGAAGGAATGGATCCGGGAGACACTCGGAGTGGATCCAGTCACTGTACAACACACCGATCTGCCCGGGCATATTATCCAAATACCTCAATTTCTGCAAAAAGCAGGGATAAAACATCTGGCATACTCACGCTACCATCCGCCGATTCCTCTTCATCGCTGGCGGGCTCCTGATGGATCAGAAGTGATTGCTTGTTGCCATCGTCATACTCCCATTGATCAAGGACCCTGTTCCTGGGAAGGGTATGGCTGGGGTTGGGTACGCTTCGTCAATGTGGATGACATGGAGATGACCTATAAGGAATTGCCGAAGGAAATCGATGAAAGTCTTTCCGTATGGCCTGATCCTTCACAACCCATCCTGATGGGATGTGAATCCGATCTTCAACCACCCGAACCTGCGATGGTTCCACGCATCCAAGCTTGGAACAGTCGTAAACCTGAATCGCCGATCCATATCAGTACCATCTCCCAGTTCTTTAATTCAGTAGATCCTGAAAAATTACCCGTGTTCCAGGGTGAGGCACCATACTCTTTCTTTGCTTTACCATCCATTTATCTGACCTCTTCCCAGGAGATGCGTCTGGCTGAAAACGCGATTAGTGCAGCCTCGAAATGGACTGTTTTTCAACAACAGCTCGGCATGGGACAAGCTCAGGCAACGCGCATCCAAAAAGCAAAGGATGCACTTGCCTTACCCCATGATCATAACACTGGCGGAAGACGTGGGGAAATTAATGACATGGAACGCTACAAGGATGCGCTCCATGCGCGCCTGGAAAGCGAGTCTATCCTCCAGGAATCAGCGATGACTATTTCAGTGAACATCCATTATAAAAGTCAACCGGAAGACAGTTATCCCATTGTCGTGTTCAACAGCCTTTCATGGGATCGGACTGATGTGGTTGAAACCTATGTCGAGATTCCCATGTCGGGTGTGAAAGGTCTTATCTTAACAGATTCTCATGGATATTCTGTTCCTTGCCAGATTGTAAGAACTGAGGACTCCTTAAAGTATAATTGGTCGCGAGTCTACCTGGTGTTTGTTGCCCCCAATGTTCCGGCACATGGATATTCCACCTATTATCTGAAGCCTTCCAGTGAACTTTTGACAACACACTCTGATTTGAAGATTTCCAGCAAACGCATTCAAAATCGTTTTTTGGATATTCGAATTCGTGATGGAAAAGTCGCTGGAATTACATGGAGGGATAAACAGCTTGTCCGTAAAGGAGACCGGCTGTTCAACGAAATATATATGCTGGAAGATATAATGGACAACATAGAAGCCCCCCCTTGGGCAATTGAAAATAATTACACAGGACAGTCCTGGAGAGGGACTATCCGTAAGGTTGAGGTCATTGAAACTGGACCTGTCCGCGCAATTCTCCGTATCCATGGAAGACTCAAAAGGACATCATTCTGCCAGGATATCATTGTTTACAATGATCTTGAGAGAATTGATCTTGTCCATAAAGTTGATTACAAGTCACAAATTCATACCCAGACTCGCGTAGCATTTCCTCTGAATATTCCGAATGCTACGGTCACCTATGAATCGCCCTACGGCACAGTAGAACTCGAGAGGGATGAGATGCCTGGCACATTCCGAGGCCATGGTGAACGTTGGATACAGAAATGGGCGGATCTCTCCAACAGCGAATATGGAGTTACCATGGCTTCACGACAGATTTCCCATGTCCTCTCAGAAACTGGTATTGATCCGATCCTGATACGCACAGCGACAGATTGCGGAACCATTTTTCATCATACTGATCAGGACAGGTCCTATTCATTTCGTTACGCTATAGCACCTCATTTTCAGAATTGGAAAAAAGCCTCATCCCACAGATTGGGATGGGAATTGAATAGTCCACTTTATTCGGTAAACATGACAACCTGTTTTCCGATAAAGCCCATTCGCCGTTCACGGCAGCTGCCTGAGCAAAACAGTTTCTGGAAGATTTCCGGCAACCATGCAGTGATTACATCAATATCCTGTTCAAAAGATCCAGGAACTTATCTCCTCAGGGTTGTTGAATATTATGGCAGTACCAAAGAGGTACTCATCAAATCAAAATTCCTGGTTGATTCCGCAGAAGAAGTCAATTTTCTCGAGGAACACGTCAGAAAACTTTTTGTCGATGATAAGGGGATTCATCTCCCGGTTGAAAAGCATGGGATTCACACTCTCAAGGTGAGGTTAATCAAATGACTCCGGCCTTCTGGCGTTATAGTCAGTGTGTAGTGATTTTTCTTATTCTAATGATGAATCATGCCTCCTCAGCCAATGAAGAAGGTCTGATTATCAGCTTTGAAAGGGGTAATTGGGCAGGGGACGAATGCACGAAAGGGGGTCTTGATAGCGGGCTTGCCGGTGACATGGGAGCTCTGGTCATATCTGGTAATCGCGAAATGGGATATCCGCCCTTATTCGAATTCACGGTTGATTTACCAGAGGACCTTTCATCATATAAGACTGTCCTCTTCACTGTGTGTTATCGCTGCAATTCAATGCAGACACCGCGAGCATCGCTATTTTGGAATGGAGTCCATCTGACAGATATTGATGCCTTCGGAAGTGGGGAAGAATTGAAAAATACTACTGTTGAGATCCGACAGGGAACCTTCAATCTAGCCAAGGGAAAACATATATTGAGGATCAGTGCAGAAGATACCATCAACCAATGGGATTATTTTGAGCTTGATGCCTTGAAGATCGCTCCTCCATCGGATCCTGTTATCAAAGGTGGTGTTTTGATTCCCTATGAAATAATTCCGATGACGGGAGCGAATTGGGCGGGAGATGGTGGGACCTGGGGTGGACTCGATGCGGATGCAAACCTTACATCTGATCGTGCCGCCATCATCGTTAAATCAGAATCTACGGGATTTCCGACTGCCCTTGAATATCATGTGAAACTTTCTTCTGATTTCACATGTTCCTCGATGCGTGTTACAATCGGTTTGCGACGTAATCAACGCATGGTAAAAAACGGCGAAGTGTATTGGGATGGAAAGCTATTAGCCTCTTGCCACCCTTACCTTGAAACCGGATTACTTAATGGACGGGATTCTCTCCTGGGGGAAGTAACCATCACATGTGCTTCTGGAGAATATAATTTTTCTCCAGGTGAACATACAATTAAACTTTCGGTTTTACCATCGGAACCCTTCGGTTCCTTGTTTCAAATTGATTCCATACTTCTTGAATCTATTCCGGATGCAGCCAAGTCCACAAAAATCTATCTTGAGGGGGTAAAACTAGCTGTAAATACGTTAAAAGGTAATCTTGAGAAAGAGGCTCTCAGTCGTTTTGTAGAAGCTGTCAACAGGCTTGGATTAACCACATTCGGATCGGATCAGTCCGACTCCCAAACCGGTCTTTTAAAGCTTCATTTAGGCACTGCTCAGGATGATCCAGCCATCAAAAAGTTTTTTGAATCCGGTGATAATTCTCAATCATTCTCCTGCCAGCAACCTTATCAACAGCGGGAAGGGTATATCATCTCTTATGAAACATCCGAAGGAGAAAGGACTCTTTATGCAGGAGGTCAACAGCCAATGGGGACTGTATATGCCATATCTGATCTCCAACTGCGCCTACGCAAGAATGAAAAGGGAGTTTACCTCGATTTTCCTGAGGCGAATGGGAAGGATAAAGATTTTCAATTTGTCTTTGCTCCCCAAATTGAAATTCGTGGAGAATACATGAACATCGGATACAATCATCGAGGCATTACTCCACACGAATGGGATCAGGAAAGATGGCATACGTATATTGACCAGCTCGTATTGGCGCGTCTGAACCGGTTTTACTTTTATATCTGGAATGATGTGTACACACTTTATCCGGAGTCGACCTACAGCAAGGAACCCTTGAACAGACAGATCCACGAAAATATTCGCGATATGATCGATTATGCACATACACGTGGTATCCAGGTTACATACATGATGTGCCCGACGTATTTTCCGAAGGACATCTGGTTATCACATCCGGAAATACATGCCGAGATCGAATATGTGGACCATGGCTTTCCCGCAGTATGCCCTCGATCTCCCGGGGCATGGGAGCTGATGAAAAAGATTGCGAAAAGCGAGATGGAGTGGTTCTCAAAAGCCGACTCATTACAGATCTGGTTTTACGACCCGGGTGGATGTTGGTGCACAAAACATGGTTGCTATCAAAACCAGGCCGAGAACCTTGCATTGCAGGTAAAGGAATTTTTTGACATATTCCGTCAACTCAACCCCAAAGCAACCCTCGAATACAATATCTGGCCAATCTGGCTTTGGGAAGACAGATTGGGGATAAAATACCGGGAAGATCTTGGAAGGAGAATCAGAGACCTTCCGGATTCGGTTGGTAGAAAAACCACCGCAGTCGGGGCTTCTGACAACGATGTAACGCTCCCGTTACTTGAAAAGCAATTTGGATTCGATGGAACTGCATTCATATTTGGTGCGAATCCTGAAAGTGGTTATGATTTCCTGATACCACACCTGACCTATCTTAAGGAAACCGCTCAACGAATTCGGGAATCTCATGTGAATGGAGCATTCGGACATCGACTTGAGGCTTGGACTCGGTTTGCTGCAACATTCTTTATGGGTGAGTACCTTTGGAATCCCGACGCTTCCAGAGAGGAAATTGTCAGCAAATATGCCAACTGGATCACAACTAATGATGGAGTCGGAATTCTGTTTGCCGAAGCCATCCTGCTTCTGGATAAATTTACATATGACGGGGCTGACCCTCATATTGGTTCACGTATGTCGGGATTGACACAAGAGGCTTTCGATCAGATACCTGAGACATGTAAAGCAAATACTGAGTATTTTCCGGCGATGATGGAGGCTCTCGCAGTGATCGGAAGATCTGTGGGAGTTGAAGACAATGCCTCGTTATCTGCACTGGCCGACAAGTTTGGTTTTGCTCTTGAGACTTCTCCCACTTTTCTGACGATGGCAAGTGATAAAAAATATCTCTTTGATAAATACAGGAACTTTCTCCTTCGCGGATGGAAGAATGGACCTTTTTAGTCCTACGGTACAACGCCTGTGACCAATTTGGTAAAGACATGTTTTGTTACTTGATAAATTTATCTTTTGTACTTTCAACAGTTTTCTCCGTACTGAATTCAGATGTAACTGTCAATGAACCATTAATAGAAATCTATGACATTAAAAGAGCCACATGGCCTGATAATCCTGAAAACTTTTCAAAAGTAGAAAATATAGGAGATGAAGTCAGGTTGTCCGTCGGTATGGGGCCAACTGGTGACATGGGATATGGTATAGCCGGCCTATCGATGAAGGTTCCCAAAAACCTGATATTCGAGGCAACAGCCACGGGAAATCAGAGGATGATAGACCCTAATACTTACACTGGATTAATTGTTGACTTCCACACACCTTCAGGTTTCATAAAAAGAATAGGAATTCCATTCGGCGTTCATTCTGAATCGCGAAATGACTTTATTCCTGGTTGGGGAAGAGGAACCACATCTGACTCCGTTATCCAGGCGACTAATCGGGTTTCAAATAAATTCTTGATTGATTTTGCGGGAAATGCTCCAATCGGATGGGATGGAGTTATCTGGTTGAATGCGATCATCGAAAATACCGGGAATAACACCAAATTGGAGATCTTTATTCAGAATGTTGTAATTATACACAGCGTCTTAAATGATTGCGTATAAATGACGCAGTTGAGAGTTCGATTTCCGCCAAAGATGGAATTGATCGAAGACCACTTTAGCAAGTTCTTCCAGAGTGGCGAAGTATCGGTTATGAGTACACAGATGGCGAGTCGTTTTCCAAACCCTCTCTACGGGATTCAGGTCCGGGCTGTAAGGAGGCGGGAAATCAAGACGGAGCACCTCCTGATGTTCCCGCAACCAAGGCTGAAGGGTTTTCGCATGGTGCCAACGTGCGTTGTCCACGATGACGATCATCTTGCGTCCCTTTCGAGAATGGCGCAAGAGTTGTTTCAGGAACGATTCGAACGAGAAGGCGTCAAAAGTCTTCTCTGGCCGTGTGACCAGGCGGCCGTCTCCAATACAAACTGCCCCAAAAACAGCGACACTTTTGCGCGTAGGAGCGTGTGCGAGAATGGGATCGAATTCCTCAGGAGGGACCCACATGTCGCAGCACGCCATCTCGATCTCAGCAACCCGTTCTGGCACTCATTCCAGGAAGAATCGCTTCAAAGTGCTCTCATTGCGTCCCCCTCCCACCCACACCACCAACCCACTCTCCCGGTCATACACCACCGTTAGGTGCACATGCCTTTTCCGAGAGCGCTGACCGCATCCGCGGTGAAGGCCACACGGCCTCGATGGCTCCAGGAGTGCGCTTGCTGACAGAGGTTGGATGGTTAAGGTTGTATCATTTCATGTCCTTCCTTGTTGATATCCGGCTGCTCTGGCCATGCCACGCCAGTTATGAAGAATGCCGATACCAGCATCATGTGTATCATTTTATCCGGAGGCTATGGGGGCCTGATGCGATGCCTCAGGCTGGGCGTTTCGATAAAGGTGATGATTCTTATGCTGTCTCCCTTCAAGGCTGGCCTTGGCTGCGAGGTTGATCTTTTTTTAGCAGAAAGTGCACCGCCGCTTCTGCATTGATGCCGCTGGCCCACATATTGGCCCGGATGCAGCCGTGAACCGGCTGGTCCCTGGCATCATAGTACTCATTCCAGGCGCCAGCTTGATCCAGCAGGCGCATCATTCTCTGGAAAGCCTGGGGAGAGGAAGGATGCTTCAGGTCAGTCAGCAGGATCAAAAGCAAGCCCGGATCATACCCCACGCACAAGTCGCCGATGCGCCCAGCCAGTCCGCCACCTGCCGCGTAGGCAATCAGATTGGCTCTCTCCGGAGGGCAGTCCTCCTCGTTGCAGGTGGGAATGGCCCCATTGGGCCGCGCACGTGAAAGGATTCGTTCAGCTATGGCAAGTTGCTCCGTGGGCTTCAGCAGTTCACTGCCGAGATAATTTGGCAGCAGCGAAACAGAGTTCAGCGTCATTCTGGCTGGCTGTGAAATGTGTGGAAGTTTTTTGTTGAGACAATCCTGGCAGAGATAACGCTGGCTTTTTGAATCATACTCGGTCCATGTGATCTGTCCGCAGTTGCCCTGGCAACTGTTGAAACGAAAACGGGGAGGCTCGATCCATTCGGTTCGCTCCGGCGCATTGGCCCAGATGCGGTCGCAGTCCACAAACGATTTCCTCCAGGCTTGCCTTGAGGTGGACAAGATGGCCCGTTGCTTCTCAGCCTGGCTTGATGTCCAGAAGCGCTCCTTTTCAGCATAATTGATCAGCCACTCGCCGCAAGCGATGAAAGCCAGCGTGGTGTCCGCCGATCCCTGCAGGAGGCCATCAATTGGAAACAGGCCGTAGGGGATGTAGGTTTCATCCCCGTTGAAAGGGAGCAAGCCATGCGCGAGCTGTTTCTGCTGGACAAACCAGCACCATTCCAGCATGTCCCAGATCTTTCGTATGGTCTCGATGTCGCCTGTCCGCCTGAGGTAATCGCGTGCTTGCAGAATGACGTAAGCCGGCCCTTCGACCTCGTCGTTGTATGTATGACGTGCGCAGTCGGTTCCGATGAACTCGGCGGTGCGAAGATCACCAAACCGTTTGTATTTGCCATAACGGAACTCCATGGACTGCCGGGCTTCCTCGAACATCCCCAAGGCCAGCATGCCGCGCGCCGCCCCATACAAATCACGAATGTAGGCCATAGGGGCATGCCAGCCGATGATGCAGGGCCCTTCAGAGGCCTGCTGGGCTTTCATCATGACCGCGATTCCATCCAGATCCTCTGCATAGGGTTCGGGGATGGATTCCAGCTCTGGAGCGTTTTTCATTCGAAGCCTGGTAAAATCATCCCAGCATCGTCGCATGGGCTCGAGATATGACTCACACCCACGACCCAGGATCTCTTCGACCTGGATCAAACCGGTTGGGAGCTCGATAGCTCCCACAAGGGCCAGAGAACCTTCGCCTTGGCTGACATGCACAAGCAGGCAGCCATCAGCCTCCTGTGATATCCTGCAAGTTCCTTGTGGGATAATCCAATGATACGCACACTGGTCGGTTATCTTGACATCGCGATAGATGGGTGAGCCCGGTTTTATGGTTTGCATGAAAACTCCAGGCAAGTTGGGAGATGGCTTGAAGCCTCCGGAGGGATGGGGAGTGATCGACCATGCGATGCCTTCCTGTACACAGGTGAACAGTCGCATATAGGCGTCAACGCCACTGGCGGCAAATTCGATGAATCGCAAGGCAGGTTTGCCATCAAGCGTCATGACATGATGCCAGACAGCCCGTCCGAGTTCACGGTTGGCGCGGTCTTCCAATGTCTGCTGGCAGAAAGCCTTCATTTGCAGGATATTCGGCGATGTGTAGGGAGGGCCGAAGAGGCAATCGATATTGGGGCCGGCCGCCAGGACAATCATGCGGCCATTCCCAAGCGCATGCATGCTGTTCTCGTCCTCACCCTGACTGTTCCAACACCGTGTGCGCTGCGCCATTGCGGGTGATTTATCCATGGGTTCATTTCCGCCTGTTTGGGATAGTTGAGCAGCGAGCAGTGCCAGGCTCGCCAGCATACAGACGCTCATCATTTCGAAGACACCTCCACATTGCATTCCAAAACATCCCGATGATATAACCTGCCTCGCTGAAGACCATAACTTTTTTCTCATTCCCGGGTGTTTTGTGTAACTCGTCTTTCAAGGCTGTTTGACCAGATTGCCTGTTGGGACTCGTTCGGCAGACTCACGCGTCCATCAATCAGGAACCAAGTCCATCTCGCCGATGTTCATCGATCCCCGCCAATTGCATGATTCCGCCAGCGGTGTTCTTGATGCGCTCCAGCGTGGTGAGAAGGGTTTCCTTTCCGCCCTCATACAGACGGATGTAATCACTACAGGCTGTGTTGACATCCAAGCCGATGGCTGCACAAACAACATATACCACAGCCTCTGCTTCAGTCTCAAGGACAGTCTTCGATCTGACCTCCACGGGCTTGTGTTGATGCAGGATCTCATGCGCCCACTCATGGACCAGAACAGCGAACTCTTCTGCATTGGACGGCCCTGTCTTCACCATGATGTATCCACCTCTTTAGAGATCTGCGCAGGATCAAGGTCATCGGACCACCAAAGTTGGAACTTCAAACGAGTAGAGGTACCCTGTTAGTATGACTGTCGAAGAGGAGCGAGACAGACGGTGTCGTGCTTTGGGAATCTCTGGCGGGTCGCAGGCGCTTTATAACATCGTCGTGGAGAGCGTTGCAGATCCCAAACACCTTCTGAGCAGGAAGCTCACTTCTGAGATTCTACTCGGTTTTGGATACACCAAGGAGGGCATGCAACAGATTGGGTATAATGAGAAGGCATTGACGCGAGAGTTGCTGCAAGAATCGGCTTCGGTCTGGAAGATCTATCGCGAGAATACAGTGCCGATGACTTGAGAGTGGCCGGATTCAGCATTGCAGAGCTGAGGAATTATTTTGATGGAAGGCAACTGCGAACCGCAGGCTTTGCCGAGACCAGCCTTCTTGGCGGCCCGTGCCTGCGTTGCCCCTTGGATAGGGGCCAGAAAAACGAAGCTTGTACCCGGATTTTCAGGGGCTCTGCGGGCAATTACGAATTCAAGGTTCACACCTGCCTCTACCAATGGTTGGAGCTTCTCCGAAAGACTACCCGGACGATCCTCGATCGATCCCGCCCACACATCCACTGTGCTGATGTCATAAGCCATCGCGATACCTCCCTTGGTGATTTCAACCATCTTAGCAGAGGTTCCATGCCAAGGGACAAACAAATCTTCATCCAAAGCAAAGATCCTTTCCGCAGGATACACTGTGATGCGGAGAACTGACAGCATGTTTCTCGGCCACTCTCAAACTCATGACAAGGCATCCGGAATGAGGCCGTCCGCCACCATCCCCAGTATCCTCCCCGAAGCTTCCCTGATCCGCTCCAACGACTTCATAAGTGTCTCCTTCTTGCCATCGTAGAGTAGGATGTAGTCACTGGAGGTGGTGTTGGTGTCGAGGCCGACGGCCTTGCAGACCACAAAGGAGACAGCCTCGGCTTCAGTCTCAAGGGCAATCTTGATGCCAAACAACCGCTCCTCTTCTTCCTCTGTTTTGGTAGCGATCCTGCGCACAATCGGAGCGAGGATCACAATTCCTTTCTCTCCCTTTTTCACTTGGCGGCCCAGATCCTTCCACTTATGGGAACACACGAAATGTGCCACCTCCCGCTTCTGGTTCCAGATGAGCACGGTGTTACTTTTTGCTATAACGAGATAACCTTCCCACGAAGACCAGGTAATACTCTATTGTTTCGTTCTGGTTTCTTTCGAGGTCGACAGCCTGAAAATGACAAGTGGAGGAAGCGCGTCAAATATAGAAAACGACCGGGAGATAATTCACTCCCGGCAATTGATCTACTTCTCCCTACGTTGGTCCAACGCTGGAGGTGCAGGTCTTTCGACCCTAACCAATGCGCCTATGTACTCATCAACCGCGTCCTGGAGATCTGCCTCATAAGCGAGGATCTCCACCGGATCTTGGTTGTGTTTTCTGCTGAGGTGGTGAACCACAAGAAAATCCATCACCTCAATGTCGTGCAGGTGAAACCCAAATGACTCCTGACAGAGCGGGCAATTCCACCTGACCCTTACCTGGCCATCATGATTCTTTTCGGTCTGGCATTTCATGGTGGTCACCTCCTGCCAGCCCATTGCGCGTGATCACAGTAGGCGCAGATCCAGACACCCCCACCGAAGGATGTTCCTGGGATCGATCCCACATGACACCCGCACCGGCTGCAGGTGTGCTCATACTTGATCTTCATGGTTGTTGGCAGAACCACGATTCTCTCTCTGACAGGCTCAGACTTTCTTTCACTCATGCTTTTGATGGCTGCCTCAATCTCCGGATGTGCTCCGTTTGATCGAAAGGTCAATCTCACTGCTGAATCCCCGGTGTGCGTTTTTTCCGACCAAGTCCCAGTGCTTCTCGGAGCAATCGTAACGGCCAGGTCCGGACTGAGTCGATTCGCTGGACCATGACCCATCTGTAGTTGGTCCTACGCAGTGCCCGCGCGTGAGGTAGTGCTGAGTGCGTTTGATTTTGGATAGGTGTTCTCGACTCCGGTGTGAAGTAAGCGGGGAGAGAAGAAGGGGATGTGATATATGGGGTGTGGTCTTAAGCTTACTCTATGGTGATAGCTCATGACGGCGAGGAACGAATGCTCACCCTAACCAGACGGTATTCCGCGTTCGTCCGGGACACCGGTAGGGTATAATCTGTCACGTGGTACCCGCCAGCAGCAACGGGTGATTAGGCCCTCATTTGGCTTCTGGCTTGGAGACAGAAACGGTACCATTGCGATCGACTGTACAGATTGTCGATCGGACCACCTTTCGCGCCTCCGTGCCGTCCAAAACCATGAACGTTACACGAAAACTCTCGCCCATCGTCTGAGTCTCAATACGAAAATGGGATGATAAACCACTTTCGAACCACTCAGATTTCGGGCGCATCGTCTCAGGAAGATAGGGTATGGCCACCTCGACTGCCTGGTGAGGATCTACAACCGGCTCGTCGGGGAAATTGAGGGTTTCAAAAATTGCAAACGCTTTATCTAGGTCATCCCCGGAGAAAGGCTTGCGCGCGGCGATCAGACCTTCCCATGGCCAACCCCATCGAGTGAACCGGAAACTGTAAACCACGATGTTGTCTGTCTCCCACTCCGCCTTTCGGTTTTGAGCAGCTTGTCTGACTCGAGCTTTCGGGCCTTCTTCCTGCGACCACGCATATGATGGCATATCGGTAGGAGGACCAGTCCACATTGCGAGATCGGTATATACGGTTCCAGGGGCGAGTTGCTTTTCGAAGGCCTTTGGACCGTAGGACTCCCGCCAGTTTCCCTCGGATAGATTTTCTCGCCAATTCTCTAAGCGAAGACTGTCATCTCCCAGGTTGTTTGAGCACAATAGAACATCCCGGTAATGACTCACGGAGAATGACTTGTCTGAATACCCCCACGAAGGTGGAACTGTAATCTCGAATGCGAGAGGCTTATCGCGGTATAGGGGAATGACGTGCGTCGACGTTACGGCGCTGGTTATCATGGCCAACAGCAGCGTGATCATATCCACCTCCATGTTGGTGTGCCTCGTCCGCCACGAAAAAAGCAGGAAACACGTTGGGTTGTCCCGGACTTCGGCACGACCAACAAGTTAGATGCCATTAACTTCAAGGATCTCGATATCATAAACGAGCACCGCATTCGATGGGATGAGATCCTTAACCCCTGTTTCCTTGTAGCCAAGGTGAGGACTGATTTTTACTTTTCTTTTTTCTACCCTGTTTCATGCCCTCAAGACTGTACTCGATGCCAGGGATGACATCACGACCACCAACTACGACTTCACAAACATAGTTTTCTTGGATTGGCCTGCCTTGATTTAACCATCCGTTCAGCAGGACTGTGACTGTGTCGCCTTTCTTTACGGTCGGCCCGATTCCTTCGGATTCTGAGACAAGTTTAATGCCCGGTTTGTTTTTCATGCTATGGACGCCTATCTGTGATGTAGATGAATCCGTATAAGGTGAGGGTTTCATCGTTTCCGCCCGTACAGGACACCTTGGGATATCCTACCAGATGCGCGATAAGTCTTTTTCTTTGAAGGGATTGACAATTATCCTTCCATTTTGTTCAGCATGATAATGGGATCGTTATAAAAATTCATGCTCATTACCTGTCCATGGGTTTCAAAGCGCTTATGGTTTCCAAATCGGGACATGCGCCTAGATCATCCTTCTCCCATCTCTAACTTCCGCTACCCCTACATTAGCCGGCCAAAATTAGCATAGGTGGAGTAAGAAGCAATTACGATTTTGAGACTATGCGTGGAGATCTACCCGCAGGTGTGAAGTTGGAGAGCGCAAATCTGACCGAGTTCACCGGACGCAAAGTTTTTCAAGACTGAATCTTCTTCGACCAAGCCTATCCCAACTCAACAGCCCGAGCTCTGGGAAGAGACATCACTATGAACCACGAGGTGTTCCCCAAACAGGAGATCATCCAGGTGGGTTGCTACGGCTGCCATCCTCAGGGAGCCCTCCGGAATCACCTCCAATGCCTTGGTTCCACAAACTGTGTTTACCACTCCGTTCCAAGGCAGCCCATTCGACCAACAGGAAGGATTCAGGAACAGGTGCAGGGGTCGCGGTCAGAGAGTTGTGAGGATCAGGAGCAGTCCGTGTGGGAGGAAACCGGATATGTCATCTGAGCAACCCGACATCATTGTCCCCCACAAGTTCTACTCGATGGAGGAAGCGAGAGCCTTGCTGAAGGGGCGTGCTAAGATTGAAAGCCTTCGCCCTCATGGCCTCGTCAGTCCGGGGAAGGATTACCTGGGCCAAGTCATCCTGGACGCATATGTTCGGTATTGTGCTACTATTGTTGCCGAACGTGGCCCAGGTCTCCAACAAGGAGACACTGATGAGATCTTTGACAATCGAAAGAGGAAGGACGTTCTACATCGGCGACTACGTGGCCGTCGAGAAAAATCCAGGAGTGTTCAAGGTCAGAGGAAACAATCGCGACTTTACGATCCGGGAGATCGGTCCACACCGATGGAAGGTCAATGGGAAAAGTTTGAACGCCTTACACAAGAGTCATTACCCGAGGCTGACCATCCAGGCCGAGGATCTGGCAGGAGCGATCGCTGACGCCGAGAACAGGTTGTTCCCACAAACGGGACTTAGCCAAGGGGCGCACCTCGAACTAGCTGAAGTTTTCGCACGTTGGATAAAAACAAAGACGGTCAACGCACACACCCTGATGGTCTATAAGGATGGAGTGAAGAGGTTCCTTGACTGGGTCCAACCGCGTGGTCACAAACAATGGGCCGATCTCACTCGTGGTGTACTTCAGGAGTATCTCGCTTCCCTGAAGGAGTACCGGACCAATTACCGGAAAAACTTATGGAAGCCGATCCGTGCCGCTTCCCTCTGGGCCTCTCTGGAGTGGCCAGATACCTTCCGTGACATAGCTGCCCGGATTCAGATCACTGACATTGGACCTCAGTATCCTGATGACAAGGTTTCCCTCTCACTCCCGGAAGTAGCAGAGTTGTGCTGGTCACTGCGGATGTCAGAAGAGGGGCGTCGGATCTTACCGGGTATTGCCCTCCAAGGGCTTGTTGGTTTGCGAGTAACCGAGGCCTTCAGACTGAGGTGGGATTCGATTGACCTTAATGGCGGCATTGTGACCGTTGAGGGAAACGTAAAGGGACGTACATCTGTGAGGCGTGTCCCGATACCACGATTGGTGCTCCTGATCCTGAATGAAACCGAACGAGTGGGTGACCGAGTGTTAGCGCCTTACTGTGAGTTTAACAACTATGGAAAGGCGGTCGGCAAATGGCTTAAGGTCTGGAAGCGGGATCTGCGCTTGGAGCCCAAAGGCCTTCGACGCACCCTTGAGAGTGAGGCTGCATCCCGTGGATGGGAAGGATACGCCTTTAACCGTTACTTGGGGCGTGCACCCGGCTCCATCGCAGAGCGCCATTATATCGCCGTTGGCGGGAAACTTGTCGATCTCCTCCGGGAACAGGTGACCAGCCGGATTGATGCGGTTTTGGCACCCTACCTCGCCAACTGGACTCGTCAAACCACGAAAGTCATCCAACTCCGAGCCCTCTAGCGGAACTAAATTGCACCAAAATTGCACTTTTGCTTCGAGTGTAAAACCGAGAGGTAAGGGTGGAAATCAAAAAAGGCCAGTAAATCAAGGGGTTTTTTGGAGCGGGAAACGGGGTTCGAACCCGCGACCCTCAGCTTGGAAGGCTGATG
>CAYZUX010000110.1:0-19044 GCA_964481775.1 uncultured bacterium | reverse complement strand
CTCAACAAACAGAGCACATTGCCTGATGTAGAAATCTCCAAAGGGGGAGATCCATCACCCATTGGGTTGGACCCTGGGATTCGTTTTGCGGTCCTCTTGAGAGACTGGTTTCAAGGAGGGGCTTGGAAGCTCCTGCCACTCCGGGTGTTCGTTGATAAGCAGATCTGGATGCCAGAAACGCATCAATGGGCATAGAACCTTCATACCCAGACGGTGGGCTTCTTCGACTTGTTTTCGGTGATGATCAAGATCGACATCCTCACCCGATTCAAAGTTGTAAATCCTGTCTTTCCCATCCCAGACAAAGAAGAATCCCGAGGCATTTGTTCCGCTGCATGAAATCTGAGCTCCCTGGCTTGCCCATTTCTCCTCGCCATAAATGTCAAACACGAGACGCCTGTGTGTCGTTCCAAGCCAATCAGGGACTGGGAAAGGTTCGATCTCCTCACTCCCGTTGGAGGCAGGTGTTGAGCTTAAGAAACAAACCATGGCGAAAGCCAGGATCAGGCGATACGTTCCAAAATGAATTTGGATATTCGTGTGGGTGTTCATAGCCATTGTACACCTTCTCAGGTCAGATCGGCTTACTTTTGAGCCCTATACTCCAGATATTTGCCCTTTTTTCCAGTGACTGGCTGGTGGTGTGTATATATATACGCCTGACTCCGGAGTCATTCAAGCTCAAATAGGCTTTGTATCTTATATATTGTGAGTGCAAAGTTGATCTATTCTCTATGAAGTTTAATCTTTTTTTGAATCAGATTGCCACTTGACATTCCAAGTTCCGTGTGAGTATATATACGCATATGTGAGATGCACTACTGCCTTTCTGTGGAATGAATTTGGTTTTGGTCATCAAAAGACTCGTGGTGAAGGAGGTTTCAGCTGATGTCGAAGCGTTCCCTTTTCTTTAAGATGAGTACCGGACTTCTCTTCTTCTATTCACTCCTTGTGTGTGTGGATGTCTTTGCAGCGACAGTGGATGTTTCCGGCGGGGGAAGTGCATTACGTGATGCAGTCAATGCTGCCAACCCCGGAGATACGGTCAGGGTCAACGATAGTATGGATTATGAGTGTTTCAACCTTCCCAAAGCATTGATCATCGAGGCTGTCTCAGGTCAGACACCAAGAGTCATCGCCGGCTCAGGTGCTGCCACTGCCGGAGGTGAAGCAATCCGGGTTTATGATGATGGCCGTGGGGCCACCCTCAAAGGGCTTCACCTGATCCGGAATGAAAACACTTCCACCCAGCCGGGCAACCAGGTGATCGCAGTCTTCAACCATTCCTCCGATGTGACCTTCACGATGGAGGATTGTATCGTTGAAATCGCGGTGCCCGGAGAGAGTGTCGACAACCGGGTTTCCGGATTTGGAGACAAGGTGGTGTTCAATCGCTGTACTTTCCGGCGGAGCGATAGCAATGGGAACCCCTTGGTAATGCTCTTTGATGGCGGCAACAATGCCACCTTTAACCAATGTACCTTTGGACCGGGAAGTAATGGCGCCAGTGGTGTTACTGCGATACCGGAAGCCAATGGTACCATTACTTTCGACAACTGCCTCTTTACCGGTTTGAAAGGGGGTGGACGCGGTATCACCGCCACCGACCGTCCACAGACTTACAACATCAATGGGTGTACTTTCAACACGGGTGTGTTTGCGATTTTTGCGGGGAATGGCAGTTCCTCTCCAGGGACGGTTTTCAACATTCACAATTCCATCTTTGGAGCGATGAACACGGACTGGCAGATCTTCGCGGGGGATGGTGATGGCATCACTTTCAACATGACCAACACCGTCTTCTTCGCTAACACCAGGAATAATTTGAGCTTCTTGGGCAACAAGTCGCACACCTTCAACCTGAAGCACTGCACCTTCGCCCAAGCCCCAGGCGCTTCACCTGATCCACAGCAGATCTGGTTCTTCATGGAAGGGGCGAACTCAACCGCCTCCAATATTTCAGTCCAAAATTGCATTGTCAGTAATCCTGCCAGTAGTGTGGGGGCGAGCCTGTTCTTCAACAATCCAGGTAATCCGCTTGCGATTCCTCCAGTAGTGACCGCTGGAAAGACTCTGTGGAATGTGACTGGTGGAAATGCCAGCGGGGTACGTCCTGGCGATGTAGTCGTGGGGGTCGGAACTGATCTGTTCGGTGATCCGCTTTTCGCGGGGGATGGTTATCACTTGGGAGCTGGCTCAGCTGCCTTGGATGCAGGTGTGGATGTGGGTGTGACCACCGACATCGATGGAGAAGCACGTCCGCAAGGGGGATCGGTTCCAGACATGGGGGCCGATGAATCTGGCCTTTCCGGGGGTTGCGTGATTTATGTTTCCGGAGGCGGATCCGCGTTGGGAGATGCGGTAGCAGATCCGGGGACGGGAAGCAACTGCGTGATCATCATCCAGGATAGCTTGGAGTATAACGCTTTTAACTTGAACAAACCCATCACCATTCAAGCAGCGGTGGGACAAACCCCCACGGTGATTGCGGGATTGGGCGGCGCGACGGCTGGGGGTGAAGCAATCCGTGTTTACGATGATGGCCGTGGGGCCACCCTCAAAGGGCTTCACCTGATCCGGAATGAAAACACTTCCACCCAGCCGGGCAACCAGGTGATCGCAGTCTTCAACCATTCCTCCGATGTGACCTTCACGATGGAGGATTGTATCGTTGAAATCGCGGTGCCCGGAGAGAGTGTCGACAACCGGGTTTCCGGATTTGGAGACAAGGTGGTGTTCAATCGCTGTACCTTCCGGCGGAGCGATAGCAATGGGAACCCCTTGGTAATGCTCTTTGATGGCGGTAACAATGCCACCTTTAACAACTGCACG
This sequence comes from uncultured bacterium, assembly GCA_964481775.1. Taxonomy (GTDB): domain Bacteria; phylum Hinthialibacterota; class Hinthialibacteria; order OLB16; family OLB16; genus OLB16. Next base: position 16,212 of record CAYZUX010000110.1, on the reverse strand, counting down.
TTCGGTCCGGGAAGCAATGGCGCCAGTGGAGTCACATCGATTCCCGAAGCCAATGGCACCATCACCTTCAATGACTGCCTCTTTACCGGTTTGAAAGGTGGTGGGCGTGGTATTACAGCGACTGATCGTCCCCAAACCTATAACATCAACGACTGCACTTTCGCACCCGGTGTTTTCGCTCTTTTCGCAGGAAACAATGCCTCATCTCCGGGAACGGTATTCAATATTCAGCGGACAGTGTTCAGCGCGAACAACACCGATTGGCAGATCTTCGCGGGTGACGGAAGTGGGATTACCTTCAATCTGACCAACAATGTCTTTTTTGTGGACTCACGTCCCCATGTGAGTTTTTCTGGTTCGCGTGGGCAGAACTGGAATGTGAAACACTGCACCTTTGCCCAGGCTCCGGGTTCCTCATCTCCTTCCAGTGTGGTCTGGTTCTTTTTGGAAGGCGAGGATCCCTCATTTAGTACCATTGATGTCAGGAACTGTGTGGTCAGCTGCCCGGATGCCATCAATGGGGTCAGTCTTTTCTATAACAATCCCAGTCAACCGCTGATTCAGGAACCTGTGGTCACTGCGGGAACCACTTTATGGGAGACCTACAATGTAGATCCTGCCAAAGTCCTGTCCGGCGATCTGATTGTGGGAGTGGGCACAAACATCTTTGGACATGCATTTTTGGATACGGATGGGTATCACCTCAAGGCGGGATCCGAGGCATTGGCGGCTGGTGAGAATGTGGGTGTTACTCAGGATATCGATGGCGAGTCACGTCCATTGGGTGGTGGAAGTCCCGACCTGGGCGCCGATGAATCCGCGATTCCACCTGGAGCCGCTCCAACAGTCACTCCCACGCCGGAAAATAATCCAACACCCACGCGGACTCCAACCCCCACACCGACTCAGACTCCTGTCCCAAGCGGTTGCAATGTCAGCGTCTCGGGTGGAGGATTTGCCCTTCTGGAAGCTGTGGCCGCAGCCGAAACGGGGTGTGTCCTGACCATCGAAGACAGCCTGGATTATGTCTCCTTCAATCTTGATAAGGAAATTACGATTCAGGCCGCTCCTGGACAGACTCCACGGATTGTTGCGGGGACTGGAGGCGCTTCCGGAGGAGAGGCGATAAGGGTCTATGATGCGGGCCGCCGTGCCATTCTTAAAAGATTGCACCTGGTTCGGGTGGATGATTTGAATCTCAATGGTGGCTCACAAGTTCTGGTCGTGTTCCAGAATTCGGATCCATCCGTGTTCTACATGTTCGACTGTACCATCGAGATCGATGCTCCCGGGCAAAGTCTGGATAACCGGGTCTGCTTTATTGGTGACACAGCCTCTATTCACAACTGCACCTTCCGGCGGAACGATGATAACCCGAACCCAAGGTTATGGATCGGGGATGCCGCCATCGATTCCTACATCGAGGGATGTACCTTTGGTCCGGCCCCGGATGGTACCGGAGTGGTATGTACCCTCAATACCCCCAAGCGATCCTTGACCTTCTCCCACTGCACTTTTATCGAAAACACAACACTGAAGGGGAACCTCGGCCTGGGTTGTTTTGACCGTCCCCACCTGATGAATGTCCTCGATTGTGACTTCGGAGGTAACAGCGGGATTTTTGGTGGTAATAATTCTTCAGCACCAGGGACTGTCTGGAACATCCAACGCTGCATTTTTGGTCCGCGTGAAGAAGGTGGAGCACGGGTTCTCTGGGCGGCGGATGGAGATGGGGCTGAGTACAATTACACCAACTGTGTCTTTTTCGCGGGGAACCAGAATGAACGCCAAATGAATGGCGAGGGTCATGCGAACACCTTCCGCTTCACCCACTGTACCTTCACTGATGCTCCTGGTAAACAGGCCCCGAATTTCATCCAGTGGCTGTTCCTGGGACAAGACTTTTCGGACAACATCGATCTGGGGACTTATGTCTTCCACAACAACATCATCAGCCACCCCAACACCAGTGATGTCCTGGTCATGGGAACCCGCGGCTTGTATGGATATGTGACAGTCGAGGCGGGTGTGAACCTGTTCAATGTCCTCTCCTCGAACCCGGATGATTCACTTCGCGGGGTAGAAGGAGCGACCGAAATTGAAGCGGATCCTTTGTTGGCGGCCGACCGGTTTCATTTGACCTCGGGTTCTCCCGCGGAAGGTGTAGGACTCGACAAGGGGATTACCGAGGACTTCGACAATCAGATGCGTCCCCAGGGTGGGAGCAATCCTGATCTGGGAGCGGATGAGATAGGTGGTACTGCTGTCGAATTGTGGACGCAGTATTAACAAGAGATTTAGAATGAGGGTGGGTGTGAAGACCATGCCCACCCTCGGGCATTCTGTTTGGGAGGTTCATATCAGTGTTTCGTTTCAAAGGTTTTACTCTTATTGAACTTCTGATTGTGATCGCCATTATCCTGATTCTGATTTCAATTGCTCTGCCCAACTTTCTCGAAGCACAGATCCGGGCCAAGGTAGCTCAGACCAGAGGGAACATGAGGTCGATCCAGATGGCCATGCAGTCACACATCATTGATTGGGGTGATGTCGTTCCCGATTACAATGATATCGGTCAACCCAACAAGGCTTTTCAAAGTTACGTTTCCCGGTTGCGGGCACGTGTCCCTGGAGGGACAGCCGGTTGTGCCAGCCCTCGGGCCGCCTGTAGTTGTTATGACCCCGGTTTACCGCCCAACATCGGTGCAGTCCGTTTCGTGGGAGGTGACTCGGGTTTTTATTCCCCGGGAATTCTTTGCCCGTTGACTACGCCGATGAAGTACTTGAATTCCTCTGAAATTATGGACCCATTCGGCAACAAAGTGATCCCCCATGGATATGATACAGTCCCTTTCGGAACCAATCCCCCGAAATTTGACAATATTAAAATCGGTTACGGTGCTGTTTTTGGAATGGGCCCCGATCAGGTGGCCGGGGATTGGCGGCGTGATATGGGGGTGACGATCGATACGAATCGTGATGGGGTGCGAGAAGGCCTCCCTTACAGTGCCACCAATGGAACCAACAGCCGGGGTGATTTCTGGCGAGTGATCATCTCCCATAATCCTGTCATGGCCAAGCAGCATTTCTTTCCTATGCTTAACAATTGAGACGTCGACCCATCTGGAGGCAACCGGTGGTGTAGCCACGGTGGCATCTTGATGAGAGGTTGACTTGTAAATAAAACAACGCCCAAGGCATTCAGCCCTGGGCGTGGTTGGTTGGTTCAGGGAAGCGATGCGGGACTCAATTCAACTTCTTCTCCAGCCTTGCCAAAGCCTCGAGAGTCTTTTTCCGAAGGCGGGGTTTACCGGATGTCTTGGATGAGGTACCAGGAGCCTTCGGTGTACCCGTAGGTTTTGTGATCAGTTCATGATTCTTTTCAGGACCAACAAGACGGAGGGTTTCTACAGGTTTGGTTCCATTATCGGGGGCAGGTGAAGAATCAAGAGACACAGCCGCAACACTTTCGGGTTTCACATCGGGAACTGATTCCAGTGGGATGGATGGAAGCGGATCGGAAGGTGCCGACTGGTCTGGCACGATGGAACTGGCCGTTGTCGTTGGCTCAGAGCTTTGGAGAGCTAAACTGCCAATGTCCGGAGATGGGACTACAGGAAGAGAAGGCTGCCCTGTGGAGGTGGAGGCCTTCGGCAAACCTGATTCCAGCGGGTGGGATGATGAGGATCCCGGGTGTATCGAAGAGTTGATGGTGTTGGAATCGGCCACTCCAGTTGTGAGTGGACTCCAGATATCATCGCTTCCTGATGCGGCTGGTGATCGAGGAGTGAGATCTTCCGCAAGAAAACTGTCCACCTGGGTCGCTGCGGACGCCACAGGAGAGACTGGAGCCGCAGGTGCTGCCTCGGGTGGAGAAGGTAACTCAGGAGATGAGATCTCCCCACCAGTGACTTCAGCAACTTCCTCCGGTTCAGCAGACTGGTTGGATGCATTCAACCAGGCGTATACTCCCCAGCCAGCTCCCGTGATGAAGATGGCTAACAGCCCCGCTAATCCATAGCGCATCCAACGTCCCGCAAAATCTCCTTGCGGAATGGAGTGTTTGGTTTCTTCCTGTGGGCCTTGGGTTTCGGAGGGTTTTTCCTTGGCTTTGACAACCTTTTTCACTTTGGTGGGGTGTAGAGCCGGAGACCGGAGTGCATCCGCCTGGTAAAGGAAACGGCGTGTGATGCTGACCCCGCCATGACGGATCGAAGCTGAAAGCGCCCGGCGGATCAGTTCATACATGCGGCCAGGGCGCCCCCCGGATTCACGGGTAATTTTGTGAATTGCGAACCAGGTCATACGCGGTGGTGTGATGGGTTCTTCGGTATTTGCACGCTGGCTGAGGACTTCACATGCTCTTTGAAGAGCTCGTTTGGCTTCTTCAGTGGCATGTCCCCATTTGAGCAGACGGAGGTCGTAACTTCCATGAGTCCAGCGCCGCCAACCTCTCAAGATCGGTTCCCCCATCATTTTTTTCAGTATGGGTGAACCTACCAGGAGGACCTGGATCATCCGCAGACCCCGGTCCTGGTAATCCAGCCAAGCCTGCATCCTTTTCCAAACCCCTGGAGTAATGTCCTGCGCATCATCAAGGATAAGCAGCAGACGTTTTTCAGACTGACGTAATGACCTGAGTCTTTCCACCATCTGTTCAACCAGGTCAGTTTCCTCCCCACGTGCAACAAACCCGATCTGACGGAGAATCGTTCCCAGCATGTGAGGGTAGGAGGCATAGGCCTCCTGGACCAACCGTTTCTGTGCGGGTGGTTGATCCATGCCCTTACTGATCAGGACAGTGACTGCCTCTTGCTCAAGACATTTTCCGGCGAGTTCAGCAAGGGTGGACTTCCCGCTCTCGCGTGGTCCGGTCAGAACCTGAACCACTCCCGCTTCTCTGAAACGTTGCGTGATTCTGTTGAGAATCGTACGCTGGTCGCGTGTGAGGTCTTCGATTTCGAGCGTAGTGTTCGAAGTGGCACTCATGGGCGCAGCACTTGGCGGCGCCGGTGTAATCCTCGGCTGATTCATCCGATCTCTCCCCCCTAGACAAGTTCGGAATATATTGTATCCCCAGCACTTATAGTATGTGAGTTATATTCTGGTGTCAAGTGTCTTGTTTTATATTCAAAGGCTTAGTTTTGAGGATGTGTTCAAGGTAAAGTAGTTCCATGAAAAAAGTCCGATAAGGAGTCACTTTGTCCTGCGTCTACCGCATCGTCCATATTTCCGACCTCCATTTCTGGCGGATCCCCTGGAATCCCCTGGCATGGTATGGAAAACGGATTCTTGGATTATCCAATCTGATTCTAAGAAGGGCCCGAAAGTTCAAACTGGAAGCGATTCCGGAACTAATACAGGCCATTGAGTCGGATCACCCTGACCACCTGGTGGTATCCGGTGACATCTCCACCACATCACTTGAGAGCGAGTTCTGTGCTTTTGAAAGAAGTTTCCAGCCCTGGCTCCAGGATTCCCGTAAGGCAACCATCCTGTGTGGGAATCACGACCGGTACACACGCCGGGTAGCGCGCATGAGGTCTTTTGAGAATCACTTCGCACGATTCAATGGTGGGGGCACGACTGTTTTTATGAATCATTTATCGGATGGCCTGATGCTTCTTGGTCTTGACCCTTGCCGGCCTGATCCCCTGTTTGCACGTGGACTTGTAACTTCCTTGATGGCTGAACAACTTCAAAAACTGGTCAACTCATGCCAGGAGCAGGGGGCCAAAGTGATGATCTTTGTCTGCCATTATCCGGCCGAAGTCCCCCCCCAACATGAGGACCACCAAAAGGGTCATGAACTCCGGGAAGCTGGACTCCTGCTTGAAGTCCTTCAAACATCCCCTATGCCTGTATACTGGCTTCATGGGCATATCCATCATCCTTGGCGTTTCCGCAGTCCCAGAATTCCAAACCTGATCTACTTGAATCCAGGTGCACCGATCCTTCGCAGGAAGCATGGGTATAGCCTTGGCCGTTGGATTCTCGACTGGGACGGCCAGGAGCTGCGGACCGAATGGAGATCACTTCCACAGGCCCAAGGGGTTTTGGAAGATCTCGCCTGATCTCGTTCCACCGTAAAGAAAGAGGCAGACCCGGCTCCTAGGTCTGCCTCCAGTGGTTTCCAGGGGCCGCGTGAGGTGGGTCGGTCCCCTGGTTCTAGCTCTGTTGGTGAATCTTCTTAGACAAAACCTTCGACGTATGAACGGACCATTGGACGGCGCAATTTCTGGAGGGCCTGTTCCTCGATACGGCGTACACCCTCCGCGGAGAGTCCGATCAAGCGTCCAATCTGACGTAAGCTGAGTCCCTTCCTTTCATCCTTGAGGCCAAACCGGTGTTGAATCACATCACGTTCCTTGGGCGAGAGCACCCGCATGGCCAGATTGAGCTGCCGCGTCATTTCTCGCTGGGTGATTTCCTTTTCGGGATGCTCGTTTTTTTCATCCTGCAGGACTGCGAGAAGGTTGGGAGTGTCTTCATCCGAGGAAGAATCCAGGGAACAGTAAGTGGCTTCCAGGGATTGAAGTTCTTCGACCAGCTTCGCTTTGATTTTAAGTGCCCGGGCAATCTCCGCCGGACGTGGGGGACGTCCCTTGGTGATCTCGAAGTTCGTCCGGTAATTCTTCACCTTGCGGATCTGTTCGAGTTTGTTGGCGGGAAGGCGGACTGGAAGGCTTTTTTGTTCAATCGCACGTTGAATGGCAAGACGGATCCACCAGGAAACATAAGTGGTCAACCGGAACCCTTTTTCAGGATCGAATCTTTCAATTCCTTCGAGCAGGCCAAGATTGCCCTCCTGGATCAAGTCTTCAAGAGATAACCCATGATTACAATAGGGGATGGCCATCTTCACCACAAAGCGGAGATTGGCTTCGATCAATTTGCGGCGGGCTTCAGGATCGCCTTTCTTCGCCAACCTGGAAGCCTCGCGTTCCTCAGTCGAGGACAGTAGCGGTTTCTCGGAAATATCCCGGTAGTATCTTTTCAGGCAGAAACCATCGGTTTGCATCGGCGTCATCTCCTCTCCCTGGTACCTGAAGAACTAAGCAAGGGGCGTACCAGATGGATTGTGAGGAGTGATCACACCTGTGGTTTGTCTCTATCTTATTGAAAATATAAGACTTGAGTATTTCTCCATGTCCATGTGATCGAAGAGACAATTCATCCGAAAACCTTTTCAGCAGTTTTCCTTCTTGATCCTGTCGGCTAACTGAGAGATTCTCCTCACACTGGAGTGAAGGAAACAGAACACACATCCCAACCATGATGACCGGATCACTCAACTGCCATTACCTTCTCAGTGCGGTAAAGCCTTCCCATTTTCCTGAGCCGGACCTCCCTGAAATTGCTCTCAGCGGAAGATCCAATGTGGGGAAATCAAGCCTCCTGAATATGCTGGTGGGAAGGACAGGAGTGGCAAAGGTATCCAAGACTCCCGGTAAGACTCGTGCGATCAACTTCTTCGATGTGGGAGGGAGATGGCGATTGGTGGACTTGCCGGGTTACGGATTTGCGCGCCTCTCCAAGGAGGAGGTTGAGCGCTGGGGAAGGTTGATTGACACTTACCTCCGTGAAAGAAAGAGTCTCGCCGCCGTCATCCAGTTGATCGATTCAAGACACTCACCCATGAAAAGTGATTTTGAGATGATCGAATGGCTGGTGGATACCGGCATCTGTACCGTGATCGCGCTAACCAAGGTTGACAAACTTGGGAAAAACGAAGCACGCCAAGCCATATCCAAATTCAAAAAGACTCACCTGTCAGGTCTGGATTGGCCAGTGATCGCCACTTCAGCTGAGACCAGGAGTGGCAGGGAGGATCTGCTGCATGAGATCAGCAAGATCCTCGCGGTATCCGGTTTCCCTTCTAATTCGAAATGATTGGCAGCACCAGGTGCGAGGGATAAACCGCTGAACGGTGGATGGTCTGTGTGGCTGGAACACCTGAGGGATCTTCGCCCAATGGATTCCCCGTATTGGTATTCCGTTCGTATTTGGGGAAATTACTGCTGGAGACCTCCAGGCGGATCCGGTGACCTGGTAGAAATGCGATACTCGTGTTACCGAGTTCAATGGTGTATTCGTAGACCTTTCCCGGTTCCACCAGGCTGGTTTCCTTGTTGGATTCCCTGAAGCGTGCCCGTAATATTCCATCGGTGATGGCATAGGGGAGTTCCTTCCCGTCTGGTCCCGGATGGACATCCACCAGCTTGCCGGTGAAGTCGGTATCTTTCGCACTGGTTGCGGCAAAAAGCTTGAGACGGACAGGGCCTGTCACCTCAACCGTCTCCGACAACACGGGTGATGAGTAGACCAGAACATCCTGACGCTTCTCAATCTCAGCTTGATTGCGTGGACCAGCGGTTGGCCACAGCAGGGAACCACCCTCGGTCGGGACCGGATCATCTGGATTGAACACATAGGAGTCCGTGATCTGTTGAATGGTGGGTGACTCCCAGCTGAGTGCTCCTTGACCTGCCGAGGTGTTGGCTGCTCCATCCCCTGTGAGATAGAGATTCCTGTATTGAGTGCGAGCCAAAGGCCACTCCTGTTCGTTTCTCCAACGATTCGCTCCCATCACAAAGATCTGCAGTGGTGCTGTTTTGCTGAACTCGGTCGACTTTCCTCGAACCATCTCATCCAGGAAATCCATCCGTATCCGGGACTTCCTGATATTAGATTGAGGCCCAAAGTTGAGTTCACCATTTTGCCCATCTTCCCGTGTTCCCCCATGCGTCCAGGGGCCCATGATCAGGTATTGATGTTCTTGTACCTCTTTCGATTTGGCACGAGTCCTTGCTGCGCTCCAGTATTCAAGGACACCATCAGTAAAAATATCGAACCATCCGCCGATATAGAGTGCGGCGCAGGAGATGTTTTCAATCCGGTCTCCCACCTCATGGTCCTTCCAGTAATCATCATACGTGGGATGGGCCACCCAATCACGCAGGTATGGAACCTGCACGCCAAGGCAGTCATCCCAGGTCTTGAGCGGGAGATGCTTGAACAGGTCTCCTTTGACGAAGTCAGGAACCGGTTTCCCCAGCTTCCCCAGCTGCATGATCGAACCCCAGCTCATCGCCAGTTGAAGATGGAGACAACCCCCGGTGTACAGGCAATCATGGTAGGTGTTTCCCCAGGGGACCTCCGGAACCATCGCCTTGAGATACGGAGATGCTTCCGGAGCGCTGATGCATTGAGTGAATCCGAGGTAAGACCCGCCTGCCAGACCGATACTTCCATTACACCACTTCTGCTTGCCGATCCACTCATGAGTCTCCCAGCCATCACGGCGTTCATAACGGAAAGGATCCCAGACACCCTCCGACTTGCATCTCCCCCGTGTATCCTGAGCGACTGCTGCGTAGCCTGCTTCCACGAACTGGCGAGCCTCGCCATAGGTGACACCATTTTTGTCATAAGGTGTTCGCCACAACATGACAGGAAAAGGTCCCTCACCTTGTGGAAGGATGATGTCCATCACCAGCTTCACACCATCGCTTGTGGTCATGGTCGCATCCAGTAGATAAGTGGCTCCAGGGACAGTCTTCTTTTCCTCAGCGCATCCCACGCTGGCGAAAGCCAGCAAGGTGAGTGTGACCTTGACCAACCAGTATCCACGAATTCTCATGAGACTTTTCCTTCCTTTGCTTGTTAGTCTTTTTTTATCAACTGTCCAACCGTCTAATGTGTCCCAGTACCATGTCAGGGGTTTGTCTTTCCGGGATGATCCGGATCAGGTTATATCCACTTTCAACTGCACCCGGTGGAACCTGGATTTCATGTATGACCAGCCCGGCTTTGCCCGTGGAAGGGGCAATTTTCAGGTGACCGGTTTCATGTGGAGAAGCCGTAAAGTAAAGGTCATAGGGAGTGGATGGATCAAGACTGATCTCAATCCGTGAACTTTTCCAGGTTTCTCCCAAATCCACCTGGAGTCCATCCACTCCGATCCTGAGCAGAGCAGAATCATCGAGCGGGGTTCCTTCTGTCCGAACCGTGATTGCATCCTTGAGGTGGACCAGTTTCATATCAGGATTCAGGTAACGCCGGGTGTCGATGAGGTGGTTGTAGTATCCCCGGTTCATGTCCCAAATAGCCCGCAATCGTCCGGGTGTGAAAAGGTCATCGCGGATAATCCTGGAAAGTACCCCGTAGTACTCCGCAAGGAACCGGTCAGTGAATTGGTCCTTTCCAGTTTCCAGTGTCTCATAGTAACCCTCAGGAAGCATCCGTTCGAAATGGCCAATCCGTCCCTCCCCGCGATCGGACCGGACTGATGGGAGCCTTGCGAGAAGCGGATCGATCAGGGCCCAGATGTCTACAATATGGACCTCTCGAGGGCAATCATATCCATAGAAACCGGCACAGTTGACCACACGTACTTTGGAATGCTCAGTACCACGGATCGGGCCTCCTTCCCATGCAATTGCCAGGTCCGGATTGGCGTTGATGAGTCCTGAACGGTAGAAGTAGTACAGTTTTTCGTTGGAAATACCTCGGGGGCTGATGTACCCGGCGAAGATCGATTCACCTTCCCTGGGAGCGGTTCTGCGTTCCGGGATGATCAGGGTCGGATTTGAAGAACACAGTCCCATGATCAGAACCACCACGAAGGGAAGCGGCCATGTGCGAATCGTGGTGGTGAGAGGGTAAGTTGCAATCAATGCCACCATGATCAGGAAAGGTGCAGAAAAAAAACGTCCCCCCATGAAATCTCCGCCGATCCTCAGAAGGTATACTAGGTACAGGACGACCCCGGCAATGACCGGGATGTGCTTACGGTTTCCCACCAGAAACGGAATCAACAAGCCGAGGAAAATCACCAGGGGTGTGAGGGGATCTGTTTCGACTGAATGGAGAAAATAAAACAACGCCTGAACAAACAGTCTGCCTGTCCCCACATCGGCCCCCAGCTTGGCATAGGCGGTGTTAGGGAAAGGAAATCCATAATAGAGGATTGAGAAAATTTCCCAGAGAGCGAACGGGAGGAATCCCAAGCCTGCCGCAAAGATCCCCTTGAAAAGTCCACTTCGCCACACCCACACTGCCAGCATCGGCAGAAACAGGAGAAGGGTATCCATCCGGTTCAACGTGGCCAGGCAAACCAGGAAAGCCATTTGGAGGACCGTCTTGAAACGCGCCTCCTGTTTGAGGTAGAGCAGGAGGATCACCAGTGAAAAAAGATGGGTCAGCGGATTCTCCAGTCCTGATGTGGAGAAATCCATGAATGATTGGGAAAGGATCATTGTAAGGATTGCCAGCAAAGCGCTGACAGGCGTGGCGGCGAACCGGAAAGCTATGAACGCCACGGTCAATAGCGAGAAAACAAAGGATAGAAGCAGGAGGGTCAGGTAACCCTCACGGGTGAAAAAGTAGATCCCCGAGATCAAGAACATCCACAGCGGATGGGTATAGGGTTGAACCCTCTCATCAATGTTGTATCGCAGACCATAACCATTCACGAAATTGTCTACAACACGCAAGGTGATGTAGGAATCATCCGATAACCAGGCATTCCGGATCAGGATCAGCCCAAAAAGGATCAGAAACCAGCCTACCAGGATCTTTTCCAGGAGCTCTTCGCTGATATGCTGAAGCGGATGGGAGTAAAGATCCTGGCCTTTTTCAGGATCTTCCTCAATTGGCGATAACAGGGACTGGGTTTCCGCCGACAAAGACTGTTCCTTCATCTATTCCTTGGATTTCGGCGTCATTATCATCGGGTTGCTGATCCTGGGCAACCAGTCCCACTCCTTTCTTCATGAAGAAGGTGTTGTTTTTCAATTCGTAGGTAAGGGGAAACGGGACACCTGGAATGGTGAACTCCATTTCCAGGCTAATCACGATTCGGATCACATCTGTAAATGTCCCAAGGGGAGTCACAAAGGCTGGTAATCGATCGGTGTATTCGAAGCTTGATTTAGCGGTACCGGTGATTGTTTTTGGACCCTGAAAGGTGGTGATCTGAGCACTTCCACTTCCTGTGTCAGTCACTTTGTCACCGATCTTGAGACCATTGTGCCCCACTTCCACGGGATCGGAAAACACAATGTCCTGGGATGGGATCGTGGCCAGACCGGAAATGGAGTGAGACTTGGCCAAGTGTAGACCGTAGTAGAAAAGTTTCCCATCGCCTTCCAGGACCCAGAAATCCACATCTCCATTCCGGGCGTCAGTGGGTTCATCGGTATCAGTCCTGACCCGTGTGGCCATCTTTCCACCGCCCACATCCTGCAGGGCTGCCTCCACTGTCCATCGGAAATCATCTTCGGTGGAGGCCCCATTCATGCCGGTGTAATGCCAGTTGCTCCCCGCTGTGTTCACAAAATAATCCTTGATGTCGAAGGATGTTTTGAGGGAGCTGTTCCATCCTGAAGAATAGCTCAGAAGCTCGTTACGCATGGCAAGGCCAGGTTGGAAGTTTTTGAGGAGCAGGATCAGATCATGAATGTTAATCGTTCCATTTCCATCTCGATCTTGCGGCTGAGAGTATCCGGGTGAGGAGATGGCGAAGCCAAACCCAACCCAAACAAGCAGTATCACCGGAAAATGAGATTGCTTTTTTGATAAGGATATGGGTAACGAAGGCCTCATTGTATCTCCCCCCGGGATCAAGTGTTGGACTTCATGCTAAAGCGGGTTTGAGAGGCTGTAAACATGGATCTTTCCCATAGACATGTCTGCCGGAATCAGCGGATACTCGTATGCCCATTTTTCACATCAGGAGCCATCCATCCATGCTGGTTCGTCCAGTCCAGGTGTATGAAATCTATGACCTGCGTATGGCGGTGTTGATCGCGGGTACCAACCGGACCTCCCCACAATTTCCGGGTGACCTTGACCCTGGAGTCCTACACCTTGCGGCCTTTGATGGAGAACAGGTGATCGGTTGCGCGAGCTTCATACCTTCTGAGTGGATGGGACAACCGGCCTGGCAGTTGCGCGGAATGGCTACAGATCCCCGGTACCTTGGGAAAGGTGTCGGGTCGGCGGTTCTGAAATATGCCGAGGCAATTCTCTGTTCCCGTGGGCGCCCAATCCTGTGGTGTAATGCGCGTACTTCGGCAGTCGGTTTCTATCTGAAACAGGGATGGAGAACTGTTTCAGAGGAGTTCTTGATCCCTGATGTCGGCCCCCATTTCAAAATGTTGAAGGAAATACCCATCCAAGGAGAAACCCCATGTCCCGAAAACAAACCTATGGATTGAGTCCTCAGGCAGAATGTGCGGTCTCTCCAGCCCTTGACCTGCCGTATCGTCCCCGGGATCCACAATCCTATCGTCCCGGGATTGCACTGATTGGGTGTGGAGGTATCAGTGAGCAGCACCTGAGGGCTTACCGGAATGCGGGATACCAGGTGGTTGCCCTTTGTGATCTGGTGCGCGCAAAAGCCAGGAAGCGCGGTGAAGAATTTTTCCCCGAGGCGTTGATCACCACGGATTACCGTAAGATTTTGGCTCGTGACGATATTGAAGTGGTGGATGTTGCTACCCATCCTCCGGAACGTGTGGCCATCATCGAGGATTGCTTTCGAGCCGGGAAACATGTTCTTTCGCAGAAACCTTTTGTTCTTGACCTGAAGACCGGAGAAAAACTGGCTGACTTGGCCGACAGGAAGGGAGTGAGACTGGCGGTCAATCAGAATGGACGCTGGGCGCCGCACTTCAGTTACATCCGGGAAGCCATCGGAGCAGGACTTGTGGGCGAGATCTCCAGCGTGGATTTTGTGGTTCATTGGGATCACAACTGGACCGCGGGAACACGCTTCGACCAGATCCATCATCTCATCCTTTATGATTTTGCGATCCACTGGTTTGACATCGCCACGGTTTTTTTCGGAGAACGCAAATCCCAACGAGTCATGGCCTCGATCAGCCATGCCAGAGGGCAGCGGGCCAAACCTCCCCTCATGGCTCACGCCATTGTGGATTATGAAGATGGACAAGCCACTTTCAGCTTCAATGGCAGCTGTCCATTGGGTCAAATCGACACAACCACGATTGTTGGGGAGCGTGGTTCTATCCACAGCACGGGACCCAGTTTAGCTGAACAGCGGGTGATCCTTTCAACACGGGAAGGAATCAGCTCTCCGGTTCTCGAGGGATGCTGGTTTCCGGATGGGTTTCACGGAACGATGGGAGAGCTCTTGTGTGCTATCGAGGAGGGCAGGGAACCCTCCAACTCAGCGAGAAGGAACTTGAGGAGTGTGGCTTTGTGTTTTGCGGCAGTCGAGAGCGCCGATACGGGGAAACCAGTGACACCAGGGAAGGTAAGACGCATTGAATTGAAGTGAATGAGGTTCAGCCCTGAAGCCTATCCTTCGGTTGAGGAGGAATCTAAAAGCCGGATGTCGGCGAGGTCAATCTCACGTCCCGCAGCTTCCTTGGATCGTATCAGGTCGTCTTTACAAATAATGAAGAACTCCCCACCGTCGTAAGTGAGTCTACTCCGTCTCCGCCAGGCATCCTCAAATTCGATACCCGGAGTTCTGGTCTGAACATCGATCCTGAGCCGGTCTCTGAATATCGTGATCTCGTTGGCTAATAGCGTTTGAGGCTCGATTAACGCCGCGGTTCCCAGACCCGCCTCAAGAAAGGCATCGAGCAGCCTTCCCGCATTGTCTTCCGTGGCCTCGATGAGGATATCCAGGTCGAAAGTGGCTCTGGGTACACCGTGGAGAATCGCGGCCACCCCTCCGATGACCACATACCGAACTTCATGGCAACTCAAGGACTTGAATACGTCCCGGTACAGGTTCAGCATGTTGTTTCTTCTCCAAGATGCCTGGATTGGCCGCGAGAATAAAATCGGTCCAGGAGCAAAACACCTCCATGCGCTCCTCCATCGTGAGACTCTGAAACCAGCGAGCCTTCATCTCGGGGGTCTCTTCCTCGCGGTTGTGTGAGATCGATCCTCTCATGGCTCCAAGATACTCGAGTGGGTGAACAGGGGCAAGGATCACCCTGGCGAATCTCCCAGCACGGGATTACTCGTAAACTCGATCATATCGTTCCAAGTGTGATTCTGATTGGCTCTCCATAACCAATTCATTTGTTTTGAGTTAGAAATGAGGAGGCGGGAAGCGAACCGGGAACCATTGACAGGCATTACCTCTGTGGTATGCTCCCTTTTTGCCCGCGAAGAAAATCTTCAGTGGTCCGATCTTTGACAATCGAGAGAAGAAAGCCTGCAAATGAGAAGCAAGTCGCGTAGAGGGCATTAAGCCCGTCTGTGGCGAGTTGTATTCCCAAAACTAACACACATCCAATCGAACAGAACGACAAGAACTGTTTGTTTGGTTGCCAAGATCAAGTGACAATGGAGAGTTTGATCCTGGCTCAGAACGAACGCTGGCGGCGTGGATAAGGCATGCAAGTCGAACGGGCGACCCGCCTTCGGGTGGGAAGCTAGTGGCGAACGGGTGAGTAACACGTGGGTAATCTGCCTTCGGATGGGGGATAACATCGGGAAACCGGTGCTAATACCGCGTAACATTCAGGATTCGCATGTTTCCTGGATCAAAGGTGGGGATCCTTCGGGACCTACCGTCTGAAGAGGAGCCCGCGGTCGATTAGCTTGTTGGTGAGGTAAAAGCTCACCAAGGCGACGATCGATAGCCGACCTGAGAGGGTGACCGGCCACACTGGGACTGAGATACGGCCCAGACTCCTACGGGGGGCAGCAGTCTAGAAGCTTCGGCAATGGGGGAAACCCTGACCGAGCGACGCCGCGTGCAGGACGAAGGTCTTCGGATCGTAAACTGCTTTCGCTGGGGGAGAAATGCTCCGGGGTGAATAATTCCGGGGTTAGACGGTACCCAGTAAAGAAGCTCCGGCTAAGTCCGTGCCAGCAGCCGCGGTAATACGGGCGGAGCGAGCGTTGTTCGGATTCATTGGGTGTAAAGGGTGCGAAGGCGGTCGTCTAAGTCGGAGGTGAAATGTCTACGGCTCAACCGAGGCATTGCCTCCGATACTGGACGACTTGAGTGCGGAAGGGGAGCGTGGAATTCCTGGTGTAGCGGTGAAATGCGTAGATATCAGGAGGAACACCGGTGGCGAAGGCGACGCTCTGGTCCGCAACTGACGCTCATGCACGAAAGCCAGGGGAGCGAACGGGATTAGATACCCCGGTAGTCCTGGCCGTAAACGATGGGCACTAGGTGTGGGAGGTATCGACCCCTTCCGTGCCGCAGCTAAC
>CAYZUX010000109.1:0-19086 GCA_964481775.1 uncultured bacterium | reverse complement strand
TGGATTGGATTTTTCCCCGGCTGAAACAGTGGAAACGAAGAATAGGAAAAGGATTCCGGCTAAAGACATGATCGGTCTCTCCACAATATTTGTCAGACTGGAATCGTCGTCGGTATTATAGATCGGGGAACATCTCCCGTGGTCAATTTTTTATTTTTGAATTTTTGTTGATTATTTCACACAGAAAGAGATGATATCACTTGACTGGCTGCAGGCTTTATTGATACCCCGATAGGCCTGGTGGTAACAGGGTCCATCGATCAGGTGGCCACACTCCCAGGGAGGTGTCTTCTCAATGAAAAAAGATCTTGGTTCTTCCCCCTTTTCAGAGGATGTCAGAACTGGATTGAGTGTCGAAGCGCTCCGTTGCTCAGTCTGCGAACACCTTCTTTACCTCCAAGGTCGTCACCCCGAAACCGCCTCGCTGAATGATATCTACATTGCGGTTGCCTTTGCGGTGCGAGACCGCATGTTTCAACGTGGGGTATACACATTGAATCACCTTTTGAACCGTCCGGATGCCAGAGGTGTGTGTTACCTTTCAGCGGAGTTCCTGATGGGGCCGCAGCTGGGTGCGAATCTGGTCAATCTTGGTATCCAGGACTCCATGCGCCAAGCCCTGGAACAGATAGGGGTCAACCTTGATGAAATCCTGGACCATGAGGAAGAACCCGGACTCGGGAATGGGGGGTTGGGCCGTTTGGCCGCCTGTTACCTCGATTCACTGGCCACCCTGGAAGTGCCTGCGATCGGATATGGTATCCGTTACGAGTTTGGGATCTTTGACCAGGAAATCCGGGATGGCTGGCAAGTTGAAATCACTGATAAGTGGTTGCACTGGGGGAATCCCTGGGAGGTGGCCCGTCCGGAACATGCTGTCGAGGTGAATTTCGGGGGTCATACCGAATCCTTTACCGACAACCAAGGGAACTATCGTGTCAAGTGGATCCCGGATCAGGTGGTGAGGGGAGTTCCCCACGATACCCCTGTGCTCGGATACAAGGTGAACACCTGTAACACCCTCAGATTATGGCGAGCTGAAGCAGTGGAGTCCTTTGACTTTTCGGCCTTCAACATGGGTGACTATCTCCTCGCAGTTCAACAGAAGGTCAAATCTGAGAATATCAGTAAAGTGCTCTATCCCAATGATGAATCACAGCAAGGCAAGATGCTGCGCCTCCAGCAACAGTATTTCTTTGTCTCAAGTTCTCTCCAGGATATGTTGCGTATCCATCTGAAATACCGGGGGGGACTTGATGATCTTCATCAACGCTGGGCTGTTCAACTGAATGATACACATCCCTCAATTGCAGTGGCTGAGATGATGCGCCTGCTTGTGGATGTCCATGGGCTTGGTTGGGACCGGGCATGGGAAATTACAGTTCAAACAATGGGATACACTAACCATACCCTTCTGCCTGAAGCCCTGGAGAGGTGGCCTGTCGGCCTGTTTGGAAAAATGCTCCCAAGGCACTTGGAGATCATCTTCGAAATCAATCGCCGCCTGCTTGAAGATGTGCGTCAACGTTTTCCTCAGGATAATGCTCGTGTCGCCCGCATGTCTTTGATTGATGAACAGAGCGAAAGATATGTCCGGATGGCCAACCTGGCTTGCGCTGGCAGTCATGCGGTCAATGGAGTGGCTCAGTTGCACACCGAGTTGCTCAAGCAGAATGTGCTGGCGGACTGGGTCGAGATGTATCCAGGGAAGTTCCACAATGTAACCAATGGAGTGACACCCCGGCGCTTCCTGTTACTCAGTAATCCTGGCTTGGCCCAACTCATCACCAGCCGGATTGGAGATGGTTGGGTGAAAAATCTGGATCTCCTTCACCAATTGGAGGACCATGCTGAAAACACCGGTTTCCAGAATGAATGGCGGCGGGTAAAGCTGGAGAACAAGCAGCGGCTTTCCTCCCTGATCCAACTCCGTACCGGTTTGAGGGTATGCCCGGAAAGCCTCTTTGATATTCAGGTGAAACGGATCCATGAGTACAAACGGCAACACCTGAATGTGCTCCATATTATCGCGCTTTACCTGCGAATGAAGGAAAATCCAACCCTCAATTGGGTCCCGCGAACCTTCCTGTTTGGTGGAAAAGCCGCACCGGGTTATCGCATGGCCAAGCTGATCATCAAGCTCATCAATTCAGTGGGAGAGGTGATTAACCAGGACACGGATATCGATGACCGTATCAAGGTGGTGTTCTTCCCTGATTTCAATGTCAAGAATGCTCAATGCATCTATCCAGCGGCTGATCTCTCCGAACAGGTTTCTACAGCGGGGAAAGAGGCCAGTGGTACAGGGAATATGAAATTTGCGATGAATGGAGCCTTGACCATCGGTACCCTGGATGGTGCGAACATTGAGATTCGTGAAAAAGTTGGTACGGATAACTTTTTCCTGTTCGGTTTGACCTCGGAAGAGGTGGTGAATCTTCAAACGCTTGGCTATCGTCCCCGTGACTTGTACGAGACCAATTCACTCCTCCAGAAGGTTCTGGATACCATCAGCTCAGGGGTATTCTCACGGGGCGATACAAGCGTCTTCCGTCCCCTGGTGGATCAACTGCTCACCCTGGATCCCTTCATGGTATTGGCTGATTTTCAGGCCTATCTGGAATGCCAGGAAAAGGTAAGCGCTCTCTGGCAGGCCCCCTCGGAGTGGACACGAAGATCCATTCTCAATGTGGCGCGGATGGGATCATTCTCCTCAGACCGCTCCATCCGTGAGTACTGTGAGAAGATCTGGAAAGTTCAACCACAACCGGTTCCCACGGAGGCGGTAACAACTCCCTGATTCCAGTCTGCGAGCCTGTCTCCCCGGCTAAAGCTGCTTATGAAAAAAAATTTGGGTGGGAAAGTGCACTGCAAATTCCCACCCAAAGAATACTTGAAATTTCCTGTTACAGGGCAAGCCACTCTCGCCCTTTTATGAACCCTTCTTTATTTCATACCATTAACCAGGTCGATCAGGTCTCTCGGATCGACTCCTCCATTCGCATCCAGGTCAGCTGGATTTCCTTTACCTTTCTTGCCGAACTCCAGTGAAAAGGTGAAGAGATCGAGGGAGTTGACTGAACTGTCGGTGTTCACATCTCCATCGGCCCAGGTTTGAAGGTTCACGGTGAGTTGTGTGGAGCCCGCCTGGGCTTCCATCAACCTGGACTGATCCTTCAGATCCATTAAAACCTGACCGGCACTGTCTTTCAGAGAGGATGCCATCCTTAGGGGAGGCTGGCCGATCAGCTCACAGGTTATCACTATGCTGTCTTTGTTGGGGGTCACCAGACGGAGGGGTATGTGATGGCCTGTACGCAGATCTGAAGGTGAGCACATATCACGCAGCAGGATTCCTGTCTGGCCCCAGCCAGTACGATCGATGAAGAAATCGAAATCCAGGTCGGGAGGACGGTTTTCCGGGCCAAATATCGACTCGATATCGGTCTTATCCAAACCCGCTTCAGCCCCCGAATAAGCTCCCAGTATCACTGTCCTGGAAAGTCCTTCGGAATTGACTGCCATGATGCGGTATCCCCAACCCTCCAACTTGGCCAGCGGGTCGATCTCCTGGAGGTCCATCGGCTCAGGTGTTTCACTCTTATCCTCAACCGTCTTGTTGGTGAAATCAAAGACTTGAGGCCATGGCTGGAAATCATTCACCACGGGAGGCTGATTGAACACGATCTGGCTCAAAGCGGAAGCCTGTGGTCCAAACTGGACAAAACAACCCTCAGTCGGACGCAGCAGGCCATTCCATGGGCTGAACAGGACCGGGATGTCGGGATCCCCCTGGATTTCAAGGAACTGCTCACCAACCCACCTGTTAAAGCGTCTGAGGGAACTGATGACGTTAGGGGCCAGGGGTGGGAGTGCGGTCATGGTGACAGGGGCTGCTCCCAAAACTGGATCCTGCACCGCCTGCTCCCATAGGAAAATGGGGAAGGCATAGGGATTCCCCACCTGGAGTGCTGCCGGGAACTCCAAGGGGTGTGGCAACGGCGTCGAATCATCCCAGGAACCCTCCCAGGGCGTTCCGAGATTGGGGAATCTCACATGTGGATAATTGGCCTCCGGTTGATTGCGGGCATGGTTGAGGAAATATCCATCCATGGTGATGTCACCCGGGATTCTCCTTGCCATGGAAAAAGCTTCTCCGGGAAGGATGATCGTTGTGGGCTCAAGGAGTGGTTTGGGGGGATTATAACGAGCAAAGGAAAGGTTGGTTCCTCCATCAGGTATCCCGCGAACTGGATCCCAACGGACCGCGTGGAAGGGGGCTGCACCCATGTTGATCAATCCGAAATCATCCTCGAGTTGGTTTCTGAGGGTGGATCCATAATTGACAGGGAAAATCGGATTATAGGGTTCGCCCAAACCTGTGACCGGGAAGGCGAACATCTGCCAGTGACTGGGAGCGCAATCTCCACAGAAGGTGGGGAAACCGCGCCGGATGAGATCAGGATCCCGGTAAGGAGTTACTGTCACCTGGAGGTTTGTTTGGACTGGATTCACACACTCTCCACGAGCCCTGATCGCGGCCGGACCATGCACAAGCCCTGGAAGCGGGGGCACTGTTAAAGGCGGGCCAAAAGAGCTGTTGAGCGGGATGGATACCTGGACCGTGATGAGTTGGCTTTGTCCCGGCTCAAGCTCAAACTCGGCTGGAATCAGATCGATATTCTCCGGTCCGATGGTCGCATCCGAACCATCCGCGGGAACCAGGATTCCCTGGAGAGCGAGATGGATTGGCTTGGTTTTTACAAATCCATCCACCTCTGCGACGGTGAAAGAGCCCATGATATGGGGTTGAACACCCAGCCCGCTTCCAGCCGGACCAGTCAGAGTCAGGTTGGTGTCCTGGATTGCAATGCGCGGCCAACGGACATGGGTTGTCACTTCAGCGGCAATGTCATTATCGAGAGTCCTTGCCCTGACCCGGATTTCCGTGTTGTTGGTGGGCAAGCGGACTCCGTTGGGCGCGCCAAGGTGGAGCACCCAGGAGACATACCCTTCACGAAGTGTGGCAACCTGATCCACCGCCGCAAAGGCTCCTCCATTGACACTGAACTCGACCACATGGATTGGATCGGCGGGACAGGACTGGGCGAAACCATGGATCTCCACATCGGAATCGGAGATGCAGACATCGAGTGGATTGGCTTCTTCGATGGTGATGGCCGGTACGACACTCAATGCTTCAATATCCACACGTACCGCTGCCGATTCGATCCCGCTTACGGTTACCGCCCTGACAAAGACGGGATTGAGGGTTCCAGGTGCGGCGGGTGGGATAATACTGGGGATATTGGCTGAACCGGGGGCGCCAAGATGAATCACATAGTTGACAAACGAAACCTGTTCAGCTGCCACGGAGACCCCTGTGGTTCCAAAAGGACCAGCGGCATTGGTCGAAAACTCAATCCGGTCGATGGGGTCATGTTCACAGGAGGCCGCGAATCCATGGATTTCTACATCCGCGACATCATCACACACCGTGATGATCGATGGGGCCTCGATGGTGACCATGGGAGAAACGTCGAGCACCTGGATGATCAGGTCACGGATAGCGAAGCTGCATGAAGCGCCGGAATCGGTCGTCACACGCACCTGGAACAGCGTTCGTCCTACAGGAAGTTGAAGCGCAGCGACCCAGTCCGCGAACTTGTTCGGAAGCGGTGCTGCCTGGGCCTCGATCCAGGGGCCGAATCCAGCCACAGGGTCAGGTGGATCGAGGCGGTACTCGACCTGGATGACATTCCCTCCGGCGCTCCCCGCGGTGCCATGGATCGTCAAGGAAGCCAAACCACCCGTTTCGGTGCAAGTGATGACAGGACTCGCTTCGGCGATGGTGACCTGAGCATCACAGAGTGTGGTCATCCACACACCGCTTCCAAAGGTTGCCGCCAGGAGTTCGTTGCGATTGGGATCGATCTTCAGATCGAAGACCGCTGCCCCCATCGGCATCCCGTTCCCCACCAGATCCCAAGTGGATCCACGATTAGTGGTCCGCCAGACACCCAGATCTCCGCCCACATACCACTCAGCCGAGTCAGTGTTATCGATCACTGCGGAGAAGAGAGGTACCGCTGGGAGATTTCCGGTGCGGTTGAACCAGGTGGCGGCGGCGCCGGCATTGGCATTCTGGGTTTCGAAAACCATGTTGGAATCGTATCCGGAATAAACTACCACCAGGTGCCCATCGTTATTCGGGTCGACCGCGATGTCGGTCAGCACCTTGTTGGGAAGAGTTCCCGTACCGATCTGCTGCCAGGCGGGCGGGTTGGCCGTGATGTCATTGGTACGGAAGACCTGGTTGGCCTCACCGATATAAAGGACATTGGCATTGGTGGGAGAAAAAGCCAGTGCATCGAATTCATCACCTGGACGGTTCGGCACATTGGTTGAAATATCCACCCATCCCCCCGGGGCTGAGGCGGCATTGTTGTGATACCACAACCTGGCACTGACTGCATTGGTGGCATTGGATTGTCCGCCGGTTACCACCACCCGGTCCGGATTTGCTACTGGAGAAATGATAGCGTTGGGATAAAAAGAAAAGTAATTTCCATCACTTCCACTCGTATTCGGTGAGAAGGGGGCCTGTCCCGTGAGGAGCTGATTGGTTCCGAAACCAGGGGCTGCAGCATTCATGTTCGTGCTGTAGCTCATGCTGCCGGCAATATAGCTCTGGTAGGCATTGTCACCTGCCCCGCTATTGGGTGAGTAAAAACAGAATCCACCATCTCCGGAGCCCAAGGTCCGCCAGGTGACGGTTCCTGGCGCATTATCACGCCGCAAGGTACCATTGTCCTGGGTGCCCACTATCATGCTCTCGTTGCCGGCAGCTGGGCTGTAGCTGAAGGCATTCTGGTTGACCTGGATGCTGGTGATCCCATTGTTCAGGCTGTTCCAGACCACCGACCCGGCGAGAATATCCGGCGAACGGAAAATGCCCCCATCCGTACAGGCGAAGAAGGTTGACCCCATGAACAAACCATCGTGATTATCCCAATGGATGTTCGCATCGGTGGGTCCGGCCTCGGTAAGGTCCTCCCAGGTTGGGTTGGCATTGGTGGCATTGGTGGAACGGAACAGGAGCACATCTCCAACAACCACATTGTTGGCATTGGTGGGATCTACGGTGATATAGAGATCATAAAAAGCTTGCGAGCGCACACTCCCCGCTCGCATGCTGCTGGCGAGTGTGGGATCCGCGTCCTGCCAGGTGGTTCCTGAAGTCGTGCTTCTGAACACCCGGTGGGCGGGGGGAGCCTCGACAATGGCATACAAGGTGCCTGGTGTTGCGGCACATTGGGTGATTTGGGAGCGTCCCGCGAAGTTTCCATTGGTTGCACCAATCGTGTAGGCGCCACTCCAGGTCTGAAGGACAGTGATGGTTGGTACTCCCCCGATATTGGTGACCTGGACGAAATCAGAGCCGCCTCCCGCCGCGCTGCGGGTTCCAAACCAGGTTCCCGGATTTCCGGCATCCTGAAGGATATCCCACCAGGTTCCTCCCGGATCGAGATTGGTGAAGGTGGGCGTATCACTCAGGGCGTTGGTAACACGATACAGTCCGGACTTGTCCGCGAAGATCACCGTGTTCGAGTCATTCCTGTCGACAGCAACCCTTCGGATTCTCGAGAGTGTGCTGCCCGAAGCGAAAGGTCCAGGAAAATGTTGCCAGGTATTCCCACCATTGGTTGAGCGCAGGAGTCCCAATCCAAAGAAGCTGGAAGACTGCCCCGTGTTGAAAGATTCTCCCGTTCCCACCCAGACCGTATTGGGTTGTTGGGGATCGAGGGTAAGATCGCCAATGCTCTGGGTTGGCTCATCGCGAGTCAGCAGGGTCCAGCTGGCTCCCCCATTGGTCGATTTCCAGGCTCCACCGCTGGCAGTCCCGATGTAAATGATTGAGGAATTGGTGGGATGAACTGCCACCGAAGTCACTCGGCCGGAGATGCTGATTCCCAGGCTGAGATCCCCTTTTTGTCCATTGGGTACCGCACTGGGGCCGAGAGACTGCCATCCGTTTCCCTCGACTTCCTTGAGAGCTTTCTGGCCCAGCATACCCTGGACCTGGTTGAATGCCTGAAGGTATAGCCCAATCCCCCCCTCAGGAGGATTTCCTTCAGGTGTATCTCCACGCAGGTGGCGCAAATATTGGAGACGTTGCTGGCGCTTGTCTCCCTTGTCGAGGTCTGGACGCGGGACTGTGCCTTGTGCCCAGACTCCTGAACAGAATGCGATGAGCACAGTGGTTGCGACAAATACCCCAAGCCAGCCATGGATTCCGCCAAGGGATTTGCGATGGAACAGATGGTTCGTATTCATGCCTTCGGCCTCTCCTCACCAGAGTCTTGTTTTTTTGTAACCAGCAGGTCTGACTTTTCAAGCAAGAGATGCAACGGATCAGTACTCGTAGCGGACGAAACCTCCTACGCTGTGGTCCTTGTAATCACCCGATCCATCATTGGAGTTGTTCACCTCGAACTGATAAAAAGTTCCAATCGTGTAACCTCCGAACTCCCGGTCGAAACCGACACGTGCGATATACGTGAGATCCTCACGTGTATCCTCATCGATACCGGGAGTCAGGATTCCATCCGGTCCGGGAACAGGAGGCAACAGGAGGGCATCCCACTCATCCGCCTTGCGTGATCCCCAGTTCCTCCAGGCAACATCTCCGATCAGGCGGAGATTGGCTTCGCACCAGCGTCCATGGAAGATTGTGTGATTTCCAACCACACGGATACCGTGTTCGTTGTAATCATAGAAATCCCCATTGGATCCGTTATGCCTGAATCGATAGGCCATGCCGATGGCGGTCTGAGGGCAGAAGGCATAGGTGTATCCAAGGGATGTTTCGAAGAGATCGTCTTTGCGATCCGGATAGATTTCCTTGTCACAGTTCACTTCATCACAGCCATACATGGCCCCGTACTCGTCGAGTGCGGGGCGGTCATATTGGCGGCGGAGGTAAGAGACTCTCAGGCGGGTTTCCAGGCATTCGCTGAAGCGCCGCCTCCAGGTTCCATCCACTCCAAAACCCACATGATCCGCATAACGTTCGATGTCCGTCTTGGGGGCGATGCCTCCCTCCGCCGGAGGAAGCTCACCACCTCCTGGTTCAGGAGGCGGCCCCAGGGTTTTCTCTGGCAGCCCATCCTTGGAGACATCCCGGTAGAAGAGTAAGGAACCCAGGGTGAAGGTGTCGCGGTCAGTCAGGAAAAAGTCCAACCCGGGATTAACCCAGAACTCAATGAAGTCCTGGCTCAGGTACTCGGCTTCATCCTGTTTGAGCTGGTCATGGAAGATGACCCCTCCACGCCACCATAAATCGAGTAGCTCCCCGGATTCACCACGGCTCGCGAATTCCAGAGAGTGACGCCAACGGTTTTCACCACTTTCATCATTGAAAAAGTCGGCCGCACTGATGAATTCGAAGTAGGTGCTTTCAGCCAAACGGGGATTCAGGTCGAGACGCAAGCCAATCGCTGGGCCAAAAACGACATCCCCATTTTCCGTGTCTGTGTCCGGATGCCTGACCAGGTCGAAATCGACATCCTCGTCGGTGTAGAAAACATTACTGTGATAGGTTGCCCCAAACTGAACAAAGCCGGAGGGAATGATCGCCGGGCCCGGATCACCTGCGACTTCAGCTCCAGTGATCAGTGGAGCGGAATTGGTTTGGGACACCATCCCAGGCTGCTGGCCGGCCAGGAGGGTGGGCTGGGAAGCCACTCCTTCCGCTGAAACCTCTACCACCGCAATCTCATCTTCACCCGGAACGATGTGTTCAAACCTTCCGGCATCGGTCGGATAGGCGGTTGTTTCATTCAACGAAGCCACCTGGAGAGGTTCCATATTCACAGCACTCGCAGACTTTGCGACCACCCAGCTGCGTCCCGAAGAGGGATGTTCGACCACTGTGAAGGTGGCAAATTCGTGGGGAACCAACTCCGCTGCAGGGAGGCCGGATCGTGCCGAGATCTGCTCGACAACCCGGCTGGCGGAAACTCCCAGACCGGCCGGAGTCAACGGCACAGGAGGTTCCTCGAGGGGGGGCTCCTCGAGTCCCGAGGAGAGTGTGGCTGTTATTGCGGTCCCGGTGGAATCTCCTGAGGACTCCGAGGCCCAAATGGAGCAATGGAAAGAAACGAGGATTGCCAGGGAGAGAACCACCCCTCCCATCCAATCTCCCAACTTCCTTTGTGAAGAGATTTGTTTCATATCACCCACCCATTTCAGCTCAGAATTTCAAAAAACAAACGCCCACTTCTCTCGAAACGGAAATCCGGTCAGGGAGCTGGTGCAGGCCCTGGAACCCCGAACCGGTTTGTCCGGCTGCCATCCGCATGTTCGGGGTTATCCGCCTCACGAATACTGTCCCTGAAATCGGAATAGAGGAGGAAATCCACTTTGCGGATGGAACGTTCGGTTTCGGGCTGGGTACAGGACAACCGCTGTCCCCAGCGGGTTGGGGCATAATGCGCGGCGGCACGTGGCCCGATAGCCTCCATCTCATTGGTTCGTACCGGATTTACTTTGAACCAATGGAAGGCTGATTGAGTCTTGTTCCAGACACTGCTCCAGAATCCCGGAGCTCGCTCCGGTCCAAAGGGTTGGGCAATCGATGGGGTGCCAAAGAAAAACACTGCCAAAAAGAAACCGAGACAGATCAATCCGATGCGGCTCATGTGGAACAACCTCCTACTGGGACTTGAAAAAACGGCAGGACTCAGAACCCAAGGATGGACTCTCCGCCTGAAATAAAGACAGGAATCATCAGAGTTGTGGCGTAGAATTCACCCTAAGAAAAAAACATCAATTCAGATGACTGATATTACGAGAACGTTACACAACTGTCAAATGGAATTTCATCGTTGCATATAGTCGAACTTATCGCTCACATTCCGTCGAATCGTGGACTTCCACGAATCGACATGGGTATGCTACAAGCTTGTCGAATGATTGTCGAATGAATTTGCCCCTCCGAGGAGTCCGTTGTGCCTGTCATTCTTGCTATCGATCTTGGAACCTCCCGAATCCGTGCAGGCCTGTTTGATGAAAAGGGTACCTGCCAGGCTGTCTCCGCTTCGGAATATCCCATCCTGACTCCCGTACCTGGTGCTGCTGAACAGGATCCATCCCTGTGGGTGACAGGGCTTTATCACACGGTCCGGGAGGTTCTGTCAAAAATAAAAGGTACACGGATTGAAGGGTTGGCTTTTTCGGGGCAGATGCATGGGACAGTCCTCATCGGTCAGGATGGACAACCATTGGCGGATGCCATTATCTGGTGTGACCAGAGGGGAGGGGAAGCGGTCCAGTGGATTTACCGTGAAATTGGAAAGGAACGGCATGGGCAGATCACGGGGAATCCACTGGCGGCTGGATTTCAGGCGGCCACGCTTGGTTTCATCAGACAACAGAATCCGGATTTACTGCGAAAGTGTTCCAGGATACTTCTACCCAAGGATTATCTGATCTCAACATTGACAGGTCAGTATGTCACCGAGCCGACCGATGCTGTTTCCACAAGTCTTCTCGATCTCGATCTACCCCATGGGAGGAGTCCAAGGTGGTCCGAACTCCTTCTGGATCAACTTGGGCTTTCGTTAGATCAGTATCCGGAGATTCGTAGTTCCCTGAATCCCCAAGGCCTCTCGCTTGGCAAAGAATCCGCTGGCCGTTTGGGATTACCCGCCGGAATTCCAATCCTTGCACTGGGTGGTGATGCGGTGCTGGGGGCCACATTGGCCATGGGGGAAGGACGTGTGGATGATGCCATCGGTCTCATTTCCAGCGGTGGCCAGCTGCTGGTGGCTCGTGATAAGCCCTTTGCCCGTCCCTCACAGGGAGTCCACTTACTCCCACAGCTGCAACCGGGACTGTGGTTCAACATGGCGGCTTTCCTGGCTGCGGGACTCTCACTGGAATGGTGGCGTGAAACACTCCAATCCTGGGCAGGGAAACCAGTCAGTATCGAGAACCTTCTGGCTGCAGCGACATCTGTACCCGCCGGAAGTGAGGGACTCTGTTTTCTCCCTCACATCGCAGGTGAGAGAACACCCCTTCTCGATCCTGAAGCACGGGGAGCTTTCTGGGGTATCGATAAGCGTCATGGTTTGGGGCACTTCGCTCGCGCAATCCTGGAGGGAGTCGCCTTCAGTTTCCGTTGGGGTTTGGAGATCCTTGAGGCCGAGGGCGGTACGGTGAACTCCCTCTCGCTGGGAGGAGGTGGCGTGAAGAGTTCCCTTTGGTGTCAGACTTTTGCGGATGTTCTGGGGCGGAAGCTCCAGACTCTAGCCGGAGTTTCGGAGACCTCTCTGGCAGGTGCAGCTTTGGCCGGGGCAAAGGCTCTTGGTTGGGACACTTCGGCCTGGTATCCGGAAAAGGGGAAATCCTTTTTTCCGGATACCAGGAACCAGGCTCTTTTGGAAAATGGATACCGTCAGTTTGTGGAACTAGCACCTTATCTTCAGAGAATTCGATTGTAACAAGGATTGGTTTTCATCCGCTGCCTTGTTCTAATACCTCAGGTTGTAACCTCCTTAGAGTTTTTCCTTTAGTAACGCTACTCTTGAAACGATATTAAGACTTGAATCAGCCTGCATCACCATCCGGCAGGCGATGAGTGTCTTCAGCTGCGAGAGATGGGTGGTGTGAGGCCGGATTACAAACTACAAGGGGCATTGCGTTTGAATTTAGGGGAGGCGGTTACCATGGGGTTGAATCGGATGAGGGATATGTGGTTGTCCAAAGAGGATCTGGGGCAGGTTTTCTTATTTCGGGACATTAAACCTCCTGAGCCGGAATACATCCCGGAACCACCGCGTAAAGCGGTTAAGTCTGAAGACCATGGCAGTCCCTCGACACCCAAACGAGACACAGGACAAACCTATAGTGCCACTGCTGAACAGCTCCGGATGCTCCTGGACCAGTGCCTTCAGGTGATCAGCAAAGATCCTGAGGTGGCACTTCGTGGACGTCCCGCGGAGTGGGATCTATGGTTCCAGGAACCACTTCTCTCCTCTATAAGGACGAGTACTTTTCCAGTGGGTCTGAAACTCCGTCTGCTTGCATTCCTTGCGGTCATGCTCCCCTTCCTGGATGAACGTGAGCAGGACCGGGTGCG
This sequence comes from uncultured bacterium, assembly GCA_964481775.1. Classification (GTDB taxonomy): domain Bacteria; phylum Hinthialibacterota; class Hinthialibacteria; order OLB16; family OLB16; genus OLB16. The sequence continues at coordinate 5,942 of CAYZUX010000109.1, read as the reverse complement.
TATGACTCTGTCCTCCATCTCTGCTGACGAGCCAGTTTCCTATGGTGAGATTCTGACCGAACAGGACCTGATCCACACTCAATGGCTGGTCCGCGGCGTGAGACGTTCCAAGGATATCCTGGCTCAGATGGATGCTTTGAGACGGAGCATCTTGAGACGTGTTCCCAATGGTTGCTACAGTCACTGAGTGATGGAAAGCCTAAAACCTTGGGATGGATGAAGGGCGTTCAACCCATTCCACACGGATTTCCCCCTTTCCCTCCGGTAACGTTCCCCTAAGGAATCTTTTTTCCTGTTGGGTCATCAGCAAAGGATTCCGATTCCAGGCCACACTTTTGATTGTCTTCATTGGACCAGCCTCCAGATGAACTTTCCCTTCCACTTGAACCTCGGAAATCCATTCCCCCTGCTTGCCCAGACGGAAACTGTTGATAGCAACGGACCGGTCAAATTGGAGGTATGCACCTTTCTTTTGCTCAATCCGAATACCGGAGGGAGAGAGTGTGAAATCGAGACTCATCCCGTCGGCAACCACCCATTTTTCCAGTTTCACTGTCCGTTGGTGCAGTGGTTGTTGGAGGAACCGGAAACCGCCATCACTGGTTCGCTTGAGACAGCTGCTCACTTCAGAGAAGTTTTTGAGTGCGTTTCCAAGGCCATGGCTTAGACCAGTTATCGGCCAACGGCTGACAGGGGAATGTCCGGTTCCTACGATTGCCTGTTTCCGCACCGGTGACTTCAGACCGGTTAATGCTTCAGTCAGGAACTCCAGGTCCTGGGTTGCCTCTGTCTGAAATATGCCGGCAATTGCAGGTGTCTCTTGTCCGGAACCAGTGTCTCTGAAATTGAAGGAGAGGTCCGGGATACACAAAGACACCATCTCCGAAACCGCTAATGGGAGGTTCGCGGCAATAGAGGCAAGCAAGCGTTGTCTGGCTGGCGAAAACAGGGTGGGCGATTGCTCCTTACGGTTGATCTGCCACATCCGGAGAGCTTCCAGGTAGACCTTGGCCCACCACCTTCCGTCTGCAAATAAGGCCTCACCCTCACCCGAAAAATCACCCATCAACCGGGGACGGGATGTCATGAAGTCTTTTGCCTCGGAATCCAAAGCCTTGGAAATCCATGCTCCTCCCTCAACTTTGGGAGTGTCCTCCCAGAAACGAAAGGGTTTTCCGGTTTGGACGGGAACCAGGAAACCCGTTTCTGCCAATTCAGGATGGATTGGCAGTTTGATTGACTCCACTTGGTCTGATTCTTTACCGGAGTTCCACCAGGTGACACCTTGATCAAAAAAAATATCAAGGAGAGTTTTTCCCTCACCCGAAACCAGGTGAAATGAGGTATTGGTTCCTTTAAGAATCGGGCCTGACTGTCCCTGGTACCGGATCGTGTAGGGACGGAACCAGAGAAATCCTCGGCGGTTGGAGGACACCTCCCCGAAGAAAGCTTCCTCACGGTGCCCCCAGCGGAAAGTGAGTGTGGGCAGGTCCTCAGGACGATCGAAGGGACCTTCCCCTTTCCAGTCGAAGGCAATCTGGAGATCGGTTCTTGCAAACATGAGTTTCTCAAAGCCTTCGCCCAGGTAATACTCCGCTTTCCATCCCTCCACCTTTTCATTTCTACGTTCTGCTTTTACTTCAATCGGGTACCAGGCCCGTCCTGGCTCTCGTGCATCAAGGAAAATGTAGGCCTTCCCTTGTGTGTGGGAGTAGTCTAATTGGAAGGGATGCTCCCGTTCATCGATCTCCAGGGTGGTTGTGACTCCAGCAGGACATTCCTGACACTCAAGGATCGGTTTTCCATCCATTGAGAGGGTGGCATGGTGGCTGGCCCGTAAGCGGATTTCACGTTTTCCCTTGCCCGGTTGCCAATACCCGGTCCACTTTGCCGAAAAGTGATCATCCCGGTCGGGAGGTGCCGAAGGCCAGGAACAAGACAGCAAACGGTCTCCGGGAGTCTGGAGTCCATCCAGCAGGCCAGCGGGTTGATAGCGTGTGAAAGGTTCCTCTTTTGATGGCAGGAAATGGACCTCTATCAACATCAAAGTCTGAGTTGCATTTCCCACCCGGAATGAGTTCCAATTTCCTGGGGTGGATGGATTCAACCAATGGCCATGTGATGGTCCAATGGCCATGATCGAAAGAAACAGGAACTCATGTAGAATCCACAGTCGATGAGTCATAGTAGGTAGAGGGTACCCCTCCCTCTGAATTCAGGGAAGGTGCAGGTATTGGAAGTGTCAAAGGTTACCATTCTCATTCCGCACTACAATAACCCGGAAATCCTGAATCCCTGTCTGCAGTCGCTTCAACATCTTGCTCCGGGTACTCCCCCCCATGATGTGGTCGTGGTGGATGATGGATCGACCGATGGCAGTGTGGAATGGGTGAAACGGGAACACCCTTGGGTGCGAGTGTTGGATCGTGAAGAGAATGGCGGTTTTGTCCAGGCCATTCAGACTGGCATCCAAAGCTCAGATGGTGAGGTACTCGTTTTTCTCAACAATGACACCTGGGTGGAACCTGATTGGCTCCTGAAACTCACAGATCCGTTCTTAAATGGGACACTCCAGGGGGCTGTCGGCAGCATCCTCATGGATTGGGAAGGGAAACGTGCGCTTTATCGTGGTGTCAGTGTCAATTACCTGGCCTATGGCTTCGAGGAGCAGGGAGAGCTTCCCGATCCCGACGGTCCTCCGATCCCGGTCTTGTGCCCTTGTGGTGGAGCGATGGCAATTTCCCGCAGCCTCTACCTGGAAACTGGTGGATTCGATGAAACCTACGGGATGATCTATGAAGATGTGGATTTCGGATGGCGTCTCAACCTGCTGGGGTATGATTGTTCTCTCATTCCCGGATCGCGTGTAGGGCATCGAGCTCACACCTCTTTGGGGCGGAGTTCTTTCGAACACAAGGCGAAGTACTACCTCCTCAATCCCCTACGCACCCTCTTTAAGAATTGGGATGACGAAGACCACCTGGAACGAATCCAGATGGCTGTGACATTGGCGCAAGCCAGGGAGCGGATTCTTCTCCTGGGTGAAAAAAGGAGGGCCGGGCTACTGGACCGATTGGGAGGATTGTTCTCACGACGCCGTTCGACTCCGTTAGTGGAATCTCTGGTTCAGGAGGAGGAGAGGAGCAGGCATTTGGCACGAAACCATGAGGTCATCCGGAAGAAGCGGAAGCGTTACTCCAGGGACCTTTTCCATCGCTTTGTCCCGAACCCCACACGACCCTGGTTTTTCGATGAGGAACAACGCACGATGCTCGAAAACGCCGGGTATTGGGAGCTGGAAAGAGAGCAATATCAACGTTTCGGGCTGGTCTAGGGCACACCCACCCGCTCAGTTCGAACGGTAGTTTCCGAACTTGAGTTCCACGCCCAGTTCCGCCGCTCGCAGTAACTGGATCACCTGTTGGAGGTCATCTCTTGAGGGGCCGCTGACCCGCACTTGGTCTCCCTGGATGGTGACTTGGACTTTCTTGAGGCCAGCGTCCTTGATCATCTTGGCGACTTTCCTTGTTGTATCAGCATCCAGGCCCTGGACCAGGTCGACAGTCTGACGCGCCCGGTCATGTGAACCGATCTCCACCTTACCGCGATGCAGATTCTTGGTGGGCACACTCCGGCGGATCATCTTGCTGACCAGGATGTCCCACACATCTTTGAGTTTGAACTCATCCGGGGCATCGATCTGGATCTTGCTTTCCTTGCGGTCCAGTGAGATTTCCACCTTCAGATTTTTGAAGTCATAGCGTTGATTGATTTCCTTCATGGCCTGGTTGATTGCATTGTCAACTTCCTGGAGATCCACGCCGGTGGTGACATCAAAAGATTCTGTCTTGGCCATGATCTGTGTTGTTTTCCTTGGTTTGGAGTGTGGGTTTTTCCGCGAGGGGTGTGTCTTCCCACCATCGAGGCAATACCTTTAGGATGATGGATCGGTTGTGTCAATCTCACCCCTTTTTGAAAGGGTATTCAAGGACTCTCCCATGCCGAAACGGTTGATCATCACTGGTGCGAGTGGATTTGTGGCTGGCAACATCCCCGGTCAGGCTGGAGAGGAATGGGAGGTGCACGCCTTTTCCTCTCAACCATCCCTCTCCCCGCGATGGGAAACATCCTGGCATATGATAGATCCGGTTGCGCATCCCGGTGAGTTCGAAAGGATTTTCAAACAGATCCTGCCTGATGCGGTCATCCACTCCGCCGCGATGGCTGATATCGATGCCTGTGAGAGGAACCCGGACCAGGCCTGGCGTGTGAATGTGAAACTGACAGAAAGAATCGTGAACCTGTGTTCTGTTACCGGCTCGAAGCTGATTTTTCTCTCCACGGATACTGTCTTCGATGGTGAAAAAGGTTACTACAAGGAGGAAGACCTACCCCATCCTGTGAATTATTACGGGCAGACCAAGGTGGAAGCCGAGAAAACCGTCTCCTCATGTCAAAGTCCCTGGGTCATCGCGCGTCTGGCCCTGGTCATGGGGCTGCCTGCATTCGGTCAAGGGAACTCCTTTATGGCAAAGATGATTTCTACGCTCAGGGAGGGGAAGGAAGTGGGTTTCCCGGATAATGAAATTCGTTCCCCGGTGGATGTGATTACCCTTTCAAAAGCACTTCTGGAGTTGGCGGGTAACGAACACACCGGTATCTTCCATTTAGCCGGAAATGAGATTCTGAACCGGTATGACCTCGGACGGCGCATCGCCCGTAAGATCGGCTTTGAAGTGAACCGTGTGGTGGTGAAGAACGCCGGAGACCAACCTGGACGCGCCCCACGGCCGCGAGATGTATCACTCAATAATGCAAAGGCCAGGTCCCACCTGAGGACACCCATGTTGGATCTGGATGAGGCCATGGAACTTGTGCTGTCACAGTAGCCTATGTGCTCTCATCTTCCACAAAATCCAATCAGCCACGAGGAGCAACGAAATCATGCCACCCATCAAATATGACTTGGAGATCAAGTTTGGAAGCGAATATGGCCCCGAGGAGGAGCAGGCTGTTCTCTCTGTCATCCGCAAGGGAGCACCCACCAGCGGGGATGCCTGTATCCAGTTCGAGAAAGACTTTGCGGCCTATGTGGGATGCGAGCATGCCCGTGCGGTCAGTAATGGTACCGCTGCGTTGTTCCTCTCTCTGGTGGCTCTGGATATCAAACCCGGTGATCGGGTCCTGACCACCCCCTTGACCTGGATCGCCACTGCCGCTGTAGCCTCGACACTGGGGGCCGAAGTGGACTTTGTGGATGTCGATCCGGTGACCTATAACCTCGATCCCAATCAGCTGGCCCAGAAGCTTACCCCCAACACCCGTGCGGTATTACCGGTCCATCTCTATGGTCAGTGTTGCGATATGGATGCCATCCTGGAGCTTGGAAAGAAGTATGGATTCGCGGTAGTTGAGGATGCCTGCCATACAGTGGGCGGCGAATACAAGGGACGTAAGGCGGGCAGCATGGGGGCGACTGGCTGTTTCAGCTTCCATGAACAGAAAAATATGTCCACTCTCGGGGAGGGGGGGATGATTGTTACCAATGACCCTGATCTGTTCGAGAGGATCGCATTGTACCGTTCACACTGTGCCCGGGTGTATGGGAAGAGCACGAAGTACTGCCAGATTGATGAAACCAGATTCCCGATGGGCAAGCGTTTCTGGTGGCAGGATTTTGATGATGCAGGTTATAACTTCCGTCTTACCGATATCCAGGCCGCGGTAGGAGTGATTCAACTACGCAAGTTAGATGAACTTAATGAACGCCGGATTCGCAATGCCGCCTATCTGACCGAGGGACTGAAAGATATCCCCGGTCTGACTCTTCCCACCGTGCGTCCTGAGTGCAAGCATGTCTTCCACCTCTATCCGGTTCAGATCGATTCCAGGGAATACGGGATGACCAAGGAGGATTTCATATACAAGATGCTGCACGAACG
>CAYZUX010000108.1:0-19138 GCA_964481775.1 uncultured bacterium | reverse complement strand
CTAAGAGTCTGTAAGGAAATAACATAATCATTTGGAATTGTTATTGAGGACGGATGGTGTAATTCCATTCACCATGAAAAGTATCGTGCTGAATTTTGATGTTGGCCATTTGGGCAGCTGTCACCTCGACTTTGGGAGGATAGTGTTTCCGGTCCAGAATGCAGCGCACTTTGAGACCGGTGTTCGTGCTTGTGTTGGCTATCCGGTTCACAATCGTGGCGTGCGTCAAGAGAGGCCGGCCACGCCAATTTTTAACTGATGTACGAGAACAGGCGGTGTTCGATCTTGTTCCATTTATTGGTTCCGGGCGGCAGGTGATAGACGGATATCGTCAAACCGGTTTCATTCGTTAATTTCTGCAATTCCCATTTCCACAGGCGCACACGCAAACCATTACTTCCTCCGCTGTCCGCGACAATCAACAGCAACCGCGCTTGAGCGTAGGCTTGACTTCCCATCTCCCGCCACCAGCGGCGAATCGTGGCGACCGCAAAGGCCGAGGTCTCTTGAATGACACCCACGCTGACCCACCCCACATTCTGGTGCAGATCATACACCCCATAAGGAATCGCCTTTCCCAATTCCTTGATCATAAAGTCATTGAAACGGACCTCCTCGGGTTGACCCTTCGGATGCCATTCCTGCCCGCCATTCTTGAAATCCCCCACCAGTTCCTTCTTCTTGTAGTCAACCGAAATGACCGGTAGCCGGCGTGCGATCCGATGAACAACCTTGCGGTTGACATTCTCAAATTGCTCGTTGCGATCAGGATGGTTCTCGCCTTCGTGCACCTTCCGGTTGGATTGCAGACTATATCCCATTTCATGCAGCAGCGCCGCCACGACCGTATGGCTCACTTGGTGTCCACTATCCTTCAGCTCGGCCGCCAACTTCCGGACTCTCTTACTGGTCCAGCGCAACGGCGACTCCGGATCTCAGCGAGTGACCGGATCGATCAAACGCTCCAGATCCCCTTTCAATGTGGCTTCGAAAACCGACGCACGCTTACGTCCTCCCCATCCCCGCCGAACGCGCTCTGGAGCAAGCACCTCGGGCAACTCCAGTTCCTTCATTCCTTGTGGGATCGTGTTGCGGCTTATCCCCGTGGCGCGTGCGACAGCAGAGACGCCACCATGACCCAGAGACTCTGCTTCGGTCGCTGCCCAGATGCGCCTGCTCCATTCTGTCATCACGGGAAACAACTTCCTATATTTCGCTCTGATGCTATTTTCATCTACCATACTCCCTCTATCAGCACAAATATAATTCTGATTAAGTTATTTCTTGACGAGCCCTTAGGAAAAATCAGTCAAATAACAGCCACTGTCCAACCCCTGATGGACTTTCAGTCGGTGTCGGTGTCGGTTGAGGGGCAAAAGGAAGAACATCCGGCACCACACTGACCTCTGTGGTGAATTTAAAGGGGTATATGGTTCCACTTGGAAATTCGAGCTCCACAAAAAAAGCGGACCATCCTTGTGCAGGTTCCGCAACACTCCCGGTATACAGGCCTCCCCCCTGATCACTGAGGGAACTGCTTGTCCAGGAAGGACCGATTGTGTCAAGACGGAAATTCCTCGCAGTTGGATTGGACGCCTGCCATAGACGCACCGCTGTGGGAGAAGATGAAGTCTGCACATGCAGACTTCCATCAGCTTCTTTTGTCCATGAATAAGTGGGACGTGGAATATTGTTTAGGCTTGCATGGTAAAAAGCAAGAAGATTAAAGCCAGCCTCTGTGTTCAGTGAGTGATCTGTATTGGGGACATAACGAAGATGTTTTTCACCTGGAAGATCATTGAAGTAGAACTGGGATGAATCAGGAAGGAAAAACTGGTCTCCCGAGGAATTCACAATGTATTTCGGCATGGTGAGCCGGTTCCGGTAGAAATACAAATCAATGATCTCACTCATGGCCTGACTCTGTGGTGTGTTCAACCAGTTCATGATCCCCATATCGACATAATCACTCAAGGCATCGGCCCAATACCCATACGCCTCCCAATGGTGCTGCAGGTTCCTCTCGACATTCATCACATCGATTACCAAAGGAGCAATGGCCTCAACACGGGGATCAACCGCTGCTGTTGCCCATGCCGCCCAGCCGCGTTTCGAACCACCCGCAACCATGAAGCCATTCACCTGAGGATATTGTGCCTGGACCATATCCATGGCACGCACCACCGCTTTCGTCATCGGAATTTGTGGCAACCAGAGCGGATCCTCCTGGTTGGCGTCGAGACTTTTTTTATACTGGTCCCATCCATAGGCAATCAGTTGATCCTCGCGCCGTCCACTCGAAAGGTAACGGGGGTCGGTTTCACCGGCGAACCTGATTGGCTGATTGGGAATCATCCGGACTTCCGCAATGATGGATCTTGTCACCAATGCAGCGCTGGCTAAGGTCGAATCAACGGCATCCGGTGCTCCTTCCCCATTATCGCCATCTCCCACATACATCAGCGCCTTGGTGTGAGTGAGCAGATTCGGGACAATAATCAGCACCCAGTGTTTCCAGAGTGTCCGGTCGACCTCGGAGGAACTTCGCCATGCCTGTGAGGTCACCTCCCAAATGGTGGCCGAATAACCTATCCCACTGAGGGATTTGACAAATGTGTAAGAGTAATTGGGATCAGGGGCCGCGACATAGTCATCCAGCGGGGTTGCCGTGACCCCTCCCGTCAATAGCAGGAACCATCCAATACTTACAAAAAAACGTGACTTCATAAAATAACACCTCTTATTGTCGGTCATCTCCAACCTTGTCGTTGTACCATATAAGGATAATCCTTTTCGATGCGCCAGAAGTTGGGCCCCACCGGGATCAGGGGACGGCCGTTATCCGCACCTGGGGCCCGTCCATATCCCATCATAAGAATGAGGTCTGAGCTTACCGCCGGATCAGCATAAAAATAGGAGTGACCAATAAAACCCGATTTCACCCTGGCATCCACCACAGCCGCCCCCCGATTCTGCTCGAGCCTTTTCCTCAGTCCGGGAGTGAGATCCTCGAAAGTAATCCTGCCCACTCTTCTGATCCCCGCAAAAAGCCATGCGGAAAAACCAAGCGCTTTATCTTCCTCCGACACATACAGGGTGACCCGTCCGAGCCCCTGTCCCAGACGTTCCGCAATCATTCTCTGGGTAAAGACTTCCAGGTCAAGGTCAGGGGCTGCGAGAGTAAAATCAGCAGTCTTCAAGGTTGCCTGGGTGTCCATTCCGGCAGCTCGTGCCTCTATGATGAGTTCCCTCATCGCGCTTGAAAGAACATCGGTACCACGGCTATGCGCAAGATAATGGATTTTTTCTATCTCGGGGCATGAGACTAAGGTCCTGATGAAATCCTTGAGATGATAGATTGTAAATTCACCTGACTCCCGGTCGTAATTATAGCCTCTGACTCTACCTCCACGGCCTGCGGGCCAGGTGTAAACAATCGGAATTCCCTTCCGGCCAAGGAAATGCCAGATATCGGCCATGACATAGATCGCATCCTCGAAGGTGTTGTTGTAACCATGCACAAAGACAAATGCTTCCTTGCAGGGTGTCACACTAAGCATCCGGGACACCTCGGTCCGCAATTTATCATCCACCTTTTTTTTCTCGGCGAGGATACGCGGATCTTCAATCAGGCCCTGCCCGCTTTTTACAAAAGGAATCGGTGTTGAAGGAAATCTTCCCACCTCCAGAATGCTCTGGATCGACAAAGGCAGCGAAACATCCCTTTTTTGGATACGGCTGTTCCTCTCAAGGTCAGGCCAGGAAACATCTTTTCCAATATCAACACTACAACGCCCGAAAGCGAGCGAAGGAGACCGGAAATAGCTGTATTCCTGCCCTCCGCCTTTCCTGTCTATCGGAAACCGGTCCGTCGCATAGAATATCTCCACACGATTATTGCGTGCCTCGGGAGGGCAGAACTGGAAAGGATCAATTTTCTGGTTCAAAAACAGGTTGGGTGTCTGGATGAGCTCCCGGTGAGCACATCCAGACACCCAGACCATGATGACTGCAATCAAAACGATCCATCGCGCCTGGCGACATTCAGCCCTGCATCCAAAAAAAACAAACATGGAACCACGTGTATTGAAACTCACATGCGCTATTTGTTACCCAAGTCCTCATGAAGCTGGATACCGGATGCAGCGAGTTTATCCTTGGCCATCTGGGAGGCTGTTCCCGTGATGTAGAGATCATAGGGTCCTTTACCCAGCTTACGGCGTACATTTTCCACCCGCTGTGCCAGGTCATCGCTCCAATAGACATAGTCAACAGCGACTGTGATCACTTTACCTCCATTCCGGTCAATGAAAACCGGAGTTGGACCCACCACCACCATCTTATCCAATGGCCGCACTGACCGGTGGAATTGCTCAGCCAGCTGGATCCGTCGCTGATAGAAGAGGGCGACCTCAGGCGCGGGAACTTCCTGGATCATCCTGATATAATTCTGCAACCCAGCCACACCAGCCAGGCCACTCATGGCATCCGATATGGCGGCCCGGGTTGTGGGGGTATACCCTGGATTCCGCATGAACAAGTCCACGTCGCCTTTGGGTACTCCCAGCTGCGTCAAGTTCCTGCGTGTCTCCTGTTGAAGCTCGGAGGCAGTCATGTTCGCAAGCCGTCCCTGAAGTCCCTTATTCAGCTGAGCGGCACCCAATGCCGGCCCGACCGCGGGAATAAAAGCTGTCCCGATGCGTGTCGCCAAAGCGCCACGGTTCTTGTTGGTGGCGACATAATTGAGCGCATCCTGGAGAGGCTTGTTGTCTGTGTAAGGATCCACCCCCAACGACACCGCCAGCTGTCTTTTCGCGCCTTCATGGACACCACGGATGTCCTCTTCTGGAAGTGTGTCGCCTTCCTGAACCTTGGCCTGTACCTGTTCGCCGAATTTATGCAAACCCAGGGGAATGCTGGCAACTGTTTTGAAAGGGTGCTTGACAGCATTGATTGTGGACTCCGCGGTACCAGTCACCTGGTCGCCAACCCCTTCCAGGAAAAGCGGATCCTGCTGCATGGCGGTAAGCGTATCCAGCGCGCGGGTTTCCGCGATCCGGATCTTCAACATGTCCAGGCTGCGTGGATTGTACCATCCATAGCGTGTCCAGAGGTTGAAGGAGAAGAGCATTCCTTCAACATTGACTTCCTCTTTCACCTTGTAACTCGCACCAGCCTGCGCGTCAGGCGAAAGCAGACTGGATGCGCGGAAAACAGGCGGCTGTTCATAGCCTTCCTGGCAAAATGAGGAAGGGATAAACCCGGCTACGACTACAACCAAAAAAATAAGACACAACTTGCCTCGCATCTGAACTCGGTTCGATCTTCCAGAAACTGTCATTGAAATCCTCCCTGAAATAAATTCACTTTTTGTGTTTTTCACAATTGCAAGAGTTAACGCCGGCCACCACCACGTCCACCGCCGCCACGTCCACCGCCACCGCCACCCCTTGACGCTCCTCCACGGCTACCTCCTCCACGTGGAGCCGAATCCAAACTCCTCCCCCCGCCACCACGTCCTGAAGAGGCTTCCGAGAAACCACGCGCTTTACTTTCACCGCGTTGCCGTGACTGGAACTCACGATTCAACTGTTCAATACCCGGCGAGGAGGGAAGCTGGCTGGTCTGAGGCCTACGCGTGGATTGCCTGGGCAGATCCGCCGTACTGGGGCGTTTGGCTGTACCCAACTGCCCGGAGCCTTGGGCCCGATTGAGTTGGGAACGATCCACCTGTTGAGCTCGATCCGAGATCGCACCCGTTGACGGACGTGAAGCGATTCCGGACTGGTCCAACCCCTGGCGGTTTCCGACTGTTGACCGGTCCAATTGCTGGGCCCTGTTGGTGGCTGATCCAGCGGAAGCCTGGCGATCTGACACCCTGGCTCCGGTCCCTGCATCAGCACGTGCCGCCTGGCGGTCGGTTGCTTGGAGGGATTCGCGGTTTGCAGCATTTTCACGAGCTGCGGCACGGTCACCGGAATCACGTTCCGGTTCGACCCAACCGTTATCCCCATCATATTTTGACCAATCTCCTGAACTGTCACGTTTGTAAACATTACCATCATGACCCACATACACATCGCCATACTTGTTCTTGGCGATGGCTCCCGACTCACCGGTGATTTTATTATTTTTCGCAATAATTCCGGTTCCTTCAGAGGTGCGGATTCCACCAACCGAACCAGCGGCGGTGGTGCGATGACCCGCCTGGGCCCATTGGTCTCCTTGCCCCACCGCTGTACGTCCCCATGAACCATAGGGGGTATTCACCTGGGCATGTCCCGCATAGCCGCCGGTATAAGGATTGTAAGCACTGCGAGCATAGGCGCTCCCATTGGGACCATAGGCATAAGCGCCGCGCTGATAAGTTCCGGTCGCTGGATTATACGCTGCTGCACGGCCTGCTCCACCGTAAGGTCCATAATAGGATGCGGCGCGTACATAACCATTATTGTAGTAGCTGTAATGTGCGCCACAGCCATATCCCCAATAAGCGGGACCATAATGGTAACAGTAGCCATGCCAGTAATCATCGTGAATTTCATCGGCCAGCCAGTACCCCAGTCCGAACATGAGCACTCCAGTGGCTGCGACATAGGCTCCGCTATATCCCGCTGTGTAACCAACCGTCACTGTCTCCGGATTGGAATCATATACATACACATAAGTGACATTGTGGGTGGGGTGAGTTGCAGGGATGGAGTAGATTTCCTTGGGAACGGAATCACACACCGCCCAGGGGCCTTTCGGGCTGGGCGCAACAAACCAAACACCTGCACGGCAGCAATAATAAGCGCCATTCACAAGAAAGACGCTATCGGGGGTATTTACGGCATAAGATATCTGTGTTGTTTCAATCGGTTTGAATTGTGGTTCTCCTTCATAGACAACATCGAGAGTGGCTTCTTTACGATTGACTGTGGCTTTCTCAGGAATGGAAGCCAGGAGCACTGCTGCATCCGCCTCGGGGGCCCCGGGGACTGATGCAAGAACCGTGGCCTTCGGACTGGTTTCGGGGATTTTCTTGAATTCCTCCGGAAGATCCTTGGAAGCCTCCTGCCACGGGCCCCACAGATCCTGAGAGCGGAACCAACGCCCGGAGACTGTGAAGTAGTGTTTTCCCTCAACAGAATTTAGAAAAATTTCACTTTCCGTGTTATCCACATAAAGCAAAGTGGTTCCGGAAATGGTCTTATAGGTGGGACGTCCCAGGGTGACGATTAATTCTGCAGGTTGCTCCGACACATAGACTACCGGGGTTTCCCTGGAGGGTGTTCCTGGGAGATTTGCCTTCACATCCTGCCAGTTTTCATCATCCGGGAGCTTTGAAAGTGCTTCGGGTAACTGAGAAGCGGGAATCCATGGCCCCTTCATGAGGTCTTTCGTTGTCAACCAGGATTGATCGTTTCGTAAAAAATAGGCGCCTTGTGTTGGATCGAGGAAAAGATCCCAGTTGGTGTTTGCGGCAAACAGCAAACCTTCGACTGCTGTTTCCAAACGAGGTTCTCCGATGAAAATTACCAGGATGGCAGGTTTGTCGCTGTAAAAGATTTTCGGAGGAGCAAGGTTGACATCCACTTTCTTGCTCTGGACCTCTGTCAATTCCATGGCCGCAATGACCCGGTCCAGAGAGATCGTCATACTCGACTGCTGCGAAACGAATCCAGTATAGATTTGCCGTGCGGCTTCCGCCTGGTCATCGGGAGTTCCCGGAAAGCGGAGATCTTTAACCTGAACATTTTTTAGAAGAACCGTGCGGGTCTGAAAATTCGTTTCCGTATCCATCTCCAGCTGGACTGCGCCATAGATTCCATTCGACTTTCCTTTTGGAATCACCTGGATGGCCATTCATGCCTGGAGATGTGCATAGTCCTGCCATGAGTCCACCTGAGGCTGGTAGACGACGATCTTCCCCCCTTCGACTTCATGGACTTTTGGCCACCCCTCATCCATGGCAGAGGATTGTCCAAATGCGGGAAAAGTGGCCACAAGTAAGATGGTAATTACAATTACCATCCAAACAGTATGGTTGTATTCAACGACTCTCAATGGAAAACTCCTTTCCAAAGGAACAGGACCAGACAATGGAAGCATTCCGGTTCCCTTACGGGAAGTGCCCTGAGTGGCACAGACGAAATCGATACTAGCAGTCCCTGTGGAAAGAGGCCAGTCTTTTCCTTAATGAAGAATAAAAAAACTTTTCTTTTTCATCATAGCAGTGGTACTATCTCTTTTTACGATGCAGCAACAGTTACCTTGGAGGTGTTCATCCTGAGCGAAGAAACATTTGTGGAATCAACCATCGATTCAACCCCGGAACAAAAGGTGGTGGGTATTCGAACTCTGCTAGAGCAAATGGCCCGGCTCAACGCGTCGGACCTGCACTGCAAATGTGGAAGCCCCCCCTCCATGCGTATCAACGGGGTAGTACGCAAAACCAATCTTCCACCACTTAAACCTGATGACACGCGTGCGATGGCCATGGAGATCATACCTCCCCGTTTTAACGAGATCCCCACTATCGGTTCACTCGATTTCTCCTATGCCATTCCCAATGTGGCCCGTTTCCGCGTGAATGTCTTCCACCAGCGTGGGAATTTGAGTCTGGTAATCCGTAAAGTCGCTTTCGAAATCCCTGACTTCGATGGCCTTCGTCTGCCACCCCGTGTTGAGAAATTCGCTGATCTGGAACGTGGTATTGTCCTGGTCACTGGCGTAACCGGCAGTGGTAAGTCCACCACGCTTGCGGCGCTCATCAACAAGATCAACAAAACCCGCAGCGCGCACATTGTCACCATTGAGGATCCGATCGAGTTTCTTTACCGGGATGAACGCTGCATCATCAATCAGATGGAGCTCGGGATCGACTTCGAGACCTTTGAAGATGCCATGAAACGGGTTTTGCGTCAGGACCCGGACATCATCCAGGTGGGAGAGATGCGGGATCAGGTGACGATCCGCGCTGCCATAACAGCCTCCGAGACCGGGCACCTGGTCTTCAGTACCCTTCATACCGCTGATACCTCTCAGACTGTCGAACGGATTCTCAAGCACTTTGACACCAATGAGCATGAACTCATCCTCCAGCAGCTCTCAAACAATCTGAAAGGCGTGATCTCCCAAAGACTCCTGCGGCGTGCCGATGGCCAGGGACGTGTGCCTGCCATCGAAATCATGTCGGCTACTCCCATTGTCCAGAAACTGATCTACGAAGGACGTCTGAAAGACCTCAAAGCGGCGGTCCAGAATCGTGAAGATGGGATGCAGACCTTTAACCAGCACCTGCTGGAACTGGTTCAGGCCGGGACCGTAACCAAAGAGGAAGCGCTCCGGTATGTCGACAACATCCCAGCCTTTGAACGGATGTTAAAAGGCGGGACTGCCTCCAGCGATACCACCGGTTTGATCAGGTGAAGAAGAGCTGAAACCAAAGTTCTTGCATTGGAGAGTCTGCCCGCTAGCAGGCTGTTGAAAAAGGGCGTAACCGTGGATTCCCGCTTTCGCGGGAATGACGGTATAGATAAATTTGCTCATGAATCGTCATTCCCGCGAAAGCGGGAATCCACGACTTCATTATAACAACGAGTTTTGCAACAGGCTGCCAGTGACAATCCTGTCCAGTATTCCAGAGAATCCTGAACTCGATATGATGCTCAGTGTGATCGAGGCAAAGGGACCGTGGCCGTTGAACTAAATGTGATAGATGCCCATTGCAGGGGTTTTCAGGTATGAGAAATCTCGTCATTAACCACAGCATCGCCCGCCGGTTACAGGTTGGAGTGGGGATCGCTGCCGGGTTGGTGCTTGGACTGACCGTATGGTTCAACTACCAGACCAGCCGCTACGAGTTGGAGCAGCAGACCAACGCCAACGCCCTCTCCGAGATACGCGCCGCTGCACGCCGTGTAGATGACTTTATCGCACGCATTGGCATGTTGCCACGTAGCACCGCCAGCCGCCAACAGGCCTATGGTCGTGATCCCGATCCAGGCATGGTGCCAATGATGGCTCAATTGCTTGCCCAGATGCCCGAAGATGAGGTGTACGGTCTTGCCATGGCCTTCGAGCACAAGGACTGGAAAGAGCCGGATGCGATGCCATGGGTGGACCGGAAAAGCTGGCCAAACAAGGTAAATCTGGAATACGACTTCCACGATCCCAAATGGGAATGGTACGCCGGGCCTAAAACCTCGCGCAATTTTTATGTCTCGGAACCCTATTTTGATGAGGGTGGCTCCGAAATCACGATGGTTACCCTTTCGGTCCCCATGTTTGACTCAACCTCAAATTTCTTTGGGGTTGCTACAGTGGACCTGTCTCTGGACCGGCTTCGCACGATGGTACGTACGGCCCGGCTAAGCTCGGCGGCTGAAAGTGGGCGTAGCGGCAGTAATGAATATTCATTTCTTGTAAGCCGCTCTGGAAGAATCATTGTCCATCCGGACGAGAACCTCATGCTCCGCAAAGGTTTCCCCGGAGAGGATGTGAGAAGCCGTCCGGGGGGTGATGCCGTGCTGGCCCAACCCGAGGGCTTCACAAAAGCCACCATGGATGGCAAGCCCCGCCGGATCTATTGGGCGACTTCGCCACTGACCGGCTGGAAAAGTGTCCTCAACGTTTCTGAAGACGAGATCCTCGCTCCTGTCCGTCAACTGATGCTTCGCAGTGCCCTCATCGGAGTTGGGGGCCTGGTGGTCCTGGTTGTGGTTGTCACTTTGATTGCACGGCGCCTGGCCCATCCGTTACTCGGTCTGACGCGCATGGCGGCCGCCATTGAACAAGGTACATTCCGCGAAGAGCTGTTGGGCCCGCTGCCGGAACGGCACGACGAACTTGGAGAGCTGGCAAAAAGCTTTCAGACAATGGCTTGCAAGATTCAGGCCCGCGAACAGAGTCTGGCCGAGCTGAATCAGAACCTGGAATACACCATCAGACAACGCACAGCCGAGTTGACCGCCCGTGCAGGTGAACTGGAGGAGCTCACCCGGCAATCTCAGGAGAACGCTGGCCTGGAGTCGAGTCTGTCGGCACTGAACACAAGCCTTCGCGGGAATCTGACCGTTGCTGAGGTTGCGCAGCGTGGTTTGGATGATGCGATCAAGTTTCTCGGAGCACCCATGGGCGCGGTGTTCGTTGCTGGCACTGAGGGTGATCTTCATCGTATGGCGGTCTACGCATATCCCGACAGCACCGAGCTTCCCAAGTCGTTTGCCTTTGGCTGCGGAATCGTCGGACAGGCGGCACAATCGCGGCGGCCGATCATCACCCAACCAGACACCGAAAAACTCCGTGTTCAGTTTGGGTTTGGGGCTGTACCTCCTTCACATATCGCGACTTTCCCATTGCTCGCCAATGACGCGCCCGTGGGAGTACTGGAGTTGGGTCTGTTTAAGCCCTTGGCCGAGGTCCAAACCCGCTGGTTGGAAAAGGCCTCTGAGACAATAGCCAACGCGCTTCGTTTTGCGCTGGAAAGTGAGGAGCGCAGGCAGGCCGAAGAACGCACGCGGATGATCCTCGAATCCAGTGCTGAAGGGATCTTCGGCGTAGACGAAGAAGGAGACATCACCTTTGTCAATCCAGCTGCCTGTAAAATGCTGGGATTCAGTACTGAAGAACTCATCGGACAACCCTCTCACGCCATCATTCACCACCACAAGCCTGATGGCAGCCTGTACCCAAGGGAAGAGTGTCCCATGTACGCCGCTTATACCCGGGGTGAAGCCAGCCGGATCGATGATGAGTTCCTGTGGCGAAAAGATGGTTCGGGCTTCCCGGTTGAATATGGCGCAAATCCAATTGTCAAAGATGAGCGGGTCCTCGGAGCGGTGGTTAGTTTTTCCGACATCACCGTTCGTAAACAACAGGAAACCGAACTGCAGACTCAACACAGTGCTCTTGAATCCGCTGCCAACGCCATTGTTATCACTGATAACAAGGGCACCATCCAGTGGGTCAATCAGGCATTCACACAGTTGACAGGCTATGAGCGGGAGGAGGCCATCGGTCAGAATCCTCGAGTCCTCAAGTCTGGTGTCCATGAGCGGGAGTTTTTCGAGAACCTGTGGCGGACTGTTCTGGGCGGGTCTGTCTGGCACGGCACTCTCACAAACAAACGCAAGGATGGGGTGCTCTACCAGGAAGAAATGACCATCACCCCGGTGCGCTCAAAGCAGGGTCAAATCACCCACTTTGTCGCGGTCAAACAGGATATCACCGAGCGCCTGCGCGCGGAGCAACTTGTGCGCGAGACTGAACAGTTCTACCGCAGTGTCCTGGAGCTGGCGCCGGATGGCCTCATGGTCGTGGATACCGATGGGATCATCCTTGCGAATGCACAGATTGAAAAATTGTTTGGTTACACACGTGATGAGCTCGCTGGCCAACCCGTGGAAATGCTCGTGCCAGAGGACGTTCGTGAGGGACATCGTGCACTTCGTGAGTCTTTCCACAATGATCCGGCGGTACGGGAAATGGGCATGAACCGCGAACTCCGCGGATTACGCAAGGACGGGTCACAATTTCCGGCGGAGATCGGCCTGAGTCCACTTCCCGCCCGTCAAGGCCATGGAGCCCAAGTCGCCGTTTCCATTCGCGACATCACCGAACGCAAGCGCGCCGAGCAGGACCTTGCCAATAGCGAACGCAGAACCCGCCGTATCCTGGAAACCTGCAATGAGGGCTTCTGGCTGATCGACAACGATACGGTCACCATTGAGGTCAACGATGCCATGTGCCAGATTCTTGGCCGCACCCGTTCTGAGATTCTGGGGCATAGTATCTTTGACTTTACCGACGAGGAGAACACCCGCATATTCAGGGAGAACATCGCAAGACGGGCGAAAGGTGAGTCCAGCTCTTATGACATTGAACTTCTCCGGGGAGATGGAAGTCTCGTGCCCTGCCGTGTCAATGCCACACCACTCATCGATGAACAGGGTGTGAAGGTGGGCGCATTCGCGATGTTCACCAACATCACAGAAGAGAAAAAAGCCGAAGAAGATCTGCGCGCGGCGATGGAAAAGGCCGAGGAAGCCACGCAAATGAAGTCCATGTTCCTGGCGAACATGAGCCACGAGATCCGTACTCCGATGAACGCCATCATCGGCCTATCACACCTTGCCTTGAAAACACCGCTCAATCCCAAGCAGCGCGACTATATCTGCAAGGTCCACAACGCCGGTACTGCACTGCTGGCGATCATCAATGACATCCTCGATTTCTCGAAGATCGAGGCCGGCAAGCTCGACATCGAGGTCACCGATTTCCAGATCGACGAGGTGATTGGTTCAGTCACAACAGTCACTGCTCAAAAAGCCCATGAAAAAGGTCTGGAATTCCTCGCTGATGTGGCCTCCGCCATACCGGAACGACTGGCAGGCGATCCACTCCGTCTGGGCCAGATCATCACGAATCTGGTCAACAACGCCATCAAATTCACTGAACAGGGGGAAATCAGGCTCAAGATCGAGCTGCTGGAGCAGACGGGTGAAAAGGTCCAGTTGAAGTTCTCGGTGCGTGATACGGGCATCGGCATGACTAAAGAACAGGCAGCGAAGCTGTTCCAGCCTTTCTCTCAGGCGGATATGTCCACCACCCGCAAACATGGTGGAACAGGATTGGGACTGACCATCTGCAGACGTCTGGTCGAGTTGATGGGAGGGCAGATCTGGCTCGAAAGCGAACCAGGGGTAGGAAGCACTTTCACCTTCACTGTATGGCTGGGTATCGGCGAACCAGGTGAGGCCGGTGGAGTCGTACCCAACCAGTTCCGGAATCTTCATGTACTCGTGGTCGATGACAATGCCGCCGCGCGCGAAATACTGGTGGAGTCCCTTGAAAACCTGGCGGAAAAGGTGGATGCGGTCAGCTCAGGCCCGGAGGCGATCGCGGCCATCAAGGAGCGGGACGGGGATACACCCTATGACGCTGTCTTCATGGATTGGAAGATGCCAGGAATGGATGGCCTGCAGGCTGTCCGGATTATCAAGAATGATGCTTCTTTGAGCAAACAGCCCGCTTTTATCATCGTCACTGCCTTTGGACGTGAAGAGGTCCGTGAGGAAGCGGAAAACCTCCATGTCGATGGTTTCCTTGTGAAACCAGTCACCAAATCGATGCTGGTCGACTCTCTGGTGAATGTCTTTGCCCCTTCTTCGCTTGAGGCGGGTACAATCTCAACCGAGTCGAAGGATGAGGGAGCCCGTCTGAAAGGCCTGCGGGTTCTTCTGACAGAAGACAATGAGATCAACCAGCAGATCGCCATCGAACTGCTGGAGGGAGTGGGAGCCCAGGTGGATGTCGCCAACCATGGCCGGGAAGCGGTCGAAAAACTCCTTCAGGTTCCCTATCCACCCCCCTATGATATCGTCCTTATGGATCTCCAGATGCCGGAAATGGATGGTTACCAGGCTACTGCAAAGATCCGGTCAGACACACGTTTTTCCAATCTACCCATCATCGCCATGACGGCGCATGCCACCATCGAGGAGCGCCAGCGTTGTCTTGGCGCTGGCATGAATGACCATATCTCCAAGCCGATAGATCCCAACCTGCTGTTCGATACGTTGTCACGCTACTACAAAGCGCCCGAGCGAACCGAAACCTCCTCTCCCGGCGAACAAAAACAGGCGCCCATATCAAAAGTGACCGAGGTTGAGTTACCGGTTGTCGAGGGCCTTGACACAAAAGATGGACTAACCCGGGTGGCGGGCAACCGGAAGCTTAACCTGAAGTTGCTGCGGCAGTTTGTTGAACAGCAAGCAACCGCACCTGATCAGATCACTGAAGCCCTGTCAAAGGGAGAAACCACTGTCGCGGAACGGCTCGCTCACACCGTCAAGGGGGTGGCCGGGAGCCTGGGTGTCCGGGAGGTACAACAGGCGGGCGCTAAACTCGAAAAGGCCATTGCCTCGAAGGTTGCTGCTGAGGAGCTGTCCCCCATCCTGGGAGAATTCAGGTCGATTCTTGGCAGTTTTGTAAAACGGCTGAAGGATGCCCTTCCCTCGGAGGCCCTACCAGCCCCTGAAGTTGCCTCTCCCCTCGATGGAGAACAGACCAAACAGTTGGTGCAGGAGATGATCTCCCACTTGAACAACTTCGATCCAGCGGCCAATGACTGTCTCGAATCCCATCGAAATGCCTTTCAAGCACTTTTGGGTACGGAAACCTTCTCTGTCTTTGAACAGGAAATCAATGCTTTCTCGTTCACTGAGGCTCTTTCGCGTCTTCAGACAACCGCCCGGGAGAAAGGATTTTTATCAACATGAATTCCCCCGTCACCACCAGCCAGGAACGTATTCTGATTGTCGATGACACGCCGGCCAACATTCAGACTCTGGCGGCCATCCTGAAGGAGAATGGCTATCAGATCAGTGTGGCGGTTAATGGCAAACAGGCGCTTGATGTTCTGGCTCGTATCCATCCCGACCTGATCCTGCTGGATGTCATGATGCCGGAGATGGATGGATTCGAGACTTGCCGCCGCCTGAAAGTGGATGAAAAGCTGAGCCAGATCCCCGTGATCTTTCTGACAGCCAAAACAGAGACCGCCGACATTGTTCAGGGTTTCGAGCTGGGGGCGGTCGACTACGTCACCAAGCCCTTCAACACCCATGAGCTCCTGGCGCGTGTCCATACCCATCTCTCCCTTCTTCGCCAGCAGCGCGAGCTACAGGAGAACTACCAGCGACTGAGTGAACTGGAGCGTTTGCGTGATAACCTGGTGCATATGGTGGTGCATGACCTGCGGTCTCCGCTACTCGGCCTTTCGGGCTGCCTGCAGATGCTCCAGATGGACCTGGAAGGAAAGCTCGAGGAAGAACAGGTCGAGGATCTCGATTCCGCCCTGACCGCTTCCCAAAGGCTCAGTGAAATGGTGACCTCACTTCTGGATGTCAGCCGTCTTGAGGCAGGGGAAATGCCTCTAAACAAACAGGTCTGCGATCTGCGTCCGGTGATCACTACCGCCATTGAATCCCTCGGCGGACTCACCAAGGGACGACATGTACTCTTCACTCCCAATGATCAACCGGTGACTCTCTCTTGTGATCCTGATGTTGCCACCCGGGTAATTGCCAACCTGCTCGGCAACGCACTGAAGTTCACACCGAAGAGCGGTGAGGTGCGTGTGGCAACAGCCCTGGATGGCGACATGGTGAGAACCACAGTTACGGATACTGGCCCTGGCATCCCCCCCGAGTATCGTGAACGCATTTTTGAGAAGTTCGGGCAGGTCGAGGGCCGTCAAGAAGGTAAAAAATACTCCACAGGTCTCGGACTCACCTTCTGCAAGCTCGCCGTGGAGGCTCACGGTGGCCAGATCGGGGTCGACAGCGAGATTGGCCAAGGGAGTACATTCTGGTTTACATTACCTGTAGGGTAAGTGCCATCTGTCGATTGGATGATAAGATGCGGCGCACCCGGGGGTGCGGGAAAGGAAAAAAGGAAATGCAAACAAACCCAGGAAGTCTGGAAGACGACATTCTTGCCGAACAACTGGAGTTTATCCGTGTGCTGGAAGGGGGCGATACGAAACCGGGACAACGATCCGTCCTGGTGGTGGATGATGAACCCTCCGTGCGCCGGATGGTCAGCCGTTCAATGACCAGCCTGGACAAAGACCTCAAGGTTTACCAGGCCGAGAACGGTAAAGAAGCGCTCGATGTCCTTAAAGCGATCCGGGTTAAGGATGGCGTGGATCCCGCGATGATCGTCACCGACCTGCAGATGCCGATCATGGATGGCTGGGACTTCATCGATCAGCTTTGGAATGAATGCCAGAGTCAGGGACGAAATTTTGGCATTCCGGTAATCGTCCTTTCCTCATCCTCCGGGGTTAGAGGAAGATTTTTTGGAAAGTCGGTACATGGGGAAAAGTGCAAATACCGTCCCCTCGTGGCAATCGCCAAGGAAGAATGCATTAAACCTTTCAAATACGACTCACAGGGCGAGAAGGGATTAGCCGCCTGGATCAAGTATTTCCTGCGTCACCCCGAAGGAATGGATTAATCAGAAAACCCGGATGGGATCAGTTACTGGAATCATCTCCACCAACGCGCGAGCCTCTTGCTGAACTAAGGGACCGGGTACCTTTTTTTCAGAACGCCTGGTCCCTGCGAATGACTGAAGAGACAGGATTCGTGTCCACCTATCCATCAAATTTGCCACCATGAAAGATCGCATTCTCATTGTTGATGATACCCCCGCGAACCTCCAGATATTGACTGCAACCCTTAAAGAAAAAGGTTATCAGATCAGTGTCGCCACGAATGGCAGACAGGCGCTCGAAGTTTTGGAACGTCTTCAACCTGATCTCATCCTCCTGGATGTGATGATGCCGGAGATGGATGGATTCGAGACATGCAGGCACCTTAAAACTTCAACCCGATGGGCACAGATTCCTGTCATATTCCTTACCGCGAGGACTGATACCGCCGATATCGTTAAAGGTTTTGAGCTGGGAGCGGTGGATTATGTCGCCAAGCCCTTTAATGCACATGAGCTCATGGCACTTGTGAATACTCACCTGACGATGGATCATCTCCGTCGCGAGAATGAACGGCTGTTGTTGAATATACTCCCTCCATCCATTGCAGGCCGGTTGCGGTCAGGGGAGGAACACATCGCCGACCGGTATGCGGAAGTCACGGTACTATTTGCGGACATTGTCGGTTTCACCGAACTGGCCTCTTCCATGCCCGCGCCTGTCGTCGTGGACTTATTGAATGATCTTTTTTCGCGTTTCGACTTGACTGCCCAGGAACTCGGTATCGAGAAAATCAAGACCATCGGCGATGCGTATATGGCGGTATGTGGTCTGCCTGAAGCGTGCGCAGACCACACGGAGCGTATCCTGAAAATGGCCCTCCATTTGATGGAAATCGCCAGAAGTTTCAAGGAAACCTGTGGTGTACCGGTGAGGCTGCGGATCGGGATCAACACGGGTCCCGTTGTCGCGGGAGTGATCGGGCGTAATAAGTTTATCTATGACCTCTGGGGAGACACTGTCAACCTTGCAAGCCGGATGGAATCCTATGGTGTACCGGACACCATTCAGGTCACCCGGGGAGTTTTCGAAAAGCTTGGTGATCAATATTCCTTTGAGGCCCGAGGGCCTATCGAAGTCAAAGGCAAAGGGGCGGTTGAGACATGGATGTTGCGCTGCGGCTAAAGGCGGATGTGTGAGGCATGGAATGAAAAAACCTCGAATCCGAGAAGGTCACAATCTCATTCAAGCGGGAGGTGTATCGATGACAGGAAAAAACCTTGGGGTTGTCATGACTGTTCTGGGACTCCTTTTCTTACCGTTCGTTGCCCGATCCGAGGGGGCCGATCCTTCGACGATCACCAATGAGATTCGTACTTCTCTTGATCAGTATGTGGAAACTTTCAACAAGGGTGATGCGGAAAAACTGGCCCAGTTCTGGATCGAAGATGCCACCTATACCGATTCGATGGGGAACTTGACCGTCGGCAGGGCACAAATCCTGGAATCCTTCCGGAAACTCTTCAAGGACAATCCCGGTATCCAGATGCGCATCGCTGACTCCAGGATCGAACCAGCCACAGAAGGATGGGCCTTTGAGAATGGGCTGGATATCCTCACCTATGATGATGGGACCATCGAAGCATCATCCTATACCGCTGTCCTCAGGAAAGCGGGTGATAAGTGGTTGATCCAGGAAGTGATCGATCTGGGGCCACCCGAACCACCCCCCCACTCCGAACACTTGAAGATCCTCAACTGGCTGATTGGAGAATGGAAAGAAGAAGGGGATGGGATGATTGCGGAAACCACTTACGAGTGGTCTTCCAGGAAGAATTCCATCCTCGGGAGATTCTCAATCGTCATCGATGGTGAACTTGATCGGGATGGGAACATCGTGATTGGATGGGATCCAGTTGATGAAACCAT
Organism: uncultured bacterium; assembly: GCA_964481775.1. Classification (GTDB taxonomy): domain Bacteria; phylum Hinthialibacterota; class Hinthialibacteria; order OLB16; family OLB16; genus OLB16. The sequence goes on along the minus strand of CAYZUX010000108.1, from coordinate 225 downwards.
CCGCTCCTGGACATTCGATTCGGAAGGAGGAACCGCCGAGGCGGTCTGGTACCAAAAAGATGGTAAATGGTTCGCAAAGGCATTGCATGTTTTACCTGATGGAGAAACAGGCTCCTCAACCAAAGTCTTTGAAAAAATGGATGACAAAACGATTCGCTGGCGAGCGATCAACCGTGAGGTCGATGGTGAGCTGCTTCCGAACATCGGGCCAATCACTTTGACTCG
>CAYZUX010000107.1:0-19165 GCA_964481775.1 uncultured bacterium | reverse complement strand
CCTCCCTGAAGTCCTTCGCTGTTACCTCGAGAGACGGCCTGTTGAGAGATTATTGACTCCCGGACCAGAGCTGAAAGCACTCCTGGACCGATTGGAACCGGCTGCCGAACATCTTGCAGCTAGTGAAAAAACACCTCCTGCCTCAATAGAGTATCAGCGCCACAGCATCGAGTGGAATCTTCCCGTCTTTCGCGAAGCTCGCCTGAACCAGATGACTTTTCCAGGTTCATTTGATCCTGCGAAGGGAATGGATTTCAAGCAATGGAGGAGAGAGGCGCGGGAACGGCTCCTGAAGGAATACCTCACTCCGGCCCCCGAAACCGCTTTCAATCCTTCGGTCATCGCTGTCGAGGACCGTGGGACCTATGAAGCTCGCAAAATGTTTATGAACATCTCCGGCTGGGAACGGATCCCGGTGTATCTCCTTGTACCCAAAGGACAGGGTCCTTTCCCGGCGGTCATCGCTTTGCATGACCATGGAGCCCATTTTTCGATAGGAAAGGAGAAGGTGATCCGGCCCTTCCTGGAAGCTACAGAACGCATCCAGGATGCTTCTGAATGGGTTACCCAGCTTTATGGAGGACAATTTATCGGAGATCAGCTCGCCAAGAGAGGCTATGTGGTCTTTTCCATGGATGCGATCTACTGGGGGGACCGTGGACGTGCTGAAGGGGTATCCTATAAAGACCAGCAGGCTTTTGCCTCGAATCTGTACCACCTTGGGATTTCCTGGGCGGGGATGATTGCCCAGGAGGACCTTCGAAGTGTGGAGTTTGTCGCGGGATTACCTGAAGTGGACCCGGAAAGGATCGGAGCGATTGGCTTGTCCATGGGTGGGTACCGTACCTGGAATCTGGCTGCTGGAACCGACCGGATTAAAGCCGGTGCCGCTATCTGCTGGCTGACCACCACGCATGGGGTCATGGTTCCCGGCAATAATCAGACAGTCGGTCAGTCTGCGTTCTCCATGCTCCATCCGGGCAGATCGAACTGGATTGATTACCCCCATATCGCCTCGATCGCCTGTCCCAAACCGATGCTTTTTTTCAGTGGAGAACAGGATAGTCTCTTTCCGGTTGAATCGGTCAAGAGTGCCTTCCAGACCCTGCGAGCAGTCTGGGAGAGTCAATCTGCAGGAGACTGCCTGGTCACACACCTCTGGCCTGTTCCACATGTGTTCAATCAGGAGATGCAGGTGGAGGCATTCAGTTTTCTTGACCGCCATATCAAGGAAAGTCGGCCATAGTTTCCTCTACCCCTCCTGTTTGTGATATGGTGTGCTTATACAGCCATTCTGAAATGGAAACCTTTCGATGCTGATTCATGCTGATTGCCGCTCTTATCGTGGCAGCCTCCCTTGCATTCCCAATAAAGCTCGGGGCAAGGAATGCCCGGAATGCGATGAATATGATCCCATCCGGCAACGGATTCTGATCATCAAGCTGGGGGCTCCCGGTGATGTTCTCAGGACGACCGCCCTTTTGCCAGGCATCCATCGAAAGTGGCCCGGATGTGAGGTTACCTGGCTGACTCGGAAAAGTGCAGCGTCCTTGCTGGAGAATCTGGAACAGATTGACCGGATCCTGGTAGTTGAGGACGAGGGGGCATTACAGGCCCGAGGTGAGCAGTTCGATATCTGTGCCAATCTGGATAATGAACCTCTGGCCGCTGCCTTGGCCACACAGCAACGGGCAGTGCGTCATCTTGGGTATATCCTGGAGGAAAATGGACGAGTCATCGCCGCCAACCAGGAGGCCCGTCCCTGGCTGGAGATGGCGTGCTTTGACAGGATCAAACGGCAGAACCAACTCACTTACCAGGCGCATATGCGTTCCATTCTCGGGATCCCGCCGGAGCCCTCTGACCCGGTTCAGGTTCATCTTTCCCCTTCTGAAGTTGAGGCCGCACGGGAGCACCTGCGATCTCTGGGAATGGCCGGATTCCACCCGATTGCTTTCAATACCGGCGCTGGTGAGCGTTGGAAAACCAAACTCTGGCCAATGGAACGATTTCTGGAACTGGGGCTCCTTCTGGGACCAATGACTTCCAAACGCATCCTCCTTCTGGGAGGGCCTTGTGAAGAGGAAGCCAACCGGATCCTGGCTCTGGAACGCCCGGATCTCTTTATCAGTGCGGGTGTTCTTCCAATCAGAGTCTTTTTGGCTCTGGTATCAGAATGCGCTCTGATGGTTACCTCGGATACCCTGGCGTTGCATGCGGGTCTGGGAACCGGTGTGAGGACTGTGGCGCTCTTCGGTCCCACCTCCGCTGTCGAGATCGAACCCTCCGGGCCGCTGCTGAAAATTGTATCTCCCAAACCTTGCGTGAGTTACTATGCCCGTGAATGCAATGAAAAACCTTGTTGCATGGAAGAGATCACGGCTGACATGGTTTTTGAACAAATTCGCTCGCTGGGCTGGCTTGGAAACCTTTCGGGCGTAACTCTCACCACCAGATCTTCTCCACTATCAAGCCCATGACACCCTCCACAGCACCCTGGCTGCTCGTTTTTCAGACCTTTCTGTTGACTCTGCCTATGGTTTACCTGGTGCGTCATCTTGGATTGAGATTCGGCTGGCTGGACTGTCCATCCGGCCGTAAGATCCACGAGAGCACTACGGTGACCCTTGGGGGCCTGGGAATCTTTCTTGGCCTTTTTGTCAGCTTCCTTCTGTTTCTCTTTTGGCAGGGTGGCGGAGAGGCCCGGCAAGTCCCTTTGTTGCGTTACCGTGAAAATGTTCATCTCTGGCTCCTGTTCGGTGTCAGCCTGGTGGTCATCGCCATCGGTGTATGGGATGACCTGAAGGACTCCAATCCTTTTCTGAAGCTTGCCTTCCAGACACTGGCGGCAGTGCTGTTTGTTGGATTACGGGTAACCTCAGGAAAGTATTGGCAGTTCGAGGTGATTCCAACCCAGGATTTCCTTCTCAATCTCATCATCCTGACTGGCTGGATCGTTTTGCTGATGAATGCCATCAATCTGATCGATGGTCTGGATGGTCTGGCGGCCGGGATTACCGCCATCGCAGCGTTCTGGTTGCTGCTGGCCAATGAGCCAATGGAGAACCGTTTCCTGACCTGGGTTTCAGCGCTGTTGTTGGGCTCCTGTGCCGCCTTCCTGGTATTCAATTTCCATCCGGCCAGGATTTTTATGGGAGATACCGGAGCGTTGCTGCTTGGCCTGTGGCTGGGAGCTGGTTCGAGCGAGGGTGATTTCATGAAACTCTCAGGCCTGATCCTCGCAACACCGATCGTTCTGTTGATAGTTCCCCTCATCGAGGTGGTCTCATCCGCTGTCCGAAGATTCAAAGGAGGGCACAATGTCTTTCGGGCTGACAGTTGGCACATGCACCACCGGCTTCTCAAACTTGGGTTCAGACACCGGAGTATTGTCCTTTTCTATTACTGCATTACCTTCCTGCTTGGCATTTTGGGATATCTTCTGGCCCCCTCGGGTTTTGATCCCCAAGGAGCTCCCATCCCCAGAATGACAAACCCCAACATGATGTTCGGAATCCTGTTTGTCATCGGTGGGACGGTCCTCATGGCTTTCCGGGCACTCACCGCAATCGAAAGGCGTTTTGGGTCAATGCTGAATCGTTTTAGCCCTGAAATCGATCCGGAAACCCTTGACGTTACCCATAAGGACCGTTAGTTTCCTCTGTTTGCCCGAATCATAACTCGGTGATAGCTCACAACCATGGTGGGCCTTCTTTTCTCTTAACCGAGTAGCTGCCTGATAAAGGGGATGGAGTATATCATCTGATGATTCAAACATCGTCCTCAGCGGAAAAACTCTTGGGGCGTGATCCAGAACATCCTGTCTGGCTCTATGATGAACTCCGGCACTCGGGAGTGGATTACTCAAACGGGGATATTGCGGCCAGGTATGACCAGAACCACCTGAGATTCCGTAACTTCGAGGAAGAAGCGCTTCGTATCCTCGATGCCCTGCAGGTTCAATCGGGTCATCAGGTTCTGGACATGGGATGTGGAACGGGGGCTTTTGTCCTTCAGGCCGCCAGGAGGTGTCGAAAAGTTTTCGCGGTGGATGTTTCTTCGGCCATGCTGCAACGCTGCCATGAAAAGGCTGTGAAGCTGGGCCTTACCAACATTGAATACCACCATGCGGGATTCCTGACCTATAACCATCGGGATGAACCAGTGGATGGAATCGTCTCAGTAGCGGCTCTTCACCACTTGCCGGATTTCTGGAAAGGAGTGGCTCTTCAGAGATTGTTTGAAATGCTTAAACCGGGAGGACATCTGTATCTCTTCGACATAGTCTTTCCTGCTTTCTGCGATAAGTATGAACAATTCCTGAATGGCTGGGTGAGGGATATACGGGAAAGAGCTGGAGACTCCCTGGCTGAAGAAGCGGTGGTTCATATCCGTGATGAGTTCAGCACAATCGATTGGGTGTTGGAGGGATTATTGGAACATGCCGGATTCCGTGTGAAAGAGAGGATTTCCTCAATGGGATTTGGTGTGACTTATGTTTGTCAACGGTAGTAGTCCGGCTGATTTGGTACAGTCAAACAAGGAGGTTGTGGTGGTATGCCTGTGATCGTGGTTGTGGGAATCCAATGGGGCGATGAAGGCAAAGGGAAGGTGGTCGATGTGCTTGCCTCCGAGGCGGATCTGGTAGTTCGTCACCAGGGCGGGAACAATGCTGGTCACACTGTCTGGATCGATGGTAACAAGCACATTCTTCACTTATTGCCGACTGGTGTGATCAGCCGGAAACCCTGCGCGATCGGTTCGGGTGTGGTGGTGGATCCCAAGGTATTGCTGGATGAGATCGATGAGTGCCAGGCAAAAGGAATTTCCTTGACACCCGGTAACTTGTTCCTGAGTCACAACTGCCACACAATCTTCCCCTATCACATACGGATCGACACATTGCGTGAGAGGAGATTGGGCACCTCGGCGATTGGAACCACTTCACGCGGCATTGGCCCCGCTTACCGTGACAAAATTGACCGCTGCGGAATCCGCCTGGGGGATCTGGCCGATGCTCCTCGCTTTGAAAGCCGTCTGCGAGCTCACCTGACCTATGTCAATGACCTGCTGGTCGACTTCTACAAGGAATCCCCCTTCACATTTGAAGAACTCTACGAACCCTACCGTGAGTATGGACAGCGTTTGGCTCCATACCTGACAGATGTTCCCAGGGTTCTCAACGAGGCAGTGGCCCAAGGGAAAAAGATCCTCTTCGAGGGAGCTCAGGGAACCCTTCTTGATGTCGATGCGGGAACCTTCCCCTATGTGACCTCCAGCAACACTGGCAGCGGTGGGGCCTGCACCGGTACGGGATTCCCACCGCACAAAATCGATGGCTGCCTGGGCATCGTCAAGGCTTACACAACACGTGTGGGTGCGGGTCCCTTCCCGACTGAGCTCTCTGGCGAGGAGGCCGACCGTGTCCGTAATGCCGGTCCTGCGGGAGAGTTCGGAGCCACCACGGGACGTCCGCGCCGGTGCGGCTGGTTCGATGGCCCACTCGTCCGCAGGGCGGTCATGATCAATGGCGCCAACCACCTTGCCGTGACCAGGTTGGATGTGCTCAGCGAGTTCGATGAAATCCCCTTGGCGGTTCGTTACCGTTTCCGAGGCACTGAACATGACCTTGCCCCTGAGGATCTGAGCGTTCTGGGGGAATGTGAGGCGGTGTATGAAACCATGCCAGGCTGGAGAACGGATTTGTCCAGGATTCGCCGTTGGGAGGATCTCCCGGCCAATGCCAAGGCTTATCTCGCCATAATTGAGGAGATTGCTCAGGCAAGGGTAGTCCTGGTCTCAGTCGGACCAAACCGGGATGAAACCATCTACCGGGAGCCCAGCATCTTCGGAGCGATCGCAAAAGCTTGATGAAAGAGTCTTACCCACGGATATCAACCTTCAAGACTCCGGAGCAGTTCCGGGCACGGCTAACTGAGCTTGGTCTGGATCTTCCCTGTGATGACCAGATTCTGCTCAAGCCGGAATCGCCCCTCGCTCAGACACTTGACTATGGGGACTGCTGCATTGGAAACCGTTGGGTGATTCAGCCGATGGAAGGATGGGATGGAACCCCGGATGGACTTCCCTCTGAGTTCACAATCCGGCGCTGGCAACATTTCGGGAGGAGCGGTGCCAAGCTGATCTGGGGGGGAGAGGCTGCAGCGGTCCGGCATGATGGCCGTGCCAATCCAAATCAACTGCTCCTTAACGACAGGAATCTTCATGGTTTCGAGAAACTTCTCAATGAGTTGAAAAAAGCTCATCAGGAGATGACTGGTTATACCCAGGACCTCTATGTGGGGTTGCAACTGACCCACTCTGGACGTTTTTGCCGTCCAAACCGGAATGACCTGCCAGAACCACGGATTGCTTACCGGCATCCCATCCTCGATGGCCGAGTTGGGATCAAGGATGACAGCCCGGTTTTCAGTGATGATGAAATCGCCCGGTTGATTGAGGATTTCATCCGTGCTGCATCGAATGCCGCCAAGGCCGGTTTCCAGTTTGTGGATGTCAAGCATTGCCACGGATATCTCGGCCATGAGTTTTTGAGTGCCCGGAGCCGTCCGGGACGTTATGGTGGCAGTTTCGAGAACCGCACCCGTTTTCTAAGGGAGGTGGTGGAGGGTATCCGCGCTGAAGTGCCTGGCATGGAGATCGGGGTTCGCTTGAGCGCCTTCGATTTCATCCCCTTCCGTCCCGATCCGGCTGGTACCACTAAGAAGCGGATGGGAGCAGGTATCCCGGAGTCTTTCGATGGTGAATATCGTTTCTCTTTCGGAACCGATTCTACGAATCCGACAGCCATCGACCTGACAGAGAGTATCGAATTCGTCAGACTGCTTCTCGATCTGGGGATTCGCCTGGTCAACATCACCGGTGGGTCACCTTACTATGACCCCCACATTCAACGTCCCGCTCTGTTTCCACCCTCGGATGGATATTCCCCACCGGAGGATCCCCTGGTGGGTGTCCACCGCCTCCTCCATGCCGCGCGTGTGATCGAGCAGCACTGTCCGGATGCCATCGTGGTAGGAACCGGGTTCACCTATCTTCAGGATTTTCTTCCCCATGTCGGGCAGGCAGTAGTCCGGGATGGCTGGATGGATTTCATTGGAATTGGACGAATGGTCCTTTCCTATCCGGAAATGCCCTACGACACTCTTCATAAAGGTACAATCGATAAACGGCGTATCTGCCGGACCTTCAGCGACTGCACAACCGGCCCGCGCAAGGGGCTCGTATCGGGATGCTATCCCCTCGATCCCTTTTACAGGAACTCGGAAATGGCTGTGCGTCTGAAGGAACTGAAGGGTCTGAGCAACAAGTCTTGATCTTCCTGAATCAGGAGGATGGACTCAGCCTCTGACTTTACCTCTTTCCAATGGTGTACATGGTTGCGGTACGAATATCGAAAGAGTGAAACAAGCTCAGGTCCCGGAATGGGGCATGGTCCTCGTTCCTGAAATTGGAAAACGGAAGATCGAGTGTCTCTCCACCCTTCACAACCCCCTCCTTATTGAAGTGGTAAGCCCCATTGATGGTGAAGACTGGATTGGGCCAGGCGAAGTCATTGGTATTGGTGACCTGGAGGCCATCCTGTTTGGGATTCACACGGCTCTCGAAGTGAATCAATGGTTTCAATGGGATTGTGCGATTCGCTTCATAATCTCTCTGGCAGGCACGTACCGCGAAAACCACGATCACCAGGAGAGCCAGATTGAAGAGGATCTTCTTGATGTCCATGGTATCAGAAGAGGGACATATTCATTCGCATGGGGTAGATGTGAAGCGGATAAATCCGCCACTCCTTTTTCAGTTCAATAATTCGACACCGGCCTGCTCTTGTATTTGAGTTGCTGTTTGACCTCGGCCCGGTAAATCCTGAGTTTCGGTATGTTCGGATCAAGTTCCTCGGCGGCCTCGTAGGCCTTATCCGCTTCTTCCCATTCACGGTTGACATGGTGGATTCTTCCCAGGACAAAGTGCAGCGTGGGGCTGTTGGGATTGTATTGTTCCGCCTTCCGAAGCATCTCCTCCGCGCCCATGAAGTAGGAGTGGTCATAATAACGATAAGCGAGTTGGGCATAGGTTTCCGCAAGCTCACGGGTAATGGTCCGCCGCAGCTCCTCCTTGGGGGCGTTGGGGAGCAGGTTCTCATAGATCTCGATGGCGCGCCCCAGATCTCCCGCGCGCGCTGTCTCGCGAGCCTGTTCCACCCCATTCTGGCAGCGTGTGATTCGTTCCGAAAGAACCACTAGGTCGATCCTTGCCTGGATATCCGGATCACCGGGTTTCATGCGTAGTGCCTCCTGGTAGGTTTCGAGTGCCCTGCGCGTGTCTTTTCGCTGTTCGAGATAGTAATCACCCCGTTTGACCATATAGGCCACGAAAGGTTCCGCCTTGGTTCCCTGGATTTCCTGATTCTCCAGGGTCAGGGTACTCCCGGCCAGAAGTTTGACATTCGTGGTGCTTTTCCCCTGACGGACCACATGACCATCCAGGCTACGGTCACCGCCGAAAAAAAGCACATCTGCTTGTGAACTTGAACTGACAAATGTAAATAAAACAATGATTGCAACTGGACACCACTTCATCGTTTCCCTCCCGCAAAGAGGTGTTTTTGCCTTACACCATTGAACCACATTGATGGATGGTGAGAAAGGGGAGGTTCAGGTCTCGTGAGGTTGTTCCTCCAGAGTCTCCCTGGCCTCTGAAAAAGATTTGAAGGAAACGCCTTCGATCGACATACAGATGAATCCCAGAAGGATGACCGGGAAGATCTGGAAAAAATGCGCGAGATAGGCCACAGCTGTGGCGGTCGGTACTGCAACTCCGAAACAGATCGACAGGGCCATTTGGAAACCAAGGTGAAAAGGCCCCACATATCCCGGAGCCTGTGGGAGTGACACTGCAATCGCCACCAGGAAAACAATCAGGCCCGCTTGTGACCACGAGAGATCGACTCCAAAAACACTGCTAAGAATCTGGACATTCAGGATGACCATCCACCACACCAGGAATGTCCAGAACCAGGCCAGAACAAAATCTTTGGGGCTTCTGAAAACAGCGATACCACTGTGGAAATGGTCCACCATCCGGTCGGTGAAATGGACTCCCCGTTCTCCAAGCAGACTGGAAAAGACACGGAGCATCCGCTTGAGTTGTTCCGGGATCAGGCACACCGCGAGGATTCCTCCGATACCCACCACGAGCATCACCACTGAGGATTTTTGAGCCATGGCGATCAGTCCATCGAACGTGTATTGCGATCCAAACATATCCACCGGGTGTGCCCTGGCATCAGGAGCGATGGTGGGTCCCGCCAGCCAGAGCGCAAGAACCAGCAGGATCAACATACTCCCCATATCGAACAGCCGGTCTGCTCCATGAAAGGCCATCGAGGTCGCTAAAGGAATGTTGAACAAACGGTATGGGAGATAGACCCGGATGGCCTCGCCGGCCCTGAGCGGCAGGATTGAATTTCCCAGAAACATCATGGCGGTCATGGTACAGCAGGATTTAAGACTCACTTCAGGGAAATTGGCAAGAATACGGTGGTAGCGGAAGCCACGGAAGATGATGTTCATCATCATCACCAGTCCCGAGAGCAGGAACCAGGGCCATGAGGAAGCTTTGGACTCAATCATAGCTACCACTTCTTTGAAAGCGACATTTCGGAAGGTAAACCAGAGACAGAAGGCGCTGACGAAGATGAGTGCTGTGATGAGGGCTGTTCTCTTCATAGGCGGTCAGGGAGACAATATCCTTCTGGACAAGAGGAAGCAACAGGGATGATGGATCGGAACATCAACACGGAAAAACCTCGTTTCAAAAAGATCCTCGGAGTTCCCACTCTGAAAACCTACCCGATTGAAGGAATGCAAAAAGGGATCGAGATAGGAGGAGGAGTGGGCACAGTGATCGGTTTTGGCCTGTGGGTATATTGGGGCCATTTCCTCTGTGAAGCGGGACTCCTGTTGATGGGTGGATGTGCTTTGGCAGGCTCTTTCGTTGGTTTTCTGCTTGGTGCGTTCATCGACAAAGTGCGTGGGAAGTGGGATTCCTGAAAACTCTGTCCTTACATCATCTTCCCCAAGGGGATGAAGGTGGAGGGATAATGCTGATATTTGAGCCGCTCCACGCGAATCCCGAGGCTCTCCCAATAGCTCTGCATCCGCCTGTTGGTAGCCTCGATGCGTGACTCGATCAGATAGAGGTAATCCTCCATCCCCTGGCTTTGCCTGCAGATGAACCTGATCGAGCTTTCCAGGACCCGTGCATCGAGCTTGCCAAGGTAACGGGATTCTTGCCAGACCTGCTCGAAGGTCTGTTTCCACAACATGTCAGGAGAACCACTCAGTGTTACCTGGAAGGCAAACAGCTCACAGTTGTCAGGCAGCATCTCGATACTGGTTGTGTCGATGTCCGCGGGTTCGTAGAGATGGGCTTTATGGTTTACCATGGGGTTGTATCCGGTTTGAGTAATCCTCCATGAGCCCTCATCAAACGGACCTCCGTGTCTCCCTCGAGAAGCACCCTGTCCACCTGGCTGAAACCGGACTGTGCATAAGCCTTGAACTCGGGAAGTGAGAACATACCACCTGCAATGAAGCGTCCCCTGGATGTTCTTCTCCCACGGACTATCAGCCATTGTACACCTGAATCCGTGAGTTCCTGTATGAAAACAGAGGCGGGTGGATATCCCCCCTGGAAACGCATCTGATTGGTATCTGCTTCCCCAAGTGCTAACCTTTGCCTGCTGAGCAAAGCCACCAGAGGGGCTGTTCCGGAGTCTCCAGCCAGCACCACATCCTCCCCAGAAAGTGTGTCCTTCCACTTTTCCAGATCATCCGCATTCCGCTCCTCATGCTGCCAATAGGTGACCAGTTCGCGCATAAAAAGCCGGTAATGCCTTGGGATCATGGGATGCGCGAGGAAAACCAGGCATAGAATGGTGTAACCAATGAGACAGGATCTGAAGAACACAGGCTGCTCAATCACTCGCTTCTGTTGCCCCCACCTTCCAAGTGCCATGCCGAGGAATCCTCCAGCCAAAAAAGCCAGGGCAGGAAGAAACAGGAGAAGGTAAAAGTCAAAGATTCGACTCTGAAGGACAAGGAAAACGAATACTGAGATAAAATGGACCGATCCAACAATCAGGAACCTCCCTTCCGGACTGAGACCTGCACAAAGATTTCCCGAAGATGGAGGCTTTTGGGAAGATGGTTCGAAGGCCGGGAGAGCTTTTCTGTTGAAAAAGATCCCGGTTAACCAGAGCAAGGCTGTCAGTGCAAGGACATAAAGACTTCCCTGATTCCGGACCAGCACTTGTCCAAAAACAGGCATGAGACCCGCATCCGTGGACTGTTTGGAGAGGTGGTAAAACACATTCATATCCCAGAATGCCTTGCCTCCCACACAAGTGCCGAGCCCAACGAGCAAGACCACCATAAGAAAGGTGATACCAATGCACCACCCGGCGGATCGGAACGCATTCTTCCGATCCGGTTCAATGAGCCAAAGAGTCACCAACAAACCGGGAAGTCCGGTAATCGCATAGGTTTTCGTCCATAATCCGAGGCCCAGGAATAGACCTGCCAGAGCGGGTTTTCTCCGGAAAGCCAAGAGAAATGCAATCCCCAGGAAGGCAAGGGATTCTGAAATTCCCGTGGCGTGAGTGCTGGCGCGCAGCGAGTCATAGCTGAGCCAGTAAAGGCACAAGGGAACACAGACCCACTGTCCGAGTCTGGGTGAAAGAATCCGGTAGAAGGCATAACCGGATAACAGGAGACAAAAGATCGGGACCGCTCGCAGACCGGCCACTCCCCATCCCGACAGAATACCTCCCAATTTCAAGAGAAGGAGCAGCAGGGGGGGATTGGCGTAAAAGAAATCCCGGTAAGGAAGGTGAGACCAATCCAGATCCCAGGCCAAGTAGTAGTAGATACTCTCATCCGAGATATACCAGTGAAAACATTTGCTTTTGAGAAAGAGATAGATTGTCAGGCAGGCAAGGAAGGCCAGGTGGCCTTTTGTGAGAGACAAGAATGAGTTCTTGAAAGAGTGGGAAATCAATAGAATGTTATAGCTATGGGAGATTTTCTTGTGGCACCGTATGGTATGCTCTGTTATAATCAAAAATGGATAAGCTGTCTATGATAAGTGAAAGGGAAGCCTTGTTCGTTGGGAGAGGGGGACTCATTTTAAGATGGCTGCTGAGATCTTTATTATCGGAGCGGACAGCGAAACCGGCGCGCAGATTGAAAATGTCCTCGAAGCTGTCGGATACAAGATCCGCTCTTTTTTGGGTGTGCCCCAGGCCATGGTGGCTTTACACCCCCTGACCACTCATCTGGTATTTATCGATACCGCCACTGCGGGATTTGACCTGGCTGATGAGATCGAAGCAATTCAACGAGTCGCTCCCAATATTGAAATTATTCTGATTGCGGATTACCAGGATCCGCTCATCGAAGATGATGCCAAAAAGCACCGGATTGGTCTTTGGCTCTATCGTCCATTCACCCCGCAGGAGATCATTCTCAAAGTATTTACAGCCTTGGAGGGTGCCTCCTCAATTGGTCCGGATGGTCTTCCCCAACAGGATGCCAGGACAGGTCAACGCACTGGAGATACCCGGAGATTCCCTCCGGACAGTTGAGGATCAATTCCTCAGATTGACTTCCGATCAGAATCATTCTTGAATTGGCAACGATTCCATCAAAGAAAGGGTATCCTCGTGTCCTCTCAACTGCCGGTAACATCGCTGGAAATCAGAATTCACCTGATCGATGGCTCTGTGGTTTCCTTCAAGCAGACAGACCCTGGAATTTCACGGCAGATCATTTCTCAGGTGCAACCTGAGAGAGTTTTTTCACAACCTTATTTGACCATCGCGGGGGCATCATCGCTGACTGGTATTCCATGTGCCAAGGTGGCAGCGCTCGAGTTTGTGACTGAGGTCTATCCGGGCTGGCTTTTCCCACAGGAAATCACGGATATTGTCGAGATCACTGAAGAGAGTTTTCGGGCTGGTTATCTCTCATTTCGGGAAGCGCTTCGGAAACGGGAGCAGGCACCCGCGATTGGAGACCCCTATGTGAGCTATGGTGAGATCCTTCTTGGGGGTGGAAAGAAGTTTTTCGTTGAGGTCCGGGGAGTGATCCGGAATGTTGTCGAACAACGCCGTCTCGTGCACCAGGTTTTCTCCGCTGCGTGTCTCGTGTCACGGCGCCGTGAGGGTGGAGCACTGCTTGTCAACCCGGCAAACCTTCTGACCGTGGAGTTCAGCCCGGGTCCACGTGAAATCCCCAGCACTGCCTGGCCAGCTGAAAGTACCGCCAGTTGGCGTAGCGTTTAGAAACTCCTAGTAATTGGCGAATGTTGATTGCCAGCTGGCTTTCAAGCCTTCGACAGATTCGTTGATACACGCCTCACCCCTCGTTCCACGGATCTTGAGTGTTGGTTCCTTTTCCACTACTCCGGCTTGCTGGCATGGCAGGTCTTTGAAGAGGTTCTCAAAGGAGTCCTTCGCCAAGGGGGATACACTGAGGACAAAACGTGAGGGACTTTCCGAGAAGAGGATGACATCATCCCGCTCGATTTTCTCAGCGAGAGGTATCCTGGACAGGTCCAGGGAAACACCCAGCCCACCTGCGAAGGCAGATTCGGCAAGGGCGACAGCCAGTCCTCCATCCGAGCAGTCATGACATGATCGAATCAGACCTTGTTGGGTAGCGGTTGCCAAGGCCTGGTAAAGCGGCAGGGACTCTTCCGTGCGTACCCGGGGAACCCTGTCACCCAGTTGACCCGTTTCCGCCAGGTACTCAGTTCCTCCCAACTCCGCCCGGGTCCAGCCAAGGACATATACCAGGTCTCCTGATGCCTTGAAATCCATCGAAACCGCCCGAGTCACATCCGGCATGACAGCCACTGCGGTCACCAAAAGGGTCGGGGGGATGCTGATCTTGCGGTCTCCCAGACGGAAATCATTTTTCATACTGTCTTTCCCGGAGATGAGGGGGACCTCATAGGCCAGGCAGATCCGCTGTAATCCCTCGCAGGCTCGTACCAGTTGGGCCATCTTGTAACCGGAATCGGGGTTCGATGGGGAAGGCACCGGATCCGGCCAGCAGAAGTTATCCAACGCCGCCATCTCATCAAGCGGGGCCCCAACACACAGGAGATTGCGAACTGCTTCATCCACTGCATTTTCCGCCATGGCCCCCGCATCCAGATCGCTGTAGCGGGGTATGATTCCACACCCCACCGCCACACCACTCATGCTGTCCAGGAGAGGTCTCAGGATGGCCGCATCTCCGGGGCCATCGAGGTTGATCCCCTGGAAAGGTTTGAGAACTGAACCACCCTGGACTTCGTGGTCATACATTCGAACGAAGGGTTCCTTGCTGCAGACATTTAACCGTTTCAGAACACGGTGCAGCATCCCACCCAGATGGGTGAGTTCCGGAAGGATGGGGGGAGACAAGGCAGGCGGTTCCCAGACCGCCGGGAGCTCCATGACCGGCCATCCATCATGGAGGAAATGCAGATCCAGCAGGGCGACTGTCTTGCCTTGATAGCAGACCTCGACATAACCACTGTCAGTGAACTCTCCCAGGTCACTGGCCTCTACAGAACGCCTTCTGGCAAGATCCGCAAAGGCCTCCCATTTGTCAGGGGGTACCACTACCGACATGCGTTCCTGGGCCTCGGAAACAAAGATCTCCCATGGGGCCAGACCTGCATATTTCAAAGGCGCTTGTTCCAGGTGAATCTGGACACCTCCCGAAAGCTCCGCCATTTCCCCCATGGAGGAGGATAGCCCCCCGGCGCCATTGTCCGTGAGGCTCCGATATAATCCCAGATCACGTGCCTCCAGAAGGAAATCCAACACCTTCCGCTGAGTGATTGGATCACCAATCTGGACCGCTGTGACCGGTGAATCCGCATGGAGTGCCTCGGAACTGAAGGTCGCGCCATGGATTCCATCTTTCCCGATACGTCCGCCAATCATGACCGCACGGTCACCGGGACATACCTCGCGTTTTTCTCCCGGTTCGCCATGGACCATGGCCGGCAGCAGACCACCCGTCCCACAGAAGACCAGGGGACGTCCTGCGAAGCGGTCATCGAAGACAATGGCCCCATTGATGTCTGGAATTCCCGAGGTGTTCGCTCCATCAAGCACGCCCCGGTGGACACCCCGCATGATGCGCCGGGGGTGCAGAAGTGGGGGAGGGAGCTCGCCGGTGAAATCAGGAGGTCCGAAACAAAAGACATCCGTATTGAATAGCAGACGGCAGCCTTTACCGGTTCCCAGTGGATCTCGATTCACACCTACAATACCGGTCAACGCACCGCCATAAGGATCCAGGGCACTGGGGGAATTATGTGTCTCAACTTTGACTGTCAGGTGGTAGTCTGGAGTAAACCGGATCGCTCCAGCATTGTCATGGAAGACAGATACCAGCCAGTTTTTCTTTTCAGAGAGGATTTTAGTTGTCTGAACAATCGTGGTCTTGAACAGGTTCTCGATACGGCGTGTTCGCCCTCCCTCATCGGTGTAATTCACATTGCTCCCAAAGATCTTGTGTTTGCAGTGTTCTGACCAGGTTTGGGCCAGCACCTCCAGCTCGACATCAGTGGGGTCTTTCGGGAGCCCTTTTTCGGAGCGTTTCGCTTGAATTGCCGGATTCTGGAAATAGTTTCGAATGGCCAGCATCTCCTCCAGAGTGAGCGCCCAGGTGTTCCTCCTGGAGAGATTCTCCAGTTCGGATTCAGAAACATTCAGATTGTAAGTCCTGGCTGATGGACTGGAGGGGAGCTTGACACGGGGGATACGTGGCCCAAAAGCACCACTTGCATCCAGTTCACTCCTGTCATGGATGCGGGCCTCTTCAATGAGATCGTTGGCAAGCATCCCCCTGGCGAGTTTTTCAACCTCTTTGGAGGAGAGACCCCCTTTCAGAGCATAGGCGGTTGCGGTGAAGACGGTTCGTTCATTCGTGGGGGGAAGGCCCAGGTAATCGGCCACCACCTCGGAGGCAGTCAAACCGACATTGTCAGTCACACCAGGACGGAAACCGACCTCAATCCAGTAATCCCAATCCCGCAGGATCGGACCTCCAATCGTGGAAACCTCCGCGACCGGGTCGGCAAGAACTTCCCGGCGCAATCCTTCCAGCTGCTCCCTATTCAGATCCAGATCAATCGAGTAAACGTCCACCACTCGTGCCTGGTCGATCCGGATACCGAATTCTTCTTTCGCGCGGCTGACCAAACCCGCTCCGCGCGGATCCACCAGGCTTTCGCGAGTTGTGACTTCAATCCGATGTGCCATCATTTCCCCTCTCTCAGGATGGTGAAGGCATCATAACCGCCTTCCCAGCTCCGGCAAGAAGGGAGGATGGTTGGAGTTGACTGCCTGGCAGGCAGTTTGACAATTTTTTATCCGGGCTTTAACGTGAGTATCATGAAAATGAACATCCTTTTTTTCCCGGCCATCTTCCTGATGATTTTCCTGTCAGGATGCACTCAGGATGGAAACCAGACCTCCCCGGTATTCAAGGGGAATTACCCCCTCCACATAGTAACTACTGTGGGCATGGTGGGGGATGCGGTGGAACGTGTCGGAGGCACGCATGTCAGTGTCGATGTCCTGATGCAGCCCGGAGTGGACCCACATCTGTACAAGGCATCACAAGGTGATATTCGTGCCTTGGATGCGGCTGATATGGTTTTTTATGGCGGTCTCCACCTGGAGGGAAAGATGGTGGAGGTTCTTCAGAAGATCGGCCAGCATAAACCATCAATCGGTGTTGGGGAGGCAATCCCCAAGGAAAGACTCATCCAGAACGAGCAGGCAGGAACAGAAATCACCACCGATCCCCACATCTGGTTCGATGCTGCCCTATGGGCTTTAGTGGTTGAGGAAATTGGAAAAAGGTTGAGTGAGTTCGATCCGGCTCATGCCTCCCAATACTCCACGAATGAAACGGCTTATCGTGATGAGATTCTGTCGCTCCATGAATGGGCCAAAAGTCGAATTGCGGAGATTCCCAGGCAACAGCGGGTTCTCATTACAGCCCATGATGCCTTTCATTATTTTGGCAGGGCTTATGATATTGAGGTCATGGGTCTGCAAGGGATGAGCACCGCAGCTGAGTTTGGACTGAATGATGTGAATCGGCTGGTCGATACCATTGTTCAAAGAGGTATCAAGGCGCTTTTTGTGGAGACCAGCATTCCCCGCAGGAGTATCGAGGCGGTCCAGGAAGGATGTAGTGCCCGTGGCCATAAAGTAGTTATTGGGGGTGAGCTGTTCTCCGATGCCATGGGAGCCAAAGGGACACCCGAGGGAACCTACGTGGGAATGGTCCGCCACAATGTCGACACCATTGTCGAGGCCCTCAAGTAGAAGGAGAAACCATGGCACTCACAGTTGCGGATTCCGAGCCTCCGATTGAAGTCTCGGACCTGACCGTGGCTTATTCCCGCAGGCCTGTGCTGCGGGATATCAATCTCAAGTTTCCAGATGGTCAGCTGATTGCAATCATTGGTCCCAATGGGGCAGGGAAGAGCACCCTGCTGAAATCCATTATGGGGATTCTTACACCGGCTTTTGGAGAAGTCCGGATTTATGGAAAGCCTTTGGAGGAACAGCGTGGGCTGGTGGCATATGTTCCTCAACGTGGGGCGGTGGATTGGGACTTCCCGACCAATGCCATGGATGTGGTGTTGATGGGAAGGTATGGCAAGCTGGGGCTTTTTCAGAGACCCAGGGCATCCGACAGAGAAATCGCACGAGCCTGTCTGGAGAAGGTGGGAATGACCGGTTTCGCGAACCGTCAGATCAGTCAGCTTTCCGGCGGTCAACAGCAACGTGTCTTTCTGGCACGAGCCTTGGCCCAGGAAGCACGGATCTACCTGATGGATGAGCCTTTCGCGGGTGTGGATGCGGCCACTGAACGCGCGGTCATCGAGCTCTTGCGTGATCTCAAGGCCCAGCACAAAACTGTGGTCTGTGTTCACCATGACTTGCAAACCATTACATCCTACTTTGACCACGTTGCCTTGGTGAACTTGCGCCTGGTGGCCTCGGGTCCGACCATTACGACTTTTACTTCCGAGAACCTGCGGGCCACCTATGGCGGCAGTCTGACTCTCCTTTCGGATGTCTTGAACCAGCTCCCGACAGGTGTCCACTGAAAGGAAGGAAACAGCGCAATCATGTGGGAGAATGCGGTTCGTTTTCTATCCCTTCAGGATGCCAATGTACGTTATGTGGTGTTGGGATCCATGCTGCTGGCCGGGGCCACTGGGGTTCTCGGTTGTTTTGCCTTTCTGCGGAAACGTTCGCTTGTGGGAGATGCGATTGCTCATGCCGCTCTGCCTGGTGTCTGCCTGGCCTATCTTTTCACTGACTCCAAGGAACCGGTGGTCTTATTGGCGGGGGCGGCTCTCTCGGGATGGGTGGGAACCTTTTTTATCGACAGGATCAGAGGTCTTACACCCCTCAAGGAAGATGCGGCCATAGCGATAGTGCTGACCGTTTTTTTCGGTCTGGGAATCTCACTGCTGACAGCGATTCAAAGTATGGGTCGTGCCAGCCAGGCGGGGTTGGATAAGTTTCTTTTTGGTCAGGCCGCCTCCCTGATGTCGCGAGATGTCTATGTTTTAGGCGCTCTGGCGGTTTTCCTGTGCGTGGCGGTGCTCTTTTCCTTCAAAGAGCTCCAGATTCTCTGCTTTGATCCAGAATTCGCACGAAGCATGGGACTGCCTGTACGTACTTTGGAGTTCATACTGACCGCCCTTGTGGTGATTGCGATTGCGGTTGGTCTCCAGATGGTTGGCGTCGTGTTGATGGCAGCGTTGCTGATCACACCTGCTGCGGCTGCCCGCCAGTGGACCGATAGCCTTCCCAAAATGGTCTTTCTTGCAGGGGGGATTGGAGCCTTAAGTGGGTTCGCGGGGGCCTTTGCAAGTTCCCTGGCGCCGCGAATGCCGACCGGTCCCTGGATGGTGGTCACGGTTTCGGTGGTTTTCGGACTCAGCCTGTTACTGGCTCCCAGACGGGGACTGCTGTCCCGCTGGCTTCTTCGCCTTCAAACCCGTTCCACCGTGGCCGCCGAGCATGTCTTGACCACCCTTTACCGGA
>CAYZUX010000106.1:0-19477 GCA_964481775.1 uncultured bacterium | reverse complement strand
ATCGGCTAAGGAGGATTTTCTTTTGCTTTTCTTTATTTCAGGGGCATTGCTCCTAAAAGATCAATTTGGGTCAAAAACGGATCCAGACCGGGATGGGAAATCTGGAGGTATACTAAATATCGATTTCGACACCGTCTCGCTGGCCACACTTCCAGGAACATCCATTTTCGGACGGGTATTTGCTGTGAATAAGTCCCAAGCCAAGAACGGAATTGGAGAAGTCAATGTGCCACTGAAAGGTGCACTCATTTCGATAAATGGAGCAGAGAAGAATTTCTTCACGGTAACTGATTCGAGAGGGAATTTCACGCTCGATCCTTGTCCGATAGGACGATTCTATTTGAATGTCGATGGAAAGACAGTTATGACCGCCCTGGTTGGAGATGCGACAGTTGAAACATCCTATCCTGACGGTTATTTCTACACATCAGTTGGTAAAGCTGGAGAATCGCAACCCCGGAAAGCAACCGATATTGGAAATATTTATCTTCAGCTCGTGACACCAAAAACACTTGTCCCTGTTAGCACAGAACAAGAGACAGAAATTGGACTATCCAATGAGTTATTATCGGAATATCCGGAACTCGCGGATGTTCGGATCACTGTACCAACAGACTCCTTGTTTTCATCAGATGGAAGCCGGGGAGGAAAGGTCGGTATTGTTCTGGTCCCACCTGATCGGATGCCGGTCGAGCTACCTGAGGATTTTCATCCACTCATGTTTATTTCAGTTCAAACAGACGGTCCGAGGTATTTCGATGTTCCTGTTTCAGTCTGCTTGCCCAACCTGCCGGATCCTGAAACCGGTCTGCCGTTACCTGCTGGAACACGTACCGGTTTTTTTAGATACAACCACGATACTGGTGATTTTGAGATGTTAGGGCAGGCAATTGTTAGTGAGGATGGAAAGCTCGTCTGTACGGAACCAGATGTCGGTATCACCCTGACGAATTGCTCATGCTGCTGGTATGGAAGCTCGGGAGATGGTGGTAATGCGAGGAGAAGATGTGAAGGATCAAATACTAAAAGCGAAAAAGACTTAATTGAAAAGAATTCTTCATTTGTATTTGGCCCGATCACAATGGTAGGTCATTACCGGGGAGGTTATACATTTTCTGTCCCCCAACCATCTCATAGCGGAACGGTTCAATGGACATTTTCACCCGAACCGTACACTGTTGTGAATGGTTCAGGCCTTACAAGCTCAGTAATTTTCTGTTCGCTGGGAATAAAACAAGTCCAAGCAACATTCTTCGCATGTCGAGAGAGTACCTCTGTCTTTACTACAGTTGAAGTCTCTGAACAAGAACTCGGGGACCGCCAGCCGAACATCTCCGTGTTCGGCGGCACTCATCTGGAGGGAGAAATCATTCAGTTCGACGCCGGAATGGGGTTGGACTTACCCGGCACGATTACCTGGACATTCGCAGGCGCACAAGCCTCCCAGTCCTTTGATCGCCGCACCGGGGGGATACCCGGAAGAGCCATGGCTGTCTGGTGCAATCCGGGGACCTATGAAGTCTCCGTTGTTTATGAAGACTGTGGTGGTACGACTCACACAGACACGATTACGGTGGCGATTCTCCCTGGGCCCGGATATTGCGCGCAGTTCACCGCGGGGGTTCAGATCGAGGAGGCGCCCGAGGCACGCATCGCCGGTTTACCGATTCATTTCAATGGGGTTAATTCTCTTAGCACCCTCGCGATCAACCGCGTTCGCGTTAACGCTCCAGGCGCGACAACCCCGGTCCTCGAGAGTTACATCGGTGGACAGATCGCTGGGGGACTCCCCTCTTTCGAATTAACTTATGAAACCATCGGACCGAAGACGGTGACCATTGAAGCCTGGCCTCTCTGTGCGCCCAATGAATTCGCCATTTGCTCGAAGCTGGTCAATTTCGAGGTCCGCGACATCCCTATTGAGCCATTGGATTTTCCCAGACGCATATCCAAAGACCCTCCTCCCGAATTCTCCCTCCAGCTGGCAGTGCCAATGATGGATAATACTCTTGAAAACAAATCCAAGGAGCCACCTAAATTCGATACTACTGGCGTCGATTCTTGGGATACCAAACAAGTTCATGAGGGCGATGCAGTTACCGGACTGACCTTCTTCGCCGTCGAAAACCTGGAGTCCGGATTCGTGACCCGTGGCCGGGGCGGAAGCGCGGGGATCGTTCACGCCCGTCCGCTGCGGCTCGCGCCCAACGCCAACTATCGCGAAACCGTTCTTCACGCCGCATCTCTCGAAGGGGCGACTGTGGACTTCGTGACGCCGGTAAGTGGACGCAGGTTCACTTTCCCGGACTACGAATTCGATGAAGACTCTTCACCCGACAGCGATGGTGATGGCCTTCATGACGCTGGAGAGTTCGTCATGGGAACCGACCCGGAGGACCCCGATTCAGATAATGATGGTGTTCTGGATGGCCCTGAGGTTCAGCAAGGCCTTGATCCTTTGGAGGGAACTCCTTCCGAAACGGGAATTATCGCGACGGCCGACACGCCGGGTGACGCGCTCGATATCTGCGCCGTCGATGATCTCGCGGTCATCGCCGACGGGACCGCGGGAGTCACCGTTTTCAACGTCTTCAATGGGATGAACCCGGTCCGGATTGCCCAGATCGACACACCTGGAAAAGCGGTAGCGGTTGCATCTGACGGACGCCTTGTGGCGGTTGCCGATGAGCTGCAAGGACTTGCTGTCATCGACCTGAGTGACCCGCCTGCTGCGGACATTATTCAACAGGTTCCATTTGAGTCCGAAGCAATTGCTGTGGCCGCGACTCTGGGCGTCGCTTACGTGGCACTCGACAACGGGACCATTGTAATGGTCCAGATGGAAACAGGCCTCGAGCTGGGCCGCCTGCACCTCGGGAATCGAGCGGATGACCTTGTCTTTGCGGGGAACTATCTATACGCGCATGAACCGGATTCTGGCGGACGTGTTTCCGCAATTTCCCTCAATGAGCCTTTTGCGGTTGCAGGTTCTGCAAATCCGATTTCCTACACTTCAGGAAGCCGCCTTCGCCAGCGCATCTTTGCCGGTGGCGTCGTGGCCTATTCTGTGCACGACCGAGGCTACTCAACCTTCGACCTTTCGAATCCTGACGCCCCGGTAGCCATTGCCACCGGTGACACCAGCAGGGACGGCTGGAAGCAGATTGTCCTTAATGGGTCGGGTCTCGGTGTCGCCGCAGTCGGAGACGATAACAGTTCGGATCCTGACGATCATTCCATCCACCCTTACGATGCTTCCGACCCCGCGCAAACGACGAACATCCTCCAGGAAATCGAAACGCCGGGGCTCGCCAACGCCATTTCGATCTTCAACGGACTCGGCTATGTCGCGGATGGGCCGGCAGGGCTGCAGGTGATCAATTACTTGCCTTATGACGTATTGGATGTGGATCCGACGCTTCAGTTGGTGACAAATTATGCTCCTGGATTCGCCGAAGAAGGGCAAATCGTTACCGTTACCGCACTTGTTGACGATGACGTCCAGGTCCGCAATGTCGAGTTTTTCTTGAACGGCGAATCTGTTATAACTGACGGTAATTTTCCCTTCGAGTTCCGTTTCCTGGCGCCTCTCATGAGCGAACAGGCGTCGGTTACGATCCGAGTGCGCGCCACCGACACGGGCGGAAACTCGACGACGGTGGAACAGACATTGACTCTGACCGACGACGCCACCCCGCCGGAGGTAATCGCGGTCGGACCGACAGACGAAAGCGATTTGAGTCCGGGCGCCGTCACGATGATCTCCGCTGTCTTCAGCGAGCCGATCCTGGCGTCCACTCTCAACACCGTGACCTTTCAACTGATCGGCGCAGGCTCTGATCGAAAGCTGGAGACGCCGGACGATGCGGTGGTCGGTGGTGGGGGCATACACTTCGATCCCCTCAACCGCACCGTCCGGATGACGTTCGGCGCACCACTTTTGTCGGGACCTTATACAGCCCGGCTTATGACCGGCGTCACCGATATGAGAGGAAATGGGCTTGCGGAGGACTTCGAGTGGGACTTCACAGTTGGAAATCCAAAGGTGATCCACATGATCCCGGGCGATGGAGTCCTAGCACGTGCGGGAAGTGTGTCCGAAATACTGGCCGTGTTTGACGTGGATATGGACATAACCACGATCGGCCCAACCACCTTCCAGGTTTTTGCTCCGGGTAACGATGGGAATCTCGGTACCAGCGACGATACGGCAATTCCTGGAGGTGTTGTGGACTACCGCGCGGACATCCGCACGGCCCGGATCATATTTCCATCTCCGCTGCGTCCTGGATCTTACCGCGCCATGGTAGCGGGGACCGTTCAGGATAACTTTGGCGATTCACTGGCGGACGATGTGGCGTGGAACTTTTCCGTCGAAGCGCCGCGAGTTTTGGCTGTCACTCCTCCGAATGGTGCCCGTCGCGGCCAGAACCGAATTTTTCAGATCCAAACCGTTTTCAGCGCGGACATGAACCCTGAAACGCTGACGCCCGCTACGTTCCAACTCTTCGAGGCTGGAACCGATGGACAACTGAACACGGGTGACGACCGGTTAATCGAGGCTACGAGCGTCTACTACCGCGAGGAGCCCCGCCGCGCTTACCTTACACTCCCCGGTTTACTCGGGATTGGGGAGTACCGTGGAGTCATCTCCTCGGCTGTGGCTGACACATTAGGCGATCATCCCACCTCCGATTTCA
Source organism: uncultured bacterium (assembly GCA_964481775.1). GTDB lineage: Bacteria > Hinthialibacterota > Hinthialibacteria > OLB16 > OLB16 > OLB16. The sequence goes on along the minus strand of CAYZUX010000106.1, from coordinate 14,777 downwards.
GTTGGTCATTTTCGGTGATCGAGGCTCCTTATGAAAGCCTTCTCTTCGATCGGCCGGCGCTCTTGGCCGGTGGGGGAGCGGGAGACACTGTCATCGCAGATTTCAATCTTGATGGGATCGACGATCTCGCTGTGGGATCCGCGAATAACAAAACCCTCCGAGTTTATTTGGGAAGCGGTGAAGGAACCTTCCTGCGTTCTGTTGTCGATTACGAGATGAAAGTTCCAGTCCATCGGCTCGCAGTGGCGGACCTGAACAACGATAACTACCCTGACATTGTGGGTGCACAAAACTCCCATTTTGGCACGTCTGTCGAAGCGGTTTCAGTCTTACTCAACCAAGGGGATGGAACATTCGGTGGACCGTCGCTTCTTACGGGAGGAAGTGTTCCATACGCTGTTGCGGTTGGGGATTTGGATGGCGACGGCGACGAAGATTTGGCTGTCACCAACCTTCAACGGACCGGCTCTTCTCAGAACCCTGGAGAGGTCACGCTCTTCCTCAATAACGGTGACGGAACCTTTGGTTTACACGGTCATTTTCCAACGGGAATTTGGCCGACAGATATTGTCGCGGAAGATTTCGATCTGGATGGCGATCTGGATTTGGCAGTGGTCAGTGGAGGAGATCTGTCTGTTGAGCCTCCCCCGGCCGGCATTCTCTCCATCCTCCGCAATAACGGTACTGCAAAATTCAGTCAATCAGAAAGTTATCCAGTCGGCGTGAATCCCCTTGATGCCGCAACCGGGGATGTCGATGGTGATGGGAAAACCGATCTGGTGGTAGCCAATGATGGCCTTTACCAACTTGGTCCTCCGGTGACTGGATCATTTACCGTCCTGCTGGCGACTGACAATGGCGGTTTCGCAGCGACAACGACAGTCACCTCGGCGGCACGGCCTCAACGGTTAGTGTTAGGCGATATGAATGCAGATGGAAAACTTGACCTCCTTTCCACCGCACGTGAAGCGACTGACCATGGGAGCTTTTTCCTTGTGCGGCTGGGGAATGGAAACGGAACCTTTCAGGCTGAGTCACTCTCTCACACTTCAGAACATGCGGACTCGATCGTAATAGGCAACCTGAATCAGAAAGGTGGTCTCGATGTCGCCTTGTCCACCTGGGGCCAGACAGATTCCATCTGGCTTGAGTTCGGCCGAGGAGATGGAACCTTCGAGCCGCTTCCGCCTTATTTCCCGGCAGGAGTAGTGGGACCCGGAGCAGCTGCGAGTGGGGACTTCAATGGCGACACCCATCAGGACGTTCTGGTGATGAAGCAGTGGGGCGATCCCGATTTCCCCGCTCTCGCATTCATTCCTGGCACAGGAACGGGAACCTTCGATGCTCCGGTCGAATTCCTTCCCCACACCGATTTCCGGCAACCCAGCGGGATGGTGGTCGCCGATTTCAACGGGGACACGACATTGGACGCAGCGATGATCGGGAGGTACTACCAAGGGACAAGCGCTAATTCCCCACTGGGGGTTTTCACGAATGATGGCCAGGGTGTGTTTACTCCACTGGCCGCACAGCCGCTATCAACCACCTTCCCAGCGTCGGTCCTGGCGGCGCGCATCGATGCCGACGCCGATATGGACCTGGTCGTCGGCGACGGCTCGACTTCTTTCCGTGTCCTTTTCAATAATGGCGACGCGACCTTCAAGGAAGGCCCGGTCACTTCATTTCCTTCGAGTGTTCCCCATTCGCTCGCAGCAGCTGATTTCAACTCCGACGGCAAGACGGATATCGTCGTGGGAGGAGACGCCTTTCCAACGGCGATCGTCCGCGTCTACCTGGGCAAGGGGGATGGAACCTTCGATCCTCCTGGCGAGTTCTCGATCGCCGATGGCGACCCTCTGCTCGCGGTCGACGATTTTACGGGAGATGGAACGCTGGATATTTTGGCGGTCAGTACGATTTGGAACGGCGGGACAGCGACCGTTCTGCACGGCCTAGGCAGCAGGAACTTTGAGACACTGGTCGAGCTCCCCTTCAGCCGGGACGCCAAGCAGTTGGTCGTGGGCGACATCGATGGCGATGGGCGTCCCGATGCGGCTGTCGCCGCCGAAGGCAGTGACGCGGTCGCGGTCTTGTTGGGCCGTGGCGATCTGGACGGCCTCAACACAGGAGAGTTCGCACGGCAGCCGCTGTTCTTGACGAGCTGGTTTAGGCCCGAGGCTCTAGCCCTTGCGGATTTCGATGAAGATGGGGATATCGATGCTGTCGCTGCGTATGAGTACAGGCTAGACAATCCCGAATCCGAGATCTGTCTGCTCGAGAACCGGCGGATTCCCTGAGAAGGAGCGACCTATGCTTCAACGAAACTCATTCGTAATCATCTTCTTGCTGGTCGCCTCATTGGTCGGCCAGGACACCTCCGTTGCCGTAACTGTCAATTGGAAGAACCCCGTGTCCGGAAGCTGGAGCGAGCCCTCGAACTGGAATCCGGCAACTGTCCCGGGTCCAGGGGATGACGTTTTTATCGATATGGTTGGCGTGTACGAGGTCACTCTGGATGTAAGCGCGGAAATTGCAAGCCTTTCGATCGGATCTGGAACGCTGAACCAAAAGCTGAGCACCAAGGGACAGATTCTCATAATCAGGGGATTAGCGCAAATATTTCCGGCTGGTGAATTGACGATTGGGGCGGGCAGTGTGGTCTCCTGTACGGGTGGTGTGGAAAACGATGGGATTATCGAACTGGCGGATGCGACTCTGAACTCAGACGTTGACAACCATGGTCGATTCGACATTCTGAAAGAGTGTTCCTGCAATGGGTCTTTCATTAACCGAGTGACCGGAAGGCTACGGATCATAGGAAATGTTTGGAACTCGAGAAACTCCACTGTCAACTTCGATCGAGGGCTGACCAACCAGGGGCAAATCTTTATGTCCGGTGACCGAGCAGGTTCGGTAACCACCAACACCCGAGTGACCTTAGCCACTGGAACACTGACGAATGCCACCGGTGCCACAGTACGCATATATAATGAGGGATCCCACACATTCAACTGCGGACTGGAGAACTATGGTATCATCCAAATTGACCGGCCACTCACCTGGAATACCGGGGCGTCTGAGAACATCAATGCCGGGACGATCGAGGTACGCAATCTGGGAGGAGCCAATAAAGGGGACCTCACTGTAGATCTGGGGACCGCCAAAGGTGTGGTGGGATCGGGTACATTCACTCAGTCTGGATCTATTTCCATCGATGGGGGTCGAGCTGTTCGATTTAAGCAGGGATCTCTCCTCTGGGAAACTGCCATGGCACCAATTGGAGTCCCCACCAGCAACCTGGTTCTCGGTCCGGACAGTTCTCTTTACCTCCCCACAAACTTCGACAACCACATCCATACCACTGTCGAAGACTCCAGTTTGTTTGGTCCGGGGAGTGTTCACAACCACGGATTCTTTGAAATTACGAACAGTAACATAGACCTGGACTTTGAGAGTTTTGGAAAATGTGAACTCAGAAAGAAATGCACATTAAATGGGTTATTTGAAAATCGGCCTGGCGCTCAACTCTGGATCATAGGGAATGTGTGGTCATCAAGGCTGGCAAATATCACCTTCGACAGGGGGTGGGTGAATCAAGGTCAAGTCTTTCTAATTGGAGACAGATCTGGTTCGGTCACTGGTGATACCCGAGTGACCTTAGCCACTGGAACACTGACGAACGCGACGGGTGCCACAGTACGCATATATAATGAGGGATCCCACACATTCAACTCCGGACTGGAAAACTGTGGAACACTGTTGGTCGACCGGCCACTCACCTGGAATACCGGGGCATATGAAAACATCAATGCCGGGACAATCGAGGTACGCAATCTGGGGGGAGCCAATAAAGGGGACCTTACTGTAGATCTGGGGACCGCCAAAGGTGTGGTGGGATTGGGTACATTCACTCAGTCTGGATCTATTTCCATCGATGGGGGTCGAACTGTTCGATTTAAGCAGGGATCTCTCCTCTGGGAAACTGCCATGGCACCAATTGGAGTCCCCACCAGCAACCTGGTTCTCGGTCCGGACAGTTCTCTTTACCTCCCCACAAACTTCGACAACCACATCCATACCACTGTCGAAGACTCCAGTTTGTTTGGTCCGGGGAGTGTTCACAACCACGGATTCTTTGAAATTACGAACAGTAACATAGACCTGGACTTTGAGAGTTTTGGAAAATGTGAACTCAGAAAGAAATGCACATTAAATGGGTTATTTGAAAATCGGCCTGGCGCTCAACTCTGGATCATAGGGAATGTGTGGTCATCAAGGCTGGCAAATATCACCTTCGACAGGGGGTGGGTGAATCAAGGTCAAGTCTTTCTAATTGGAGACAGATCTGGTTCGGTCACTGGTGATACCCGAGTGACCTTAGCCACTGGAACACTGACGAACGCGACGGGTGCCACAGTACGCATATATAATGAGGGATCCCACACATTCAACTCCGGACTGGAAAACTGTGGAACACTGTTGGTCGACCGGCCACTCACCTGGAATACCGGGGCATATGAAAACATCAATGCCGGGACAATCGAGGTACGCAATCTGGGGGGAGCCAATAAAGGGGGCTTCACCTTCAACCTCCAAGCTGCTAAAGCAACCATTCCAAATGTAACAATCACCAACTCTGGTTTTATTCGTACGGCTACTGATCGACCTTTTCTGATTAACACTGGAACATTTATCCACACGGCGGGCTTGATAGAAGGGACGGGGATTCTTGAGGTTGGAAAGAGTGCGCGCTTCTTTGGAATAGCTCCCATCGCAATGAATCTGGTTAATCGTGGCGAGATAAACCCTGGTCTGCCGATTGGTGGACTTCATATAAATGCAAATTTCACCCAAACCGCTCAAGGTAAATTAAATATCGAAATCGGGGGAACCAGTGCTGGTAAGGATTATGACCAGTTGAGCGTGAATGGATCTGTAAATCTGTCCGGTCTGATGAATGTGAATTTAGTGAATGGCTTCGCACCCTCAGGTTTAAATCGGTTCGAGGTTTTTCCATACCAAAACCGCTACGGGTCTTTTTCTTCATTGAACGGCCTGACACCCGTAAATGGTGTGGTCCTTTTGACAGTCTATGAACCATATTCCCTCACTCTCGAGGCCGAAAGGACGCTTGATCCACTTGGCTTAATGAACCTGATCCAACGCTCCACTTCAAGGCAATCCAATATCGATGAATTGATTCGGAGAAGTCGAACCTGGTTACGGGATTAAACAGAAACTGAATGGTTTAAGCTAGTTAATTTCGATAAAGATGGAAACTTCTACAACACCGCATGAAACCAGAATCGACTCGACCACCTCGAATACAAAAACTGCTTGTTAAAAATGGGGGAATTTTCTGTAGAGGAGCGCCTTGTGCTTCTAAAAAACTCATTCGTTACCATCTTATTGTTAATCACTTCACTGTTCTGCCAGAACTTCTCCATTGCCGCCACCCAGGGCGGCCCCCCTGCCCTAGTGGCTGCCACCTGGCTATCGGCGCCCCCGGTCATTCCACCTGCTACACCCTCCTACACCATCACCGACCTGGGCACGCTGGGAGGAACTACGACCAAAGGCTACGGGATTAACGAAAATGGTCAGGTGGTTGGAGCCTCCAAGATTGGCTCGTATATGCATGCCTTCCTGTGGGACGACGGGACGATGACGAATTTGGGTGCGCTTGGCGCGTATGGAAGTTGGGCCTATGACATCAACGACGTCAGTCAGGTAGTCGGGGGATCGTACGTCGGTACAGAGTTTCACAACCACGCCTTTTTATGGCAAAACGGCAATATGCAAGACCTAGGCACCCTGGGGGGCGGTCCGGACAGCTACGCCTTCGACATCAACGACTCTGGACAAGCGGTGGGGTCAGCCTGTTGCGTACCGGATCAGTATATCACTCATGCCGTCCTGTGGGGGAGCAGCGGGATTGTGGATTTGGGTGACCTGGATCCGGTGTGGGAAAACCACAGCTTTGCCTATGGCGTCAACGATGCTGGACAAGTGGTCGGTCAATCCACTACTGCAGACCCGGCACAACTTGGTCATGCCTTTCTGTGGCAGAACGGCTCGATGCAAGACCTGGGCACCCTGGGGGGTGATCTCAGCGTGGCGGAGGCGATCAACGAAAATGGGCAGGTGGTTGGCCTTTCTAAATTGACCGATAACACCACGTTTCATGCCTTTTTATGGGATGGCGGGCTGCAAGACCTGGGCTCTCTAACGTTTACCAACAGCATCGCGTACGACATCAACGACAAAGAGCAGGTGGTCGGTGCGCTTCAAACCGGACAGAACTCACACGCCTTCCTCTGGGAAAATGGCCAGATGCAGGACCTCAACAACTTGATTCCTTCGAATTCGGGTTGGGTTTTGCAGGAAGCGCGCGCCATTAACAACAAAGGCAAGATCGTCGGATTTGGGACCATCAACGGCCAGACGCGCGCCTTTCTGCTCTCGCCGTCGTACCGCTGGATCAACCCGAACGGCGGCGCGTGGCGCGTGAGCACGAACTGGGACCCCCAAGGCGTACCCGGCGAAGACGATACCGCCCTATTCGGCCTGAGCGGGCAGTATGCGGTGGACGCCAGCGCCAAAGGCACAAAAGCGACGCCGCCGGGCCCTGTTCCGGTAGGCCGGTTAATCGTCTCTGGCGCCAACACCGTGGATTTCCAATACTACGCTTTGAACCTGCTGGACGACTCGGTGGATGATCCGGCACTGACGGTCAACGATGCGGCGACGGTGAAAATCACTTCGGGCGCGGGTGACTATATCCACGCCATCGTCGGTGGAAAGCAGCCCGGAAATCCCTCTAATCCACCCATAGCCCGTTTGCAAGTGTTCAACACCGGTACCAGTCTGAACGGGACGGGACGACTCGCCATCGGTGATGAAGGGCCGGGCGACCTGTTCGTGGCCAACGGCGGTCAACTGACCTGCGCGGAGGCGCGCTTGGGCGGCCTTTTGGCCATAGCGACCGGCACGGCGGTAGTGGGCGGGGATGGGTCGCTGTGGGACACCGGCATCATTGCGGTGGGCTATGGCGTAACTGGGTCCCTTACCATCGAGAACGGCGGGCGCGTCAACTCCAACGACGCCTATGTGAGCTGGGGCGTCCTCAGCGAAGATTCGACAGTGACCGTGAACAGCCTCAGCGCGAATACCGGTCAACCCTCCATGTGGGCACTGTTGGGCAGTTTGACCGTCGGACAAAGTTGGTTCGGTTCGGTCGAAGTGCTGGATGGCGGCGACTTGTATGTCAGCCAGGATGTTCATATTAAGAATGGCGAACTCAACATAGACAGTCGCCACCTAAATGGAGATCCCTCAGACCTGGACGTTCTGGGCAGTGTCTTCGTCGGAGGGCCGGGGAATGCCAACCTGTTGGCCTTGCGGAACGCAGCCAAGGGCGACATCGAAGGCGATTTGATTATCGGCAAAGATGGCGCAGGGGCAGTGATCCTGTGGGGCAGTGCAGTCACCACGGATCCGACCTGGTTGGAGTTGGTTGATCCGCAGGCCGGTCTGTGTGTCATCGGGCGAGAGTTCGACGGCGCTGTGTCCCTTGACGACGGCGGCTTGCTCCGCTGTCGGAACATCCAACTCGGACAGGCGGGGATGAGCGGCTCCGGCTTCCTCACGGTGGATGGCGGCTTTGTGCGGGCTTTGGAGATCCTGACGGTCGGACAGGTTGGTGGCGGGAGCGGCAAAGTGGAAATGAAGAACAAAGCGCTGGTTGCGACGAATGGGACATACATCACCCCAAACGGCACGATCATCGGTTCGGGGACGCTTGCAGTGAGCTTCCTCGGGTTGCAGAACGATGGGACGCTGGCTCCAGGAGTAAACGTGCTGTATCCGAAAGCTGCCGCCTCCTCTCCTCAATCCCCAGCACAGGTACAAGTCGGGGCAGCAATACTGGATGTCAGCGGAACTCTGACCATGGGTCCCACCGGCCGATTGGAGATTCCCTTGATTGGAAAAGATGCAGACCAGTACGGCAGACTGGACATTACAGGGTCAGCCAACCTGAATGGTGTGCTGGAACTGAAATTCAGCCAGGGCTTTACCCCTCAACGAGGCAACACGTTCACTTTTCTTACCGCAACGGAAGGCATCAACGGCGTGTTTGCCCGTATAGAGATCAGCGGGCTTAGGCCCGGTTTTGAATACAAGATCACTCCTGTGGGTGGACATTTAATACTCGAAGCCCTGAACGACGGCGCGCCCCTGCAAATGGAATTTGATGTGGCTCCGCCACCCGATGGGGACGGTAATATCGACGCACGGGATCTCGTCGAATGGGTGAATCGAATTCAAAACAGCCCACAGACCGGAGACTTAATTCTCGATTTCGCACGATTCTGGAAGCCTTGACCGATTATTATTTAGACTTCTGATAAACCCAGATCAGATGTTTTCAGACACCCCCATAGGGGGTGGCTTGATTAATACTTTGGGAGGAAAGATCTTCGATGGAAGAAAAAATAATGGCCTGCCGGATTCTACCCATATTCTTCGCTTTCCTGCTCACCACTCAATCCTGCCTGATCCAAGCTATGCCTATCGACGTCGACGGCGATGGTAAAGTGGGACCATTGGAGCTCATCGACCTTTCTCTGAACTGGAAGGGGCCAGCGTTGGCAGAACTATGGAAGGTAAATGGATCCGTCATTTATTATAATGGCGGAAACGTTGGTATCGGCACGACTATCGCAACAAGCAGACTAGAGATTGTTGCGCAAGATGGACTCGGGATTGTAGGCTACCAACCGTTTCTGACGCTGAAGGATGACAATGCGGGCTACGCCCGCAGCCGAATTCAAGGCGTGAATGGGAACATCCACTTTTATCCGAATGACTTCATCGGCTTTTTCCCTCCCGTCTCCATCTTCAATGGTAGCGGCAACATGAGCGTTGGAACTCCAAATCCGGATCCCCGCGCGCGCTTGTATGCCGTAACTGGCGAATCCGGTGGCTATGCCGTAAAGGGCGATGCCCCCAATGGAACCGGTGTTTATGCAACGACAAATAGCAGCTATGGAGGTGATGCAGCTGTTATCGGGATTGGTCCAAATGGGGAGAACGGTGCATGGGCTGGCTTGTTCGTTGGGCACGTCCACATTACCAAGGACCTTTATCTGGAAGGGAACATTCATTCCAAACACGCCAATTTCATTACCACTATCGATCATCCCCTCGACCCTGACAACAAATACCTTTCCCACACTTCAGTCGAGTCTCCAAAGATGAAGAATTTATATGATGGTATAGTGGTGACTGATGCGAGTGGCTTTGCTACAATCAGCCTTCCGGACTGGTTCGAAGCCCTGAACAAAGACTTCCGATATCAGCTGACCGTCATCGGCCAGTTCGCTCAGGTGATTGTCGACGAGAAGATTCATGGCAACCATTTCACGATCCGGACAGACAAACCAAATGTTGAGGTCTCCTGGCAAGTCACTGGCGTCAGACAGGATGCTTGGGCCAAGACTCATCCGATCGAGGTGGAGAAGGCCAAGTCCGAAGAAGATCGTGGGAAGTATCCGGCTCCCATGGAGTTTGGCCAGCCGATGAAGAAGGGTGTGTACTATAGGCCCGACGCTCGCCTTTCATCGAGGCCAAATTCGAGTACCAAGTGATTTCTGGATAAACAGATTTTGGAATATATTCAAAATGATTTGGTAGAAGAATTTTTTCTATGTTTCTCTCATATTCCTATTATTTCGTTGTATGCTTCGTTCTCATCTTTCTCTTTCACTTTGATCAACATAACCAGTATCCTTGGAATTAGAACAATTACGAGAGGAGCCCGTGTGGGAGTCTTCACCAAGATCCTTCTCTTGCTCATCCTCGCCCTCATATTGGACTCCTTCTCTGGGAGATTTTCGCAGGCATTTTTTGGATGAAGTAATGCAACAGATCGAGTGGACGACTCAACTCTGGTAATAGGAGTCTTAACCGTGATTTACACACTCGGTGAACACCTTTCCGTAGTACAATCGTCGATGTCGTATGAGTTTCGAGTCACCATTGTGATTTTGGTAGTCTCAACCAATTAAAGCATCTCTAGTGGTGGGAGGTCATTACCTTGTTAACACACATTATCCATTCGTCCCGGAGCACCGTTGGTAGCCTCTTTCGCGAGCGGGCACACCTATAGCCAGATGCTGTCGCTTTGAAACGTACAGATGGCTGGAAACGCTCCTACTTGGCACTTAATGAGCGAGTGAATCGAGCCGCTTGGCTGCTACGTGATCTCGGGGTGGGACGAGGAGAGCGTGTCGCCATTCTATCCGAGAATCGACCAGAATATATCGAACTGCAATTGGCGTGCGCCATGGTTGGCGCGGCAATTGCCTGTCAGAATACCCGCCTGACCCCATCAGAGTTGCGGCATTGCATTGACCTGGTCGAACCCCGCGCGACCATGGTTTCTGAACGAAAGCAAGACATGTGGAATCATTCCGGATCGACGGGTGGAGAAATCTTGATGCTGGGCGAGGAGTATGAAGAACGCCTCGCGAAAGCCAGTCCACTTGAGCCGGAACCGGCAGCAGACCCCGAGGACGGTCTCCCGATCCTGTACACTAGCGGCACAACCGGGCTTCCCAAAGGAGCTGTAATCTCACAGCGGGCGGAATTGGCCCGCTGCATGGTCATGTGTGCGGACCTCATGATGGCACGCCTTACAGACACGCACGTTGTTTGGTCGACTTTGTATCACATGATTGGAGCGGAGACAGCATTCGGGACGCTCTTATGCGGTGGCATGGTAGTCCTAGTCGACTGTTGGCAGCCTGATGAGATTGCCCACCACATTGCACACGAGCCGATTGGTTATCTGGCATTGGTACCCGGCACCATTGAGAGCCTGATCGTCTCACTTGAGAAGCAGCACATTCGGCCTGCCAGGGTAGGCCTTTGTGGCGCCATGGCCGACTTAGTATCGCCCGGGCTGATTGCTCGAATCACACAGATGCTCGGGGCACCCTATTGGAACAGTTTTGGATCCACGGAAATCGGCATTCCGCCAGCCTCGGCCGGGGTGATCCCGGTTGGAAGGATACCTGCTCAGCTCTCCAAGCGTCAGAACTCCTTCTGCGAAGTGCGTCTGGTTCATGCCGATGGCCGGGAGGTCCAGTCCGGAACGCTGGGAGAATTGTTGTTTCGCGGACCAACGCTTTTCTCGGGATACTGGAACGCACCGGAGGTGAATGAGCTCGACTTTCGCGATGGCTGGTTCCATATGGGAGACATAGTTTTGCGGAACCAAGACGGAACACTCGACTTTGTTGATCGTGTGAAGTACCTGATCAAATCAGGAGGTGAAAATGTCTATCCAGCTGAGATTGAGCGAGTGCTCTTGCATGACGCTCGCGTCATCGCTGCTGTCGTTATGTGGCGCAAGGATTCTAAGTGGGGCGAAGTTCCAGTAGCAGTGGATGAGCATCAGGATCAATCTCTCACCACCGAAGACTTATTGCAGTGCTGCCGTAGCGTACTGGCTGGTTACAAACACCCTAAAGAGATTGTTTTCGTGCTACCAGGACAATTGCCGCGGAGCATCACCGGAAAAATCCAACGCCACCAGATTGAAGCGTGGTTGAATACGACGTAAATATGAACCGACAGCCCCATCTACATTTTTCAGGCGCTCCTGACATGTCATGCCCTGTGGTTGGAAGGGATTGTAGTGAAGAATGCCATTCCTACTCGTTGTAAGGCTGATCGAGAATCTTCCCCGGTCAGACAGAGTAACCGTTCCGATTGCATCTTGGAGTTGTTTAATACCCTGTTCAGCGTCAAAGAATCGGACACGATACGGATACTGGCCTGTCTGTGGACTACCTGATGGGGCCTCCTCTTCAAGAACTAAAAAGAATCGAGCTCTTGATCAGCCACCAACGCCACTCGCAGATCAACTGCCAATAGTCACCCTTACATGACCCAGTAATGGTCGGCCGGACTGATCCACGCAAGATCGGCCGATGTAAACCACCAGGGATCTGTCAGTTTAACCAGTGAGAGACTGGTGTTTTTCCTCTTTCTATTCACTCAGTAGTTCCCTTACGAATCATTAAACCAAATCCTCATAACGAATCCCTGTCATTATGAGTTTCGCTTTGGCACATAGAATGACCATGCGAAGAAAAATCAGGGACTCCCCCGGCGTACTCGGTCAGTTCCGCAAGATCATGACCGAGTACGCCGACGCAAACAACGCCCTGACACCACCCCCTTCTCGTTCGCACGCCGCACCCTGCAGAAGTGGTGGGCAAACAGGTAGTGGCTGGCTAAACGCAGGAATCCCTGCGTCAATTTCTGCCCATGCGCCTTCATGATCTGCGTGATCATCACACGGCTGTTGTCATATGCTATCCACCGCGGTACTCCCCAAAAAAAATGCGAACGCTCCAGCCATCACTATCTAGGGAAGGATCTCTAGGGTGCCGCACTTTTCGGGCGCCCTTTATAAATAGTCTTGTGATCGGAATAAATGTTAGAATGTATGAAAATTTTTACGAACTTCAGACTCGATAGTGAGATCTTGTGAAGACCAGGCCATAATGAAATGGTGGAAGATCGATCACCCCCATTTGACTGGGGACTGCTCCAGCTTTTATAGCCCATTCCTGGCAGTATTCAGGCCGTGGACGGATGTCCATCGAAGGACCACGCGGGGTCGTAGAATCGTATCTCCAATGGATGATGTAAATGAAACCACCAGGACGTATTACCCGTAGGCTTTCCTTAAAAATCGAAACTGGATTTTCACAATGAAGGATATTAAACAGCAGACACGCATCCTGGGAATCAGAAGCAACATCAAAGCCCTCAGAAAAAACATCGCGCAAGCAGGTTTGGATGTTTTTCAAACCAGATTGGATGGCACGTTCCTGGGTTCGCTCGACCATTTCTGGTTCAATATCATACGTGATTAACTTACCGGAAATTCTTTTGGCTATGGGAAGGCTGAATGTTCCATAACCGCATCCCAGTTCGACAACATCTCTCAAAGCGTCATTTATCTCGAGCCGGTCAAGGATAAGTGGTACATCAAACAAAGTTTCCCAGTAATCTTCCTCGGGCATCCCACTCTGACGTAGTTTCATGGCCAGTAGGAGCTAAACCGTAACCAGGCGGTCAGAATCACGAACTATCTCATAGTGGTCTTTCAGGGTTGAAAGAGGGCAAATTTCCGAACCAGCCAATTCACGCAACTTCAGGCAGGTCCCACAGGCAAGAAACTGTCCCCCCGAATCCAACACCAACCGGGCCTGTTCACGAACATTGAATTTCTGGTCATCAATCATGTCAATTTCAACACCACGGCCAGACAGGAAGATCTTAACTTCATCCCCTTGATTCAGACTGTACTTTGCTAAACGCAAAACATTGAAGATGGTCTCTGGGTCAGTTTGAGTAATCACGATTCCAAGCTTCATTCTAATATCTCCTCGTCTTCTTCTGTGTTGGTTTCAGAGAAATGATCATCCTTGTCTTTACACACAGATTTCCTCCAACAATAAGAGACATGATGGATAAGTCGAAAGCAATCCTCACAGCCACTGTTTTCACCTTTCTCGAAATCACCCTGGATCAAGCCCATCTGGTTGGTTACATGGGCAAAACACACGACTGGTCTTTTCCGTGACTCTGCAAAAGCGTAAAGAGAAGCAGCCTCCATCTCAACTGCAAGAATCCCCACAGCCCGTGCCTCTCTGATAGCCTGTTCTGTTTCACGGTAGGGGGCATCCGTCGTCCATACTTTCCCTCTCTTCATCCGGGGAGAAAACTGGTCGAAAGCATGAGCAAGTATTTCATTAAGAAATTGAGGCAAATGTGCATATTGCGAGGGAGGGAGGTAGTGATAACTTGTTCCCTCGTCCCGCAGCGCAGATTGGATCAAAATAAAACAGGGAGGGTTCAAATGCGGATTTATCTGTCCTGCCGAGGAGATGCTGATCAGCAGTTCACAACCGGAAACAAAGAGTTGCTCGGCAAGGAGTACAGCGAATGATCCTCCTACAGCACAACCAATAATACCATATCGAATGCCTTCCTGTTCGAACTCATAAAGGTCCGTATGGTAACAGGCCCAATGACGGCAAATCGATATCTGTCCAGTAGTCTGCAGAAACCGGACAAGGTCACCATCCGGATCCAGGATACAGATTCCGGGCACCTCTCCCTCAGGAGAGGACTTCTGGCGCCGAGCCTCTCTCAGAAGATTAGCTGGCAGGAAAACTGAAGGGCTCATATAGTACTTGTTTCGGAGTAAAGGAATTTCAGGTGCAACCATCATTGTGTTTCTCTCTACGCAACTTACCTTCACGACGTACTGCAACCACGGATCGTGATTTGCGTGGATAATCTTTTGAAAGGAAGCGGAAGATTGCAGTCACCAAATCCGGTTTTGTCAAGTAATAACACCGGAGATTCCCATCTTCGTGATAATCCACCAGACCTTCACGCCGGAGAATCACCAAATGCTGTGAAACGTTTGCCTGTCGGATCTCAAGCAGATCCTCAATGTCCGAGACACATTTGGCTCCCATCCGAAGGTCATTAAGTATGGCTAATCTGGTTGGATTTCCGAGGACTTTCAGTAGATCAGCCTTCTTTCTCAGGTCAGAGTCTTTCACCAATATAACCGCATCCTTTCTCGGAATTGTATAAGAAAATTCGTTTAACAGAATATTCGTATTATCTAAACCATTCAAGGAGTTCCCCCGGCTAAGCCGGGGCGGCATGAGGAGTTTGAC